>JAFEFG010000188.1 GCA_018240685.1 Pseudomonadota bacterium | reverse complement strand
CAACGGCTTTTTAGGCCGCATTGGACCAACGTCTGCTTTCCTTCGCAGCCGTTCGCGCTACACTCTCCACAGTCATCATGTTCATCCGCCAGAATATCCAGACCCTGCGGTTCTTCCGGACGACGCCGGCGATGCGTTGCCCGTACCTTCCGCACCGGCTGGAAACCAAGCTCGTCACCGAGCTCAGCGGACCGGACGCGATCTCCCAGCACGACACGCTGACCGATGCCGGCTTCCGGCGCTCGCACCACTTCGTCTACAAGCCGCTGTGCGACGGCTGCCGGGCCTGCGTGCCCGTCCGCATCCGGGTCCGCGACTTCGAGCCCAGCCGCGCGCAGCGGCGCACCTGGCAGCGCAACGAGCATATCCACGCCACCGAGACCCAGGCCCTGGCGACCGGCGAGCAGTACGCGCTCTTCTCGCGCTATGTCATGGCCCGCCATCGCGACGGCGACATGGCCGACATGGATTTCGACGACTACCGGGCCATGGTCGAGGAGAGCCCGGTCGACACGGCGATCATCGAGTTCCGCGACGACTCGGCCGACGGGCGCCTGGTCGGCGCCTGCCTGGTGGACTGGCTGTCGAGCGGCGTCTCGGCCGTCTACAGCTACTTCGATCCCCATAACCCGCAGCGGGGCCTGGGCACCTACATCATCCTCTGGCTCGCCGAGGCGGCCGCCCGGCGCGGCCTGCCCTATGTCTATCTCGGCTACTGGATCGCCGATTCGAGCAAGATGGCCTACAAGCGCGCCTTCCAGCCGCTGGAGTATTTCGGCCCCGACGGCTGGACCGAGCTGCCGCGGTCTTAGGCCGATATCGCGAGGCGGCGCCCCAATTCCCACTGTTCGGCTTGGTTTTGCTACTCCCTGGCGAAAGATCGCTTTCGCCAAGGTGTTTTTCTGCTAGATGGAAAGTCCCGATGTCGCAGGCGGTAACAGCCAGAACGTCGGCAAAAAGCAAGTGCAGGGAGTGATTTCCGTGTCCGGACTTCTCAGGGTGAGTGCATTGATCGACCGCCTGACCGAGGTGGTCGGTCGGACCTTGTATTGGCTGATCCTGGCGACGGTGCTGATCAGCACGGCCAACGCGATCGCGAGAAAATTCTTCGACTCCAGTTCGAACGCCTGGCTCGAGCTGCAGTGGTATCTCTTCAGCGCCGTGTTCCTGGGCTGCGCCGGCTATGCGCTCCTGCGCAAGGAACACATCCGCATCGACATCGTGGCCAGCCATCTGTCGAAGAAGGCGAACGACCGCATCGCGCTCTTCGGCCACGTCTTCTTCCTCCTGCCGCTCTGCCTCATCATGCTCTACGAATCCTGGCCCTATTTCCTGGAGTCGTGGCGGATCGACGAGCATTCGAGCAACGCCGGTGGCCTGTTGCGCTGGCCGGTGAAGCTCATGATCATCGTCGGCTTCGGCCTGCTGCTCCTGCAGGGCATATCGGAGATCATCAAGCAGATCGGCGTGATGCGCGGCGTATACGTCGATCCCCGCACCCGCACGCAGCCTCACTGACGGGGGCCAGCAGCCATGAAGCTCATTCGCGGGTTCTTCTACGCATTCCTCGTTGCGCTCATCGCCCTGCTCGGCGTTGCGCTCCTGGCGCCCGACAGCACGTTCGCGACCTTGGCGCGCAACGAGATGGCGCCGATCATGTTCGTGTCGCTCGTCTTCTTCCTGTTGATGGGCTACCCGGTCGCCTTCTCGCTGGCCGCGCTCGGCATGCTCTACGCCATCATCGGCATCGAGCTCGGCCTGTTCACGCCCAACCTCCTGCAGGCGCTGCCCAACCGCCTCTTCGGCGTGATGGAGAACGACACCCTCCTCGCCATCCCGTTCTTCACCTTCATGGGCCTGATCCTGGAACGGTCGGGCATGGCGGAGGATCTCCTCGACACCATCGGCCAGCTGTTCGGACCGCTGCCCGGCGGTCTCGCCTACGCCGTCATCTTCGTCGGCGCCCTGCTGGCCGCGACCACCGGCGTCGTCGCCGCGTCCGTCATCTCGATGGGCCTGATCTCGCTGCCGATCATGCTGCGCTATGGCTATGACCGGAAGCTGGCGTCCGGCGTCATCGCCGCCTCAGGCACGCTGGCGCAGATCATTCCACCCAGCCTGGTGCTGATCGTGCTGGCCGACCAGCTCGGCCGCTCCGTCGGCGACATGTACAAGGGCGCCATCATACCCGGCTTCGTGCTGACGGCCCTGTATGTCGGCTACGTGCTGGTCCGCACCATCGTGCAAGCTTCCTCCGCTCCCGCACTGCCGCCCGAGGCGCGCCAGCTCAAGGAGGACGACGGCAGCGCCGGCTATGCCTCCCTGATCGTCCTGCTGGTCATCGTGACGGCCATCGGCGTCGGCCTGAACATGTATCTCGACTGGGAGGACATCTGGGCCGCCGCCGGCGCCGGCGTGATCGCCTACGTGGTCGCGCTCGCCAACCGCGCCCTCGGCCTCGGCCTCATCAGCCGGCTCGGCCAGCAGGTCGTCATCGTCATGATGCCGCCCCTGGCGCTGATCTTCCTGGTCCTGGGGACGATCTTCATCGGCCTCGCGACGCCGACCGAGGGCGGCGCCATGGGCGCGACCGGCGCCCTGCTGCTGGCGCTTGCCAACCGGCGCCTGAACCTCAGCCTGCTCAAGCAGGCGATGGACAGCACCGCCAAGCTGACCGCCTTCGTGGTGTTCATCCTCGTGGGCGCCCGCGTCTTCAGCCTCAGCTTCTACGGCGTCAACGGAGACCAGTGGGTCGAACACCTGCTCCTCGCCCTGCCGGGCGGCGCGGTCGGCTTCCTGATCGTCGTCAACATCCTGATCTTCTTCCTGGCGTTCTTCCTCGACTTCTTCGAGCTGGCCTTCATCATCATCCCGCTCCTCGCGAAGCCGGCGGAAACCCTCGGAATCGACCTGATCTGGTTCGGCGTCCTGCTGGGCGTGAACATGCAGACCTCGTTCATGCACCCGCCCTTCGGCTTCTCGCTCTTCTACCTCCGCTCGGTGGCGCCCGACGCGCCGTATATCGACAAGGTCACGGGCCGGAAGACCGATGGCATCACCACCGCGGAGATCTATTGGGGCGCCATCCCCTTCGTCCTGATCCAGGTGATCATGGTGGCCCTGGTCATCATCTTCCCCGGCATGGTGACCGGCGGTCTCGACAAGGGGCCGAAGGTCGATCCGAACAAGGTCAAGATCGAGCTCCAGGCGCCGCCGACCGACGACGCCGCACCGCCGGTCTTCAAGTGACATGAAAAAGCCCCGCCGAACGGCGGGGCTTCTCCTGTCGGCTTCGCGACGGGCTCGGAGCCTAGCGGCCCTGGGCCGACATGGCGAAATTGAAGTTGTCGAACGTGTTCTCGGCGACGCGGAACCACAGGTTCTCGTCGGTGCGGAACGCCTTGAGGCTGTCGTAGATCTTCTTGAACTTCGGGTCCTTCGCCGACAGCTCGTCGTAGAACTTGTAGCACTCGTTGAAGCAGGCCTCGAGCACCGGCCGCGGGAACGGCCGCAGCTCGGTGCCCGCCGCCACCAGCCGCCGCAGCGCCGCCGGGTTCAGGGCGTCGTACTTCGGCACCATCCACGACGTCACGAGGCCGGCCGCGGTCTCGATCATGCTCTGGTAGGCCTTGGGCAGCTTCTCCCACGCCGCATTGTTGACGAAGAGCGAGCCGGCGGACGTGCCTTCCCACCAGCCGGGGTAGTAGTAGTACTTGGCGACCTTGTTGAAGCCGAGCTTCTCGTCGTCGTACGGCCCCACCCATTCGCAGGCATCGATCGTGCCCTTCTCCAGCGCCGGATAGATGTCGCCGCCGGCGATCTGCTGCGGCACCACTCCCAGCCGCTGCATGATCAGTCCGGCGAAACCGCCGATCCGGAACTTCAGCCCCTTCATGTCGTCCATGGACTTGATTTCCTTGCGGAACCAGCCGCCCATCTGGCAGCCCGTGCCGCCGAAGACGAAGGATCGGAAGTTGTATTCCTTGTAGAACTCGTTGATCAGCTGGCCGCCGCCGCCGAAATAGAGCCACGCATACTGCTCGCGCTGGTTCAGCGTGAACGGCAGGCCCGTCTCGAAGACGAAGGACGGATGCTTGCCGAAGTAGTAGTAGGCCGCCGTCTGGCCGGCCTCCACGGTGCCGTTCTGTACGGCGTCCGCGACCTGCAGGCCGGGGACGATTTCGCCGGCGGCGAAGGCGCGGACCTGGAACTTGTTGTCGGACATCTCGGCGATCGCCTTCGAGAACAGCTCGGCGCCGCCATAGAGCGTGTCGAGCGACTTCGGGAAGCTCGACGTCAGGCGCCACTTGATCTCCGGCATGCTCTGCGCGATCGCCGGAGCCGCCACGGCCGATACCGCCGCGGCCCCCGCCGCGCCAATACCCGCAGTCCTCACAAACCTACGACGCTGCATTCCTTTTCCTCCCATTGGGCTTTGATTAAGTGCCCTTTTTTGGCGTCTCGACATTGACATGCGGAATGCATCTTGGAAAGCATGGAGCTGCGCGGGGTGTGAAAAATGCCGCCGGGTGCGTGGACGAGCGGCGATGCCTCCAAACAAAAAGCCCCGCCGAAGCGGGGCTTTCGTCGAGCGCGAGCGGCTCAGAGCTTTCCGGCCGCGGACTGGCGGGCCATGAAGTTGTCGAAGGTGTCTTCGGCCACCCTGAACCACAGCACCTCTTCCTTGCGGAAGGCTGCCATCGCCTCATAGACCTTCTTGAAGTTGGCGTTCTTCGCGCTCGTCTCGGCATAGACCTGATTGGACGCGTTGAAGGCCGCCTCCATGATGGCGGGCGAGAACGGGGTCAGCTTGGTGCCGCCCGCAACCAGCTCGCGCAACGCCTTGGGATTGTCGGCGTCGTACTTGGCGGTCATCCACTGGTTGACGTCGGCGCAGGCCGCCTCGACGATGGCCTGGTAGCCCTTCGGCAGGGTGTTCCACTTCTCCAGGTTGACGAAGGTGTGGAGCGTGGCGCTGCCCTCCCACCAGCCCGGATAGTAGTAGTACGGCGCCACCTTGTTGAAGCCGAGCTTCTGGTCGTCATAGGGGCCGACCCACTCGGCGGCGTCGATCGTGCCCTTCTCCAGCGCCGGATAGATGTCGCCGCCGGCGATCTGCTGGGGAATGACGCCGAGCTTGGTCATCACCTGGCCGGCGAAGCCGCCGATGCGCATCTTGAGGCCCTTGAGATCCTCGACGGTCTTGATTTCCTTGCGGTACCAGCCGCCCATCTGACAGCCCGTGTTGCCGCAGGCGATGCCGTAGATGTTGTAGTTCTTGTAGAACTCGTTCAGCAGCTGGCCTCCGCCGCCCTCCATCAGCCACGCATCCATCTGGCGGGTGTTCAGGCCGAACGGCACCGCCGTTCCCAGGGCGAAGGTCGGATCCTTCCCGAAATAGTAGTACGAGGCGTTGTGGCCGATCTCCACCGTGCCGCTCTGCACCGCATCGGCGACCTGAAGGCCGGGAACGATCTCGCCGGCTGCAAAAACCCGGATCTGGAACTTGTTGTCCGTGGCCTCGGCGACGATCTTCGCGAAGCGAACGGCGCCGCCATAAAGCGTGTCGAGCGACTTCGGGAAGCTCGACGGCATGCGCCACTTGAGCTCGGGCATGGATTGAGCGATCGCCGGGGCCGCAACAGCGGCGCTCACGGCAACTGACGCACCGCCGACACCGGCCGTGCGCAGGAATCTGCGACGTTGCATGTAGATTGTGCTCCCAGAACTTTTCTTACTTTTACGCGTATGCTTACACGCCCGCATTCTGCGATGCGGAGCCGCAGACTTATGGCACAGGCCCTCCCCTTTGGAAAGGTCCCGTCCGCCCAAGAAAAAGCCCCGCCGAAGCGGGGCTTGTCGAGTGTCGAGGCGAAGCGCCGATCAGAGTTTTCCGGCCGCCGACTGACGCGCCATGAAATTGTCGAAGGTGTTCTCGGCGACGCGGAACCAGAGGACCTCCTCCTTGCGGAAGGCCATCATGGAATCGAAGATCTTCTTGAAGTTCGCGTTCTTCGCCGTGATCTCGGCATAGACGTCGTTGGACGCCTTGAA
>JAFEFG010000187.1 GCA_018240685.1 Pseudomonadota bacterium | reverse complement strand
GCCTTGGTGAAGGCCATCAGGGCGGCGTTGCCGGTGCTGCCGGCAATGTAGCTCGCGTCCCAGTTTTCGCCCGAGTTGCCGATGACATTGACGATCACGCCGTCCCGGCCCCGCATCTGCGGATAGAGCAGGCGCGACAGTGCGATGTAGCCGAACACCTTGAGGTCGAAGCCCTTTCGCCAGGCTGCATCGTCGACGACGTGCAGCGAGCCAGCCGGGATGTCGCCTGCATTGTTGACCAGGATATCGACGCGCCCCACGGCCGCGGCCAGCGCTTCCATCGCCGGTGTGCTGCCGAGATCGGCGACGTGCACCGTGACCTTGCGGCCGGTCTCCGCCTCGATCGCCGTCTTGGCCGCCTGCATGGCCTCGCCGTTGCGGGCGGCGATGTGGACGTCGCAGCCTTCGCGGGCCAGGACCTGGGCCACGGCCAGGCCGATGCCCTTGGAGGCGCCGGTGATGAGGGCGGATTTGTCTGTGAGGTCCAGTTTCAAGGTTCGGCTCGCGAAGTGATCAATGAGTCGTCAGGAGCAAATTGCGTACCTTCAATCGAAGACGGCGAGAAAATCCGCGAGCGTATCGCCCAGGAGATTGACGTGGTCGCGCATCAGCCGATGCGCCGTCTCGCCGTCGCCGGCCAGGATCGCGTTCATCACCGCTTCGTGCTCCACGATCGTGTCGGGCAGGCGATTGGGAACGTAGGTCACGCGCCGCCGATAGATGTCGGCGCGGTTCCTGAGCTGCCGCGTCTGCTCGATCAGGAAGGCGTTGCGGCTGGCGACAAGGATGACTTCGTGGAACGCCACGTTGACTTCGTAGAAGGTATCGATGTCACCGGTGCGCGCTACGTCGACGAGCTTGTCGTGGATCTTTCGAAGAGCGGCGCGATCGGCTTCGTCCATGCGACGGGATGCGAGGCGGGCGCTCAATCCTTCGAGTTCGGCCATGACCTGGAACATCTCGAGCAGATCGTGGGCGCTGATCGCGCGGACAATCGTGCCCTGGCGTCCCCGCAGTTCGACGAGGTTGTCGGCGGCGAGCAGGCGGATCGCCTCGCGCACGGGCGTGCGCGACACGCCAAAGCGCTGCGCCACTTCCTGTTCGTCGAGTCGCGTTCCGGGCGGATAGCGTCCGTTGGAGATCAGCGTCTCGATCTTGAACCGGATGCTTTCAGCGAGGGTCTGGCTGGTCCCGCGAGAGGCTCGGCCGCCGGCAGGGCGCGCGACCCTGGCGCTTCTGGATGCAACTGCTGTCATTTGCGTGCACAAAAATCGTTCATATGTATACCGAGAGTTGGTCGAACATGGCCGACGACGTCGGGATCGTCAATGAGTCACGCGGGTGTTCGCATTGTTTCCCGATCCAGGCTTATGGCACGCCGCTTGCGTCGTTTCTCGCAAGGCATGCGCATGTATGCGCTGTTGGGCGCGTGTATGCGGGAAGGGGGACGATGCTGCAAAAGGAGAGGCCATCGGCGACGGCCGGCGATCCCGCCAAGCCGATCCTGGAGCTTCGCAACGTCAACAAGACGTTCGGCTCCGTGGCCGCCTTGCACGACTTCCGGGCGTCGGTGGCGCTCGGCGAGTTCGTCACCGTGGTCGGCCCCAGCGGCTGCGGCAAGAGCACCCTCTTCAATATCGTCGCCGGGCTGGAGGAGCCCGATACCGGCGGGATCCTGAGATTCGAATCGCGCAGCGTTCACGCCAGCGACCTGCTGGGCCGCGTCTCGTTCATGCCTCAGCGCGACCTGCTGTTCTCGTGGCGGACCGTCATCGACAACGCGATCCTCGCCCTCGAGGTCGAAGGCGTACCGCGCAAGAAGGCGCGGGCCGAGGCTCTCGGCCTGCTGCCCGAGTTCGGGCTCAGCGGTTTCGCCGATCATTATCCGCACCAGCTTTCCGGCGGCATGCGTCAGCGCGTGGCGCTCATGCGCACCTTCCTGTTCAAGCGCGAGCTGATGTTGCTCGATGAGCCGTTCGGCGCGCTGGACGCGCTGACGCGCGCCATGATGCAGCGCTGGCTGCTGGATGTATGGCAGAAGAACCGGCGCACGATCCTCTTCATCACGCACGACGTCGACGAGGCGATCTTCCTCGGCGACCGCGTGCTGGTCATGACCGCGCGGCCGGGCGGCGTGAAGCTCGAACAGCGGGTCGACCTGCCGCGTCCCCGCTCGCCCGACATCGTCACCTCGCCGGCTTTCATCGAGATCAAGCGTGCCCTCCTGGCAGCCATCGAGGAGGAGAGCATGAAATCCTTCGCCGCCGCCAATTTCAGGGAGTACGCGCAATGAGCATCAGCCTGCGCCAAATGCCCAGCGTCGACCCGGCCGAATGGGCGGCCCGTGTCGAGCTGGCGGCCTGCTACCGGCTGGTCGCCAAGCTCGGGCTCGACGACCTGATCTACAATCACATTTCCATGCGCGTGCCGGGTCAGCGCGACCAATTCCTCATCAATCCCTACGGCCTGCTGTTCGAGGAGATCACGGCATCGAGCCTGGTGCGGATCGATATCGAAGGCCGCAAGCTCGACAACAATCCCCACGAAGTGAATTCGGCGGCCTTCGTGATCCATGGCGCGATCCACAAGGGCCGCGAGGATGCCGTCTGCGTGCTGCATACGCATTCCGACGCCAGCGTCGCCGTGTCGAGCCAGGAAGAGGGGCTGCTGCCGCTCAGCCAGTTCGCCATGCGCTTCTACAATCGCCAGAGCTTCCACGACTACGAGGGCGTGGCGATCGATCTCGATGAGCAGGAGCGGCTGATCGCCCATCTCGGCGACAACCGCGTCCTGCTGATGCGCAACCACGGCATCCTGACCGTCGGCCGCAGCCCCGGCGAGGCGTTCATGCTGCTCTACTATTTCGAGCGCGCCGCCAAGATCCAGTTGTCGCTCCAGGCCGCCGCGGCGGCCGGCGCGAAGATCGTCGTGCCGCCCCACGAGGTCTGCGAGAAGGCCGCCCGCCAGTTCTGGGAGATGCAGGGCGATATCCTCGTCCCCGGCGAGCGCGAGTGGCCCGGCCTGATGCGCCAGCTCGACCGGATCGATGCGAGCTACCGCGAGTGACCATGATTCCGTTCCCGACCGGCGGCAGGCCGGCCCCGCTCAATCATCCCAACCGAGGAGTGCGCTCATGATCAGGAGACGACAGGTCCTTTCCACCCTTGGTGCCGCCGGCCTGGTCGCGGCGCCCTATGTCCGGGCCTTTGGCGGCGCGCCGGTGAAGGCATCGCTGCGTCTGAAGTGGCTGCCGCAGGCGCAGTTCATGGGCTTCTACCTTGCCGTCGAGAAGGGCTATTACCGCGCCGAGGGCATCGATCTCACGATCAATCCCGGCGGCCCCAATCTCCTGACCGAGAACCTGGTCGCCACGGGCGCCGACACGTTCGGCGTCTCGGGCGGTACGGACAGCGTCTTCGCCGCGCGCGACAAGAAGCTCCCGATCGTCTGCTTCGGCATCGGACACCAGATCACGCCCTTCGTCTTCGTCTCCAAGAAGGACGGGCCGGTGAAGACGATCCAGGACTTCAAGGGCCGCGTCGCCACGACCTGGTTCACCGGCGCCAACTACGTCCTCGAGAGCGTGCTGGCGAAGGCCGGGGTCAACCCCAAGGACGTCAACATCCAGCCGCAGCAGGTGAGCGCAACCCCGTTCGTCGAGGGCAAGGTCGATGTGTTCACGGCCACCCTCTACAACGAGTTCTACACGCTCGATAAGCGCATCGGCATGGCCAACCTGACGAAGTTCGCGGCCGAGGACTACGGCATCACTGTGCCGCGCGACACGCTGATCGTGTCGGAGACGACGGCGAAGGAGAAGCCGGAGCTGCTGCCCGCCTTCCTCAGGGCGTCGATCCGCGGCTGGCGCGATGCGTTCGCCGACCAGAAGGCGGCCATCGATCTCATGATGAAGCTCGCCCCGACGCTGCAGCGCGAACACCAGGAGTTCATGCTGGCCGAGATCAAGCGCCTCATGCTCGCCGGCAAGGCCAGCGAGGAGGGGCTGTTCTGGATCGATCCGGCCGCCGTCAAGACAGCGCACGACGTGTTCCTGAACTACAAGGTGATCAGCGGCCCGGTCGACCTCAAGGCCGCCTTCATCTCCGCGCCGCTCCAATCGATCGCGCTCGCCGATCGCAAGGTCTGAGGGTGGCGGCAGCAAGCAAGACTTCGGCGGGGCTTTTCTCGACCGGTCACACGGTCCTGAGGCTTGTCGCCGGGCTGGCGGCGATCGCCGTCGCCTGGCAGGCCTCCGTGCTGCTGTTCGGGATCAGGCCCTACTACCTGCCGAAGCTGAGCGTCGTCCTCGATGCCATCGCGTCCACGCCGGCGGCCTATGCCGCCAGTGTCGCGCGAACGGCAGCGGAGACGCTGCTCGGCTACGTCACCGGCGCCGCGTTCGGCGTCCTGCTGGGCAGCGTGTTCTTCCACCACAAGGTTCTGAAGGACACGCTCTTCCCCATGTTCGTCGTTTCCCAGACGATCCCCGTCATCGCCTTCGGTGCCGTGGTCGTCCTGTGGTTCGGCAACACGCTGTTCGCCAAGGCGGTCATGGCCTTCTATCTCACCTTCTTCCCGGTGACGGTGAACACGCTGCTCGGCCTGCAGTCCGTCGATCCGGCGCAGGAAGCGCTGATGAAGAGCTTCGGCGCGCCGCATCGCCAGCTCTTCTGGAAGCTCCAGTTCCCGAACGCCCTGCCGCAGATCTTCGTCGCGCTGCGGCTGGCCACGTCGCTCAGCCTCGTGGGCGCGATGGTGGGTGAGTGGTTCGGCGACACGACCGGGCTCGGGGTCCTGCTGCTCCAGGCGACCTACAACGAGAACGTCGTCGGCATCTGGGCCGCGCTCCTCGTCGCCTCGGCGCTGGGCACGCTCTTCTATGCCAGCGTCGCCGGGATCGAGCGGAAGGTGGTGTTCTGGAGAGCCGAGCAGTGAAGCGGCGGACCATCGCAACCCGGACCATCGTACCGTCGCGCGAGGTTCAGCGCGGCATCATTGGCGGGCTGATGCTGCTGGGAGGCTGGGAGGCGGCGACGCGTCTGCTCGAGTTACCGACCTACGTCCTGCCGCCGGTGAGCGGCATCGTGCAGGCCATCGTCGAGCGCCGGGCGGCGCTGGCGGCGGCGGCGGGATATACCGGCGGCGAGGCCCTCGCCGGCTATCTCATCGGCTGCACCATCGGCATCGGCGTGGCTGTCCTGCTGGCCCTTTTCCCGTGGCCGCGGCGCGGCTTCGTCAGTGTTGCGACCGCGATCAATTCGGTTCCCGTGGTCGGCTATGCGCCGCTGCTGCTGCTGTGGTTCGGCACCGGCATCGAGTCCAAGATCGCGGCGGTCGCCTTCGCGGTGAGCTTCGTCGTGTTCATCAGCACGCTGGCGGGGCTCGACCGCGTCGACAGGCGCGCGGTCGACCTGATGCGCAGCTTCGGCGCCGGCAAGCTCGCGATCCTGTGGCGGCTGCGCCTGCCGACCGCCTTGCCGCTGATCGCCGCCGGCATGCGGGTCTCGACGGTGCGCAGCATCATCATCGCCATCGTCGTCGAGATGCTGGGCGCCTATGGCGGGCTGGGCTGGGTGATCTACCAGGCGGTGATGCAGATCGATTTCGTGCAGGTCTGGGCCGCGATCTTCGTGGCCTCCGCGATCAGCCTCGTCTTCTTCAATCTCATCGGCCTGGCCGAATGGAAACTCGTCTTCTGGAGGTGAACGTGACGTCGGAACGGCAGATCCATCTGGGGCTGTTCATCCTGGGGACCGGGAGCCACATCGCCGGCTGGCGCTATCCTGGTGCCCTCGATACCTTCCAGGACCTGGGCGCGATCCAGGAGATCGCGCGGACGGCCGAGCGCGGCAAGTTCGACCTCATCTTCATGGGCGACAATCTCTACGCCGATCCGGGGTCGCATCCGTCCTACACGCTGCGCCTTGAGCCGCTCACCATGATGGCGGCGCTCGCCATGTCGACCAGCCGGATCGGGCTCGGCGCCACCGCGTCCACGACCTACAACGATCCCTTCAGCGTCGCGCGGGCCTTCGCCTCGCTCGACCATATCAGCAAGGGGCGCGCGGC
>JAFEFG010000186.1 GCA_018240685.1 Pseudomonadota bacterium | reverse complement strand
CGGCTGTCGGCGATGGCCGATGATAGCGTGAGGCTCCACCAGACGGACCATGGGGGCGGCGCTGCCGGTTGGCGGCGGGCTAAGGTGCGCAGCAAGCTGGATGATGAGCAATCGTGGCTGGTCCGCTTGGCCGAGAAACCGGATCTGACACCGAGGGTCCTGGCAGGTGGGGCTGTGCGAGCGCGGCGTGCCGGTGGCGGTCGACATGTCGCGGCAACCGAATGCGGTGCCTAGCCGGCATCGACGCCGTCTACCAGGCCACGCCGTTCCTGTTATGCTGGGGTGCGTTGACGGCCCTCCTACCGCGTCAGCCGGGAGAGCCGAAGAACGCCCACCGAGGAGGGCTCATGGACTCTCATGCGGACAAGGCGCGCCGGCCGCTCGATTCCAGACCGATCGCGCCCTCCCTGTTCGCGCACTTCGTGCTGCGGACGGCGAACAAGAAAGCCCTGGTCGCGTGGTACTGCACCGTGCTCGCCGCGCGCCCGATCTTCGAGAACGACTACATCTCGTTCATCAGCTACGACGACGAGCATCACCGCGTCGCCTTCATCGAGCAGCCGAACCTCGAGAAGCCGGCCGAGCGGGCCTGGGGACTGGCGCATGTCGCCTACACCTTCGCCGATCTCGGCCAGCTCCTGTCCACCTATCGGCGGCTGAAGGGCGCGGGCATCGTGCCGGTGCGCACCATCAATCACGGTCCGACCGTGTCGATGTACTACCGGGACCCCGACGGCAACCAGGTCGAGCTGCAGGTCGATGCCTTCGCCACCAAGGCGGAAGCGGCGGACTTTCTCGGCACCGAGGCCTTCGCGCAGAATCCGATCGGGGTGCTTTTCGACGCCGACAGGATGCTGGCCGACTACGAAGCCGGCGTGGACGAGCGGGAGCTTCTGCGCCGGCCGTGAGGCAGCATCCGGTGCCAGCCCTCGGCCGGCGTCTCCCCGGATCGCGACGCGGCGGCACGCCTTTCCCGGTTCTCCCCTTCTCGCGCGGCTCCCGCTCGATGTCCGTCCACATCGGCCAGCCGCGCGCAGGACAATTGAAGTCCGAGCCGCAACAGGCTAGGAGCGGCCCGCCCGACGGCAGGACGACCCGCGCCGGGCGTTCGATCAGCCACCAAGCGGCGTCGCACCGTGCGTGCCGGCGGCCGTGACCTTTTTGTGATTGCCCCCGGTTTTGCACCAGAGGTGGTTGCTGCGATGCAACAATGACGCAAGACTTCGAATATCGAGACCCTGCGACGTGGACTCCTGCGACTTGGCCCCTTGCGGCATGGACCGGCGGCGCGTTGGTTCGTTTCGTCCGGGCGGGCAACCTTGCACGCTTTGCCGGCGTTTCAGGAGGCGGCGATTCGCGGGGAAAGAACAATTGGATGACAGGAAAGAGTCTGTTCAGGCAGACCCTGGCGGCATCGCTGTTGCTTCTCTCCGGCTGCGACGTTGCCCACAGCGCGCGCGACGACCTCAACCGCCTCATCTCCTCCGACCCCTTCAAATCGACGCCTCAGCGGCGCCCGACACGCCCGGCACAGCCGGCGGCCAAGCCTGCGCCGGCCTCGCAGGCGGCCGCGACATCTGCGCCCGCGGCGCCCGAGGCCTCCGACACCGAGGCGAAGCCGGAACCGTCCAGAGACTCATCCGGCGGGCAGCCGCCCATCACCATCATCGGCAAGAGCGAAAGCGAGATCCTGGCCCTGTTCGGCCCTCCGACGACCGTGGAGGAACGCGCACCGGGCAAGACCTGGCGCTATCGGGACGGCAAGTGTGCGCTCGACGTGCAGCTTTACCCGGACGTGCAGACGCGCCAGTTCGCAACCCTTGCTTACGAGGTAAAGAGCGATGACATCACCGACGAAGGCAATGGGGCTTGCCTGGGGCAGCTCAGATCCCGCGCCCAATCCCGATGACGGTGTCGCCGAAAGCCGCATCCGCCTCATCCTCGTCGACGATGACGACGATTTCCGGGAAGCCGTCGCGGCGGAGCTGACGGACCTCGGCTTCGACGTCACGAGCTTCGCCGACAGTACCGAGATGCTGGCCGCGGCCTCCGCGGGCAACATCGCGGCCGACGTCATCGTGCTCGACTGGGGGCTGCCGTCGCTTGCCGGCATCGACCTGCTGCCGCGGCTGCGGCGCGAGGGCATCCAGCTTCCGGTCGTCTTCCTCACCGGCCGCACTTCGCCCAGCCACGAGAACCTTGCCTTCGACCGGGGAGCGCTCGACTTCGTCGACAAGGGGCGCGGCGTGCCGATCCTCGCCAAGCGGCTGCGGCTGATCGTCGAATCCACCAAGCGGCCGCACGAGCTCGCCGTCGACGAGACGCTGCATTGCGGGCGCCTGATGCTGAAGCCGCGCGTCAGCCGCGCGTTCTGGGACGATGTCGACGTCGACCTGACGCTGACCGAGTTCAACATCGTGCGCCTGCTGGCGTCGAACATCGGGAACCACGTGACCTACCGGGCCGTGTACGATTGCATGCACCACGTGGGATTCATCGCGGGGAGCGGGGAACATGGCTACCGAACCAATGTCCGTTCATCCATCAAGCGCATACGAAACAAGTTCCGGCTCATCGACCCCGAGTTCGACACCATCGAGAACTACCCCTCATTCGGCTACCGCTGGGCAAGCCCCGCGAGCCCGGGCGCCTAGCTGGCGCGATGCGGCGCGCCGGCTCGGCGCATCGCTCACCCTCAAGCTGGTGGCGCTGGTCGGCATCTTCATCGCCCTGCCGATCGTGCTGTACGGACAGTTCGAGAGCGCCGACCGGCAGATGCGCGAGCTCGTCACGCGCGCCATCCAGGACCGCAGCAGGCTGATCGGCTATGCGCTGACGCCGGTCCTGCAGAAGGCCGACGCCGGCACCGCCGCGGCCCTCGACGCGGAACTCGCGAAGTACACCAGCGACGGCACCGTGCTGAAGCTGATGCTGCAGCCGGCAGCGCAGCCCGTGCAGACGCCGGGCGGCAGCGGCTTCTACTTCGTCGCCTCCTCTCCCCCGATCCAGCCGAACGAGGTGACGCCCGAACTCGACGAGCTCGCCCATCGCGGCATCCTGCAGAAGCTCGGCGAGGCCTGCATGTGGGAGACGTCGGACGAGATCCGCTACACCCAGCCCACCGGCAAGGTGGAGCTGCTCACCTCGATCATCCCGATCAAGGCCAGAAGCGGCTGCTGGGTGCTCACCTCCACGCACTCCACGTCGGAATTCCTCAACACGTCGATCGGCCGGCCCTACTGGGAGACGCGCGCGGTGCGCATCGCGGCGATCATCTATCTGGTGCTCGTGGTCCTGGCCGTCCTTGCCGCCATCAGCATCTGGCTCAGCCTGCGCCGCTTCCGCGACGTTGCCGCCGAGGTCGGCCAGGGCCGCATCGGCGACTACGCCTTCTCCCAGCGTAACGTCGTGCCCGAACTCGCAGGCGTGGCGCGCAGCTTCGACAAGCTGGTCACCGACCTCAAGCGCCTGTCGCAGCAGATCCGCCAGTCGGCGGAGGACAACGCCCATTCCTTCAAGACGCCGATCGCGGCCATCCAGTCGTCCCTGGCCCCGGTGCGGCGCGCGGTGCGACAGGAGGATCAGCGCGCCCGCCGCGCGCTCGACATCATCGACTCCTCGCTGGCGCGCCTGCTGGGCCTCGTGGTCGCCGCACAGCGCTTCGACAACAACACCGCCGACCTGATGGAGGCGCCGCGCCTGCCCACGAACCTGACGCAGGTCGTGGGCGAGGCGACCGTCAACTTCCGCGAGATCATGGCGACCAACGACATCCGCCTGGTCCGCCGCCTCGACGACGACGTCTGGGTCGAGGCCGGCAAGGGCATGCTGGAGATCGTGCTCCAGAACGTTCTCGAGAACGCCACTAGCTTCTCGCCGCGCGGCAGCGCCATCGCACTGGCGTTGACGCGGGGCGACCGCTGGGTCGAGCTGCAGGTCGACGACGAAGGCCCCGGCATTCCCGACGAGAAGATCGATCGCGTCTTCGAACGCTATTTCTCCTCGCGCCCCAGCACCGGCAGCGGCGACCGGCCGCCCCACTCCGGCCTCGGCCTCTGGATGGTGAGGCGCAACATCGAGGCGCTGGGCGGACAGGTGCGCGCCGCCAATCGGCCGGGAGGAGGCCTCTCGATCACCATCCTGCTGCCGCGCCGCGGCGCCTGAAGCCGCCGCCGCCGCGCATTCGATGCCGGCATCGCCGACCGATCGGCCCCCTCGCCGGCGCCGTCTCCTGCACATATGATGCATGTGCGCAAAGGCGGGGCCGGGACAGTGCGTTTGGGGGGGCCCGCGACGGGATTGCCGCCGCGGACCGCAGCGGCGCAATCCGGCCGAACGGGAACGCTTTCCGGGGATTTTCAGCCGTCTTTTCCGCCGTCACGGGCACGGCCGGCACCCCGGCGCGTTCCGACGGGTTGCGTCTTGCCGCCGCCGCTGCAATAAAGCCGGCTCACAGCTGACGGGGTCGGTAGAATTGTCGTTGCATATCGTGGATGGACGGACCGTCGTATCGCAGCGGCGCGGCCTCCTTGCGCGTATCGGGCACTTCCTGTCCGAGCCCTTCACCGACAGCTGGCGGCACCGTGACCTGATCGCGGCCATCCTGCGGCGCGAGCTGGCGGAGCGCTTCAAGGGCTCGGTGGCGGGCTGGGTGTGGGCGATCACGGCGCCGCTGCTGTCGCTGATCGTCTATACCGTGGCCTTCAGCGGCGCGGTGACGCTGCCCAGCGGCCAGGTGGCGGGTTCCAACTTCGACTACGCCCTGTTCATCTTCGGCGGGCTGATCGCCTTCAACTTCTTCTCCGAGATGGCCTATCGGGCGCCCTCGCTGCTGCATGAATACGCCCACTTCATCAAGCAGACGATGTTCCCGGCCGAGATGCTGCCCATCATCTCGACCCTGCGCGCGACCGCCTATGCCTCGATCGGGCTGGTGCTGATGCTGGTGGCGCAGCTCGTGCTGACCGGCACGCTGCACTGGACGGTGCTCCTGCTGCCGGTCTGGTACGTGCCCTTCATCGCCTTCCTGATCGGCCTGACCTGGGCCCTGTCGGCGATGGGCGCCTTCACCCGCGACACGGCCTACCTGATGATGACAGTGGCGCCGCTGCTGATGTTCGCGACGCCGGTCTTCTATTCGACCGACCATATGTCCGAGACGCTGAAGCTCATCTTCTACCTCAACATCCTGACCGGCTTCATCGAGGTGCTGCGCGACATCGTGGTGTTCGGCCGCCTGCCCGATCCGCTGGTCTGCGCCTGGGTGATGTTCCTCTCGCTCTCGACCTTCTACTTCGGCTTCTGGTTCTTCGGCAGACAGCGGGACGGCATCGCCGATGTCATCTGACGACCGCGATGTCGTGATCCGGGCGCGCCACCTCGCCAAGGCCTACCGGATCTACGACAACCAGCATCAATGGCTGAAGCAGGTGCTGTTCGGCTCCCGACACACCTACTACCGCTCGTTCTGGGCGCTGAAGGACATCAGCTTCGAGGTGCGCCGCGGCGGGGCGCTGGGCATCCTGGGCCGCAACGGCTGCGGGAAATCGACGCTGCTGCAGATCGCCTGCGGCATGATCCGGCCGACCAAGGGCGAGATCATGGTGAACGGCCGCATCGCGCCGGTGCTGGCGCTGGGCGGCACCTTCGACGCCGAATCGACCGGCCGGCAGAACGTGCTGATCGGCGGGGCGGTTCTGGGGCTGAGGCGCGCGGAGATCCTCGAGAAGATGGACTCCATCGCCGAGTTCGCGGGCATCGGCGACTTCATGGGCCAGCCGGTGAAGTTCTATTCCAGCGGCATGCGGGTGCGCCTGGCCTTCGCCATCTGCGCCCACATCGACCCCGAGATCCTGGTGGTGGACGAGGCGCTGGCCGTGGGCGACGCGGTGTTCCAGCGCAAGTGCATGGACTGGATCGACGCCTTCCGCCAGCGCGGCACGCTCCTGTTCGTGAGCCACGCCGCCGCCGAAGTGGCCCGGCTGTGCGACCAGGCGATCTGGATCGACGACGGCCGCGTGCGCGAAGCGGGCACCCCCGCCGAGGTCATCCGCTCCTACCATCGGGCTCTCATGGTGGAGAAGGACGACGTGCACCGCTTCTCCGCGAGCGGGTGATGGCGCGATGGCCGGCGACACGCTGGTTTGGCTCGGGCT
>JAFEFG010000185.1 GCA_018240685.1 Pseudomonadota bacterium | reverse complement strand
CACATCAAGGAAGCGGCGATCCAGGCGATCCGCAACAACGAAACCAAGTACACCGCCGTTCCGGGCACCCCGGCGCTGCGCCAGGCGATCGTCGCCAAGATGAAGCGCGACCACGGCCTCGAGTACAAGCCGAGCCAGACCGTCGTCACGTCGGGCGGCAAGCAGATCATCTTCAATGCCATGCTCGCGACCCTCAATCCGGGCGACGAGGTCATCATCCCGGCGCCCTACTGGGTGTCCTATCCCGAGATGGTGCTGTTCGGCGACGGCACGCCCGTGATCGTCGACTGCCCCGAGTCCACCGGCTTCAAGCTCACGCCCGAGGCGCTCGACCGCGCGATCACGCCCAAGACCAAGTGGCTGATCCTGAACTCGCCCAGCAACCCGACCGGCGCGGCCTATACGCAAGCCGACCTGCGGGGACTGTGCGACGTGCTGCTGAAGCACCCGCATGTCTGGGTCCTGACCGACGACATGTACGAGAAGCTCGTCTACGACGACTTCGTGTTCACGACGCCGGCCCAGGTCGAGCCGCGCCTCTACGACCGCACGCTGACCATGAACGGCGTGTCGAAGGCCTACAACATGACCGGCTGGCGCATCGGCTACGCGGCGGGCCCGCAGAAGCTGATCGACGCCATGATCACGGTGCAGAGCCAGAGCACGTCGAACGCCAGCTCGATCAGCCAGGCGGCCTCGGTGGCGGCGCTGAACGGCCCGACCGACTTCATCCCGAAGAACGTCGCCGTCTTCAAGCAGCGCCGCGACCTGATCGTGTCGATGCTGAACCAGTCCAAGGGCCTGCGCTGCCCGCGGCCGGAAGGCGCCTTCTACGTCTATCCGTCCTGCGCCGGCACGATCGGCAAGAAGACGCCCGACGGCAAGACCATCACCAACGACACCGACTTCGTGAACTACCTGCTCGAAGCCGAGGGCCTGTCGGTGGTGCAGGGCTCGGCGTTCGGCCAGGGCCCCGCCTTCCGCATCTCCTACGCGACCGCGACGGAGCTGCTCGAGGAGGCCGGCCGCCGCATCCAGCGCGCCTGCGCCGCGCTCTCCTGAGCGCAGCAGACGCTTCGACAACACGGCCGGTCCCTCGCAGGGCCGGCCGTTTTCGTTTGTGCGCTTCAATCCGGTCGGGCTCAGGCGCGACTTCGCCACGTTCCCTAGGGTGTCGGGCCTTGGGGCGTCGGGCGGATCACAGCATACCCATCGGACCGATCCTGATGCCGTCGGCGATCTTCTTCTGCTCGTCGCTGAACGAGGCATAGAGCGGCTGCAGCGCCTCCTCCATCGTCTTCAGGACGACGATATGGGCGGCAAATGCCTTCTCGCGCAGCGCGAGCCGCTCGGGCAGCGTCTTGCTCGCGCGCGCTTCCATCATCTGCTGGTGAATGTCGCCCATCGACTTGCCCGCGGCCCGCAGCGCATCGGCGAAGCGGTTCCATTGCGGCATCTGCGCGTCGGTGATCTTGAGCTGCGACTTGAGCTCGGCGATCCGGCCCTCGACGTGCGGCACCATCATGCCGCTCTCGGCGCTCATCATGGTCATCATGTTCCGCATCGTCGACATCATCTGCATCATGTCGCCGGCCTTTGCGCCGCGTCCGCCCATCATGCAGTCGCCCATCATCATCCCGCCTTGGCCTCCCATCATGCCGCCCTGGGCACCTTGGCCTTTCATGCCGCCTTGATTGCCCTGACCCATCATGCCGCCCTGGCTACCTTGGCCCATCATGCTGCCCTGGTTGCCCTGGCCCATCATGCCGCCGGGCTTGGGTTCAGCCTGACCGGCCGGCGGCGTCTGCGCGAAACCGGCCGGAGCGCCCGACAGGGTTGCGATCGCAATCGCAAGAGCTGAGATTTGAAGGGAAGTGCGGATATTCATAAGGTCCTCCTTCCTGACCGTGGGATAGTCCAACGTCGGCTGCCAAAACCCTTGATCTGCCTCAACTCGTCAGAGAATGCGCACTGCCGGCCTGATGTGCCTGATCGGATCGACGGGGAGACGATCGCCGTCATTGCCGGCCCCCGCCGGGCTCGCCCTGCCCTGTCGCGTGCATGGCATGCTCATGCTCTTGCGGCGCATTGCTGATTGCCGCCCGATAGTCGGCCGACGAAAGCGACGGAAGCTTGCCGACGAACGCCACCATGTCCCAGATGAGTTCGTCGCCATGGGTGACACCCCATGCGGCCATGCCCGTCATCTTTATGCCATGCTTGATCACCCAGAACGCCTGTTGCGGGCTGAGGCTGGTTCCCTTGCGGAAGTCCGGCGCCCGGGGATAGAGGCCCTGACTGATCTCGCTGGCCTCCATGCCCGGCGCGAGATGGCAACCGCTGCACATTTCGCCGTAGAGCGCCGCTCCCCGGGCAAGGCGCTTGGGATCGTCGAGATCCGAGGGTGGTACGACATCGGCAGACCGGACAGCGATCGACCGCTGCCGGATGATATCGAGCAGCCGGAAGACAGGCCCGGAATGGGGCGCGTCGGCGCCGACATCGTAGGCGCCTGCGTAGATCAGGAGCCAGATGCCGCCCAGACCTGTCGCCGCGACGATGAGCCCATTCCGCAGGCGCGCTAAGCTCCGGCTTGACGACATCGTTCGGTCCTTCCCTGCCTCCACTGCGCCCTGATACGCAGAAGATGCCGCTACCCCTCCCGGAGGGTTTCACTCCGCCAATGCGTATTCGAGCAGCGGACAGATCGAGGAAACTTGCATGATCGACGACGACATTCGGAAACTGGTCGAGCGGGACCGCGGGGCCGATCTCGGCGCCCTGGAAGCCGATATCTGGCGCCGCGAAGGCCTGCTGCGGACCCGTCGGCGCACCACGCGCCGGGTCGCGGCCTGGCAAGGCGCGGTGATGGCCGTCGCCATCGCCGGCAGCGCCAGCGCAGGCTTCGCCATCGCCCGCCAGGCCGATCCGCACCAGGCCCAGCTTCTGGTACCGGGCGAGCAGTTCGCCCCCTCGACCCTCCTGTTCAGAGCGCATCGATGAAAAGCCCATGGCGGACCTTCCTGACCATGCTGCTGGTCACCGTGGTCGCCGCCGGCGTCGCGAGCTGGGCCGGCGTCCGCTATGGCCTGAGCCACGCCCCCGAGGAGGTCGACCTCGATGTCGCCGTCCACCGCGACCTGAACCTGACCTCCGATCAGGATCGCCAGATCCACGCGCTGGAGACAGCCTTCGCCGCGCAGCGGGCCGACCTCCAGGCCGAGATGCGCGCCGCCAACAAGGATCTCGCCCAGGCGATCACCCGCCACCATGCCTACGACGCCGATGCGCAGCAGGCCGTCGGTCGTCTGCACGCCGCGATGAGCCGTCTGCAGGAAAAGACCATCGAGCATGTCCTCGCCATCCGCGCATTGCTCACCCCATCGCAGGCACTCGAGTTCGACCGGAAGGTCGCCAAGGCTTTGGGCTTCGAGCCCTCGTGACCTCCGATTCCGAGAGCGACGAGGCGCTCGCGACCCGGGCGCGGGCCGGCGAGCGGACGGCGTTCGAGGCCCTCGTGCGCCGGCACAAGGCGGGGCTCCATGCCTTCGTGCGGCGCTATATGGGCTCGTCGGAGGATGGCTACGACGTGCTGCAGGACACCTTCGTCTCGGCCTGGTTCGGATTGCATCGCTACGATCCCGCGCGGCCGTTCCTGCCATGGCTGCGGACGATCGCCCTCAACAAGTGCCGCGACAGCGGGCGCCGCCAGACGGTCCGCCGCCTGATCATGCGCGCCTTCACGATCGAGCAGGCAGCCGAAGAACCGACGACCGAAGCCCAGGACCGGCGGCGTGAGGAGGAAGCCTCCCTGGCCGATCGCCTGTCACGCCTCGATCGCGCCATCGCGGCGCTGCCGGCGCTCTACAAGGAGCCGCTGCTGCTCACGACGGTGAGCGGACTTTCGCACAAGGAGGCGGCGGACCTGCTGAAGACGACGCCGAAAGCCATCGAAATGCGACTGGCCCGTGCACGGCGGAAGCTCCAGCAATTGCTGCCACAGGGACCGACAGAGGGATGACGGCGCGCGGCGCGTACTGAAGGCAAAGCTCGCCTCTCCACAGCACGGGTCGTCATGAACAACATCGGAACGCATCGAGGGCCGCGGCTCGGCCGCAGGCGCTTCGTCGAGGGCCTGGCCCTGACGACGGGCCTCGCCTCCCTCAAGCCCCTGGAAGCGCTTGCCACCGGCTACGCCTCGCAGCCCGCGGCGCTGAGCGGCGACCGCTTCGACCTCGTCGTCGGCACCATGCCCGTCAACTTCACCGGCCGTCCGCGCACGGCGACGGTCGTGAACGGCTCTCTGCCGGCGCCGATCCTGCGCTTCCGCGAAGGCGACACGGTGACGCTGAACGTCACCAACCGGCTTCCCGAGCCGACCTCGATCCACTGGCACGGATTGATCCTGCCGAATGCGATGGACGGCGTTCCCGGCCTCACCTTCCGAGGCATCATGCCGGGCGCGACCTTCACCTACCGCTTCCCGATCCGGCAATCGGGCACCTACTGGTATCACAGCCACAGCGGCATGCAGGAGCAGACCGGCCTCTACGGGCCGCTCATCCTCGAACCGCGCCGGCCGGAGCCCTATCGCTATCAGCGCGATTACGTCGTCATGCTGTCGGACTGGACCGATGAAGATCCGATGACGGTCGTGTCGAACCTCAAGCAGCAGAGCGACTACTACAACTACGGCCAGCGCACGCTCGGCACCTTCGCGAAGGACGCTCGCAAAGAGGGCCTCGGCGCAACGGTCGACGACCGGATGATGTGGGGCCGCATGAGGATGAGTCCGACCGACCTGATGGACGTGTCGGGCGCCACCTACACCTTCCTCATGAACGGCCAGCCGCCGGCAGCCAACTGGACCGGCCTGTTCCAGAAGGGCGAACGCGTGCGGCTGCGCTTCATCAACGGCTCGTCGATGAGCACCTTCGACGTGCGCATCCCCGGCCTCGGGATGAGCGTGGTGCAGGCCGACGGATCCGACGTCGAACCGGTCGAGATCGAGGAGTTCCGCATCGGCGTCGCGGAGACCTACGACGTGATCGTCACGCCGACGCAGGACGCCTACACGATCTTCGCCCAGGCGATGGACCGCAGCGGCTACGCACGCGGCACGCTCGCCCTGCGCGAAGGCCTCGCAGCGCCAATCCCGCCGCTCGATCCGCGCCCCCAGCGCACCATGGCGGACATGGGGATGGATATGGCGGGGATGGACATGGCGGGCATGGGTCACGGGACATCGGGAGCCTCGCACGCAGGCCATGGCGGGGGCGGCGCACAGCCTGCGCCGACGATGGACATGAGCCACATGGACATGAGCCACATGAGTCCCGAGGAGCTGAAGCAGCACATGGCGGCAATGGCTGCCGCCTCGCCGCAGGCCGCGCCGCCGGCGGATGCCGTGCCCACCGCCAACGCCGACGGCGTCGATCCGGCCACCCTTGCCGGCCAGCCCGGTGTCGACAACGTGGCAGCCATGACGCGCGACCGGCTGGGCGAGGCCGGGGTCGGCCTCGACGGCAACGGCCGCCGGGTTCTCACCTATCGCGACCTGCGCTCGCTGCGTCCGGTCGCAGGCCCACCGCCAAAGCGCGCGCTCGAGTTCCATCTCACCGGCAACATGCAGCGCTACATCTGGGGCTTTGACGGCAAGAAGTTCTCCCAGGCCAAGGCGATCCGGGTCGCAGTGGGCGAACGCATCCGCTTCGTGCTGGTCAACGACACGATGATGGAGCACCCCATCCATCTGCACGGCTTCCTGTTCGAGCTCGAGAATGGCCAGGGCGATCGCCAGCCGCTCAAGCACACGATCCTCGTCAAGCCGGCGGAACGGCTGAGCTTCGTGTTCACCGCCGACATGCCGGGCCACTGGGCATTCCACTGCCACCTGCTCCTCCATATGGACGCCGGCATGTTCCGGACGATTCTGGTGTCGTGATGCGACGTACAGGTATCGCGCTGCTCGGCCTGCTGCTCGCAGGCCTCGGTGTTCCGGCACAGGCCCAGATGGGTCACGCCTCCATGAACCACACGACGCCGGATCAGGCGCCGGCGGCAGCGGGCGACCCGGCCTCCGCCGCGCCCTTCGGCTCGCCGGTCGCCGACGAGCACATCTACTACCACCTGCTGTTCGACCAGCTCGAAGGCCGGTTCGGAAACAACGCCGCCTTTCGCTGGGAAG
>JAFEFG010000184.1 GCA_018240685.1 Pseudomonadota bacterium | reverse complement strand
GCCTGGGCCGGCTGCGGCGCGACCGCCGTCACCGGCTGCGAGGCGAGCCGCGCCGTCGCGGCACCACCGCCGCCGCCGGGCCGCGGCGTGGGCGCGCCGGCTCCGTTGCCGGCCGGAACCGCCGCCGCCACCGTTGCCGGTGCGCTGCCGTTCTGCAGCGCCTTGATGGCGTCGGCCGGCGAGGGCAGGTCGGCGGCGTAGCAGAGACGGATCAGCGCCATCTCGGCGGCCCGCGCCGGCGAGGGAGCCGCGAGCGTCTCCTGCAGCCCCTTCATCAGCAGCGCCCAGGCGCGCGTCAGCGACGCCATCGACAGCTTCTGCGCCATGGCGAGTCCCTGGGCGCGCTCGCTGTCGGCCGAACTGGCGCCGGCCTCGGGCGCCACCTTGAGCCGCGTCACCCAATGGGTGAGCTCCAGCAGGTCCTGCAGGATCACGACCGGATCGGCGCCCGAATCGTGCATCTCGCCCAGCGCCGCCACCACGGCGGCCGCGTCGCCGCGCATCGTCTTCTCGAACAGGTCGAGCACGCGCGTGCGGTCGGCCAGCCCCAGCATGTCGCGCACCTGCGCGGCATCGACCACGCCGCCGCCATGGGCGATCGCCTGGTCGAGCATGGACAGGCCGTCGCGCACCGAGCCGTCGGCCGCGCGCGCCAGCAGCGCCAGCGCCTCGGGCGAGATCTCGACCTTCTCCGCCTCGGCGATCCTGCCGAAATGGGCGATCAGCGTCTCCAGCGGCACGCGCTTGAGGTCGAAGCGCTGGCAGCGCGACAGCACCGTCACCGGCACCTTGCGGATCTCGGTGGTCGCGAACAGGAACTTCACATGCGGCGGCGGCTCTTCCAGCGTCTTGAGAAGCGCGTTGAAGGCCTTCTCCGACAGCATGTGCACTTCGTCGATGATGTAGACCTTGTAGCGGGCCGAGACCGGGCGGTAGCGCACGCCCTCGATCAGTTCGCGCACGTCGTCGATGCCGGTGCGCGAGGCCGCGTCCATCTCGATCACGTCGACATGGCGGTCCTCGCTGATGGCCTTGCAGTTCTCGCACACGCCGCAGGGATCGACGGTCGGGCCGCCCTTGCCGTCGGGCCCGACGCAGTTCAACGCCCGGGCGATGATGCGGGCGGTCGTGGTCTTGCCGACGCCGCGCACGCCGGTGAGCATGAAGGCATGGGCGATGCGGCCGGTGGCGATGGCGTTGCGCAGGGTGCGCACCATCGCTTCCTGGCCGACCAGGGTGGTGAAATCGACGGGGCGGTACTTGCGGGCGAGGACGCGATAGGGAAGGGCGGTATCCGGAGCGGCCATCGCTGCGTCCGTCTTGTCGCCCGTGCCTGTGGTGGCTTTCGCCATGGCGATCGTCCGCCCGATGCGCCGTGGCCCCTTAAAGCCCGGCGGTCGTCGCGCCCGGCAGCCCGGCCGTCGCGACGGCTCGCGCGAGGCTCGGGTGAGGGACCGGCATGACCCGAAGCGAATTCGTTACGGCTGCTTCCTTCCGGATCTGACCGGGTTGGCGAGTACTCCGCCCACACCGGCCCCTCGAGGCCGTTATATCAGGACTCGGGGCGCCCGGCGCAAGGGCAAGATCAGGGCCGATTCGGGACGAATTTTCGCGGACTTTCCCCAGCATCCCGCCCGGGATCGGCTATGGTTCGGCCTCGCTGACAGGGGAGGAACATCAGGATGGCGGCCTACCTCATCGTGCAGGGAACGATCACCGACGAGGTGCAGTATCAGAAATACCGCGAGGCCGTGGTGCCGCTGATCACCCGCCATGGCGGCCGGTTCCTGGTCCGGGGCGGCGCCGTCGAGACACTGGAAGGCTCTCCCGACGACCGCCGGCCGGTCATCTTCGAGTTCCCGTCGATGGCGGCGCTGCACGCCTTCTGGGACTCGCCCGACTACGTGCCGGTGAAGAAGCTGCGCGAGGCTGCCGCCGACTTCAACATCTGGGCCGTCGAGGGCGTCTAGGCCGCTCCAGGCGAGGACGACCGCCGGGCGCCCGGTGCTCAGCCCTTCGCGGCGCCCATCTGGGTGATGTAGACGCCGGTGCCCTGGGCGATCGTCTGGAAGGTGTTGTAGTCGATCCAGACATAGCCACCCGCGCCGTTCCACTGGCTTCCCCAGCCCGTGCCGAAGCTGTTCTGCACCAGGACGGCGCCGTTGGGACCGCAATTGTTGTCGTAGCCGATGACCATCATGACATGGCCGACCTTGCCGTTGGGGCCCTGCGCCCATGTGTGGTTGCCGACATAGGGGACGGGATTGCCGCGATAGGGGACGAAGTCGGTGTAGAGCCAGGCGCCGAAGGCGAACGGCGTGCCGGCCGTGATGAGCGCGCGCATGTTGTCGAGGCCGGCGGCGCCTTCGAGCGTCATGGACTTCCAGTCCGTGACCTGGAAGATCGAGTCCGGCTGAAGGGTCGCGCCGCCCCAGGAGGTCCAGGCCGCCTGGCATCCCGTCTCGTCGGGCGCGTTGGCCATCGACGCCGTGCCGCCCGTCGTGTTCAGGAAGTCGAAGCACCAGGCGATCTTCCCGCCCGAGCAGCTGTTGGCCGCCTCGCCCTGCTGCTGCTCCACCTTGATGTAGGTGTAGATGGGGCTCGCCTGGTTCTGCGGCTGGGTCGGATCGAGATTGTTCGCCTGTGCGGCGCCGAAGGTGGTGAGGCCGTAGGTCGAGGCCCAGACGAAGCAGGAGGGAGTGGTCTGCTTGCCGACCGGCGGCAGCCATTGCGGATTGACATTGTTCTTGGACGGCGGCGCGGCCGCGGGCCGCGGCGGCGTGACGACCGGGATGTTTTCCGGAACGCTGGGGTCGTAGCCGAAGTCGAGCGCGTCGTAGATGTCGATCATCGTCGTGCCTCCCTGGTGGTGGAGGCACGCTACCAAACGGGCGGCGCGGCCGTGGACAAGCGTTGACGCATCTCTCGATGACCAAACCGCCGAATGAGTGACTCGGGCTGTAACTTTTGGCCGCGGCTAATGCGCGAAATAGTGCATGCCGCCGTCGACCGGGATCACCGCGCCGGTGATGTAGCGCGCCGCCGGCGAGGCGAGGAAGGCGACCAGTGCCTACCAGATTTCCGTCGGGCAAGCCGTGCCAATGCGCAGCACGTGCAATCGCAGGCCGAGACGGACCGGCCAGAATTTCCTAGCATGGCGCCACGGGACGCTGCCTGGGGGAGGGGAGATGTCGGGTGATCTACGGTTGGACGGTTATCTTGCGCGGACTGGCCATGACGGAAGGATCGCGCCGGACCTCGCGACGCTCACAGCCCTTCAAGCGGCGCATGTCGATGCCATTCCCTTCGAAGGCCTCGACCCGCTGCTGCGTCGCCCCGTGAAGCTCGACCTGGCCTCGGTGCAGGACACGCCGCCTGGATCGTGGGCGGCGTGGTGAAGCCGGGCGACACCATCCTGAAAGTGGTGCCGCTGTCGGCGACGCCCAAGCTGGAGGTGATGGCGCTGAACAAGGATATCGGCTTCATCGCGCCGGGACAGAAGGTGACGTTAAAGTTCGACGCCTTCCCCTTCACGCGCTACGGCACCGTCGATGGCGAGGTGATCGACGTCTCGCGCAATGCCAGCAAGGACGACAAGCTGGGCCTCGTCTACCCGGTTCGCATCCGCCTCGACGCCACCGACATCGGCGCCGACGGCTGGCGGATCGAGATCACGCCGGGGATGGCCGTCGATGCGGAGATCATCACCGGCGACCGGCGGGTGATCGAATATGTGCTGTCACCGCTGCTGTGGTATCGGCATGAGGCGGGGAGGGAGAGGTGATTGCACGTCGTGTTTTCATTTTACTTGCAGACGTTCTAGCCACATTCGGCTTTTGCGTCTTTGCCGCAAAATTCATCTTGTGGCCCATAATTGACCTCGCTGAACTAGTAATCAGCGGACATCGCGTGGGCAAGTTTCCCGTCCCGATGACCGAAGCCTGTTTGGCAGGAGTGCCTTGGATAGTATGGCGATATGGTCCACGTATTGCGTCGTCCTACGTGTTCGTAATGTCCTCCAATGATGATGACGCCCGCATAGCGCCTCGAACACAAGCCCTTCTCTTTCTAGTTGATATCACAGCTGTACTCTTGCTCGTTGTGTTTGCTGTTACAGGAATATGGATCGCTCTAGGGCTGCCGTTGGTCTTCTTGGATTCAGATAGGAAGCTACCATTACAGCTTTTTGTGGCCCTCGCCTTCATGTTTCCAGGTGGCCTCGGTGGAATGTGGCTCTTTCTAAGGGGCTATCTGGGAGCTGGCTCTCTCCTAAAGAACTACCGCAGCCGTTTTGAAGATATAGCGCGCCGAAGATCCAACTCCCGACCGTCAGGACTAGAGTGATCTTAAGCTGAAAGGCATGGAATCATTGTTCTCCCAAAGATTCCGACATCGATCGATGAGGTTGCCGCAGCGCTGAAAAGTTTCGCGGCATCCCATCCGGAAATCAAAGCAGACAAATCTATCGATCTTGCTGGCTTGGCGGACAATCTAGTAAGCGCTGCCAAAGATTCAGGCGCGGATCTGTTGAATGATGAACTGCACATTGCCGCTTCAGTAGTTTCTAATATAGCTGTTCTATTCCCAGGGTTGGGATCGACGATTGCTCCAGCTGCAATTGCACTCGCATATATCGCAGGAGATTCAGCATCGCAGGCATTTGAGGGCATATGGCAGAAGGCAACACATTTGAAGCCTTCATTGACGGCACGGCGATGGTCTCGGATGCGGCGATGCTCGTCTCAGCAACCGCGAGTTTGATGCCGGTCATCGGGCAGGTATCGAGAACATTTTCACTGCTTCTTAGCGACGTGTTTACGGGGATAGCACCTCTGCTGTCACAAATAGTGGCGCGTGGCGATGAAGCCGGGGCAACGCTGGGCGCTGCGCGATACCCCAGCAGGCCGGCGGCGTTCACGAGGATGTCGATCGGACCGAGGCCTCGCACTGCGTCGGCGGCGATGCGTGCCACCGCCTCCGCCGAGGTGACGTCGCCCGCGATCGCCGTCACGCCATCGAGCCGATCGATCCGCTCCACCCGTCGTGCGACCGCCGCGACTTTCACGCCCTGCTGCGCGAACAGGCGCACGACGCCCGCGCCGATGCCCGAGCTCGCGCCGGTGACGAGCGCGGTCCTGCCTTTGAGGTCGTAATCCATGAGCGTTCTGTAAGGCGTGCCGGAGGTGCCGCAAACGAGATTATCTGTCGTCGTCATGACAGCGCGTGACTGCAGGAAGGAGCCGCGGGTACCGGATTTCCGTCGGGCAAGCCGTGCCAATGCGCAGCGCGTGCAATCGCAGACCGAGACGGACCGGCCGGAATCTCCTAGCATGACGCCACGGGGACGCTGCTTGGGGGAGGGGAGATGTCGGGTGATCTACGGCTGGACGGCTATCTTGCGCGGATCGGCTATGACGGAACGATCGCAGCGGATCTTGCGACGCTGGCGGGCCTCCAAGCGGCGCACGTGAACGCGATTCCCTTCGAAGATCTCGACCCGTTGCTGCGGCGGCCCGTCAGGCTCGATCTCGCGTCGCTGCAGGACAAGCTCGTCGACAACCGACGGGGCGGCTACTGCTTCGAGCAGAACGTCCTGTTCAAGGCCGTCCTGGAAGCGATCGGCTTCACGGTGACGGGACTGACGGCGCGGGTGCGCTGGATGTCTCCGCCCGACAGTCCTCTCAGCCCGCGTGAGCACATGCTGCTGAAGGTCGATCTGCCGGAGGGGCCGTATCTCGCCGATGTCGGCTTCGGCGCCTGCCTGCTCGAGGCGCCGCTCCAGCTCAGGACCGGCATCGAGCAGCGCACGGCCATGGGCAACTTTCGCCTGACCGAGGCGGACGGACATTACTGGCTGAGCGCCTGGCAGCCGGACGGCTGGCGGGTCATGTACGCCTTCGATCTGCATCCGCAGATCCATGCCGACTACGAGCTGGGCAACTGGTATGCCGCCACCTGTCCGGACCTGCCGTTCCTCGGCACGCTGATCATGGAGCGGCTAGCCCGGGACCGGCGCTACAAGCTCATCGACCGGCGCTTCGTCGTCGAGCGCCGCGACGGCGAGGTCGCTTCCGAGCGCGTGCTCGGAAGCCCGGAGGAGATGCGCCAGATCATCGAGCAGACCTTCAACGTCGTGCCGCCGGTCCCGGCCGAGGAGATCTTCGCGCGACTGGGCGCATAGGCGTCCGGCCACCGCCGGCGACCGCAGCCGGCGCTTCGGGCATCGCCTACGGCGCGTTGCGGTCGGGCCATGAAAGCGCGCCTGCCGTCCCGCGCCGTGTCGCCAGCGAAAGGGTGAGCGCTTCGATCGCCCGT
>JAFEFG010000183.1 GCA_018240685.1 Pseudomonadota bacterium | reverse complement strand
GCGGCCGACATCCTGATCTACAAGGCCACCCACGTGCCGGTCGGCGAGGACCAGAAGCAGCACCTCGAGCTGACGCGCGACATCGCCATCAAGTTCAACAACGACTTCGGCGCGCCGGACTTCTTCCCGATCACCGAGCCGCTGATCTTCGGCGCGGCCACGCGCGTCATGAGCCTGCGCGACGGCACCAAGAAGATGAGCAAGTCCGACCCGTCGGACTATTCGCGCATCAACCTCACCGACGACGCCGACGCGATCGCGCAGAAGATCCGCCGCGCCAAGACCGATCCGCATCCCATGCCCGAGACGACGTCCGACGCGGAGAAGCGGCCCGACGCCGACAACCTGCTCGGCATCTACGCGGCGCTGGCCGACATGGAGAAGGACGCCGTGGTCTTCGAGTTCGCGGGCAAGCAGTTCTCGGAGTTCAAGGCGGCACTGACCGACCTTGCCGTGGCCAAGCTCGGCCCGGTCGGGGCGGAGATGCAGCGGCTGATGAAGGATCCGGGCCATGTCGACCGCGTCCTGCATGCGGGCGCGGAAAAGGCGCGCGCCATCGCCGCGCCGATCCTGGCCGACGTCTACAGGATCGTGGGCTTCCTCAATCCGTAGGACGCCGCGGGCGCGCCGCCGTGGTGGCGCGCCCCGCGTAGTGCGCGCTCGCCGACGGGCTGCCGCGGTTGCCCGAATGCAGCGCTACGATCCCGTCGGGAAAACTTGCGCCACGTGGAACGCCTTCGACGTGACGAGCCATTTGCCGTCGACACGATGATAGGTGAGGTGATCGATGAAGCCGGTCTGGCCGATCCTCACACGCACCTTGGCGGTCGCCAGTTCGGGCAGGGTGTGTTCGATACTCAGGATCTCCTGGTCACGCGGGGATTTCAGGGCCGCCGGCGACGGCCGGTTGCGCATCATGTCCCGGAATTCGGACGCCGACCATGCCGTGAGCTTTCCCTCTCGCAGGCCGTGGACCAGGCAAGCTTCGTGAAAGACATCGGGGAACCGCTTGTCGTCCGCATCGTACATGAGGTCGAAATAGCCGTTGATCGCGGAGGCGATGGTTTGAATCTCGGTCATTCAAGTCTCCATTACGGGGAGCACCCGGAGCGCTAAACTCACCGGCCATCCCGGCGTGTTCGGGCGCGACGACAGTGGTCTATGCAGCGGCGGCGGGCTACCGCTCGCGTGTCATCTCTTGGATGACTGAGAGGCATCAAAGATGGAAGGAATTGACGGTCGACTGGTCGGTGGCCTGGTCGTGCTGGCCGCCATTGCCGAGGCGCGCAGCTTCGGCAGGGCCGCCGAACGGCTGGGCATGACGCAGTCCGGCGTCAGCAAGGCGATCGCGAAGCTCGAGGACCGCCTCAACGCCCGGCTGGTCCATCGTACCAGCCGGGCCGTCGATCTCACGGACGAGGGACGCGCCCTTTACGAACGGGTCGCCGAGCACCTGGCGGGAATCGGCGAAGCGGCGGCGGAGACTTCGACCGCCCGGAACGCAGTCCGAGGCAGGCTGCGGGTCAACGTCGATCCGCTGTTTTCCCGCATGATCCTGTCACCGAACCTGAGCGCATTCCTGACGCGGAATCCGGAGATGGACCTTCGCATCGAAACCAGGGATCGCATCGCCGATCTCGTCAGCGACGGCTTCGATCTGGCGGTCCGGTTCGGCGAGCCGACGCCATCGGCGCTCATCCACCGCCGCATTCTCGACGCCCGCATCCTGACGATTGCCGCGCCAGCCTACATCGAGCGCCACGGAAGACCGACGCATCCGCAAGATCTGGCAAGCGATGGCCACCAATGCATCCTCGCCATCGATCCGTCGACCGGGCGTCTTTTCGACTGGGAGTTCTGGCGCGGGAACGAACGGATCTCGGTCGCCGTCAAGGGACGGCTGACCGTCACCGACTCGGGCACCAAGCTCGGGGCATGTCTCGCTGGATTCGGGATCGCGCAGGCGATCGACCTCGGGCTCGAACCGCACTTCCGGAGCGGGGCGCTCGTCGACTTGTTCCCCGATTGGTCGGACGAGCGGTTTCCGCTCTACGTCTATTACGCGTCGCGCAGCCACGTCCCGGCCAAGGTGAGAACGTTCATCGATTTCATCATGGGTCTGCTCGACGCCCCGTGCCGGCCGTCGACGACCTGAAGTGCGACGATCTTCACGTCAGGCTTCGGCCATGCTCTGCGATGTTTGCAGGATCGTGCACTTCTTGAAGCCGTAGAGCCTCGCGGGCGCACCGCCACGGTGGCGCGCCCGGGGCATCACGGCCGTCCGGCGCTCTCCATCGCTTTCCTGAGGACGGCGAAGAGCCGCCGGTCGCCGAGCTGGGCGACGTTGAAGCGCAGGAACGACGCCGCCGACTGCGAGACGCTGAACACGTTGCCCGGTGCGAGGATCACTTTCTCCTCGATGCAGCGCTGCGCGATCGCCGTCGAATCGTGACCGTCGGGCAGGCGGCACCACAGGTAGAAGCCGCCGCGCGGCAGTATCCAGGGAACGAGACCGAGCGGCGCCAGCCGCTCCACCGCCTCCCTGCGGGCGCGCGTCAGGCGCTGGCGCACCTCGTCCATGTGCTTGCGATAGCCGCCGCCGGCCAGCAGGGAGGCGATCAGCTCGGTCGTCATCGGCCCCGGGCCGCCGAAGCTCGTCGCCACCTGCAGATCGACGAGGCTCTCGATCCAGTCCGTCCGCGCAGCGATATAGCCGCAGCGCACGGAGGCGGAGAGCGTCTTGGAGAAGCTGCCGATCCGGATGACGCGATCGAGGCCGTCGAGGACGGCAAGGCGCGGCGACGGCGACGGCTCGAAATCCGCGAAGATGTCGTCTTCGACGATCGTCAGCCCCTGGGCAGCGGCCGCGCTCAGCACGCGATGCGCGGTCTGCGGCGAGAGCGTCGCGCCGGTCGGATTGTGGAGTGCCGAATTGGTGATGTAGAGGCGCGGCGCTTCCTGCCGCACCACTTGCTCGAAGGCCGCGACGTCCGGGCCGGCGGGCGTATAGGGAACGCCGACGATCCGGACCCGGTGCGCGCGCAGCAACGCCTGGAAATTGAAGTAGCAGGGATCGTCGACCAGGACGGCGTCGCCCGGCCGCACCAGCAGACGGCAGATCAGGTCGATCGCCTGCGTGCCCGATCCCGTCAGCATGACCTGATCCGCCGCCACCGCGACGCCCTCGTCTGCAAACCGGCGCAGCAGCAGGCGCCGCAGCGCCGGCGAGCCGCGCGTGCCGGCGTAGTCTGACAGGACCGCATCGTCGGCCCGGCCGAGTGCCCGCAATCCGCGCCGCAGTGCGGCGTTCGGCATCCAGTCGGCCGGCAGCCAGCCGCAGCCGGGCTTCAGCACGGACGCATCGGCGTCGAGCGACTGGCGCGACACCCAGAACGGATCGACATCGCGCACGCGCGACGGCTCCATCCCGGCCAGGGCCATCGGCGGCAGGTTGGCGCCGGTCACATAGAAGCCGGCGCCGCGCCGTGCCCGGATGACGCCGTCGGCTTCCAGCCGGTCGTAGGCCTCGACCACGGTGGAGGGCGAGACCCTCATGGTCTCGGCAAACCGGCGGATCGACGGCAGGCGGTCGCCCGGACCGAGCGCGCGGTTCGCGATCCTGGCGCGGATGGCGCCGACCAGCGCCTCCGTCCGTGTCGTCTCTCCCTCCCGCACGATCAGGCTCCGCACACTGTATGGACTCCTTTACCCATACACTTTGCCAAAATTGTATCGGATCGTTCCTGTCCCCGCCAGCCGTCGACCGCTACTGCAGCAGGCGAAACGCGAGCGTAAGGGAACGGGGCACATGGAGCGGACAACCGCGGGCTGGGGCAGCGGCCTTCTGGGCGTCATCATCTTCAGCGGATCGCTGCCGGCCACGCGCGCCGCCGTCGCGGACTTCTCGCCCACGTTCCTCACCGCCGCGCGCGCGGCGATCGCCGCGGGGCTGGGCGCGCTCTTCCTGCTCGCGTTGCGGCCGGCGCGGCCCGCGCGCCGCGACCTCTTCCCGCTCGCGATCGTGGCGCTGGGCGTGGTGGTCGGCTTTCCGCTGCTGACCGGACTGGCGCTGCGGCACATCACGGCGGCGCATTCGATCGTCTTCATCGGCCTGCTGCCGCTCGCCACCGCCTTGTTCGGCGTCCTGCGCGGCGGCGAACGGCCGAAGCCGGCCTTCTGGCTGTTCTCGATCCTGGGTGCGGCGACGGTCGCGGGATTCGCGCTGTCGCGAAGCGGCGGCGGATCGGCCGCGGGCGATCTCCTGATGATCGCCGCCATCCTGCTGTGCGGGCTGGGCTATGCCGAGGGCGCCACGCTGTCGCGCCGGCTGGGCGGCTGGCAGGTCATCTCGTGGGCGCTGCTGCTGTCGTTTCCGGTGATGCTCGCGATCGCCCTGTTCGCCTGGCCCGACGGGTGGAGCCGCATCGGCACGCCGGCCTGGATCGGCCTCGCCTATGTGTCCGTCTTCAGCATGCTGGTCGGATTCATCTTCTGGTACCGCGGCCTCGCCCTCGGCGGCATCGCAAGCGTCGGCCAGCTGCAGCTCCTGCAGCCCTTCTTCGCACTTGTCCTGGCCGCCGTGTTCCTCCACGAGCCGATCGCCTGGACCATGATCGCGTCGACGGCCGTGGTCGTGCTGTGCGTCGCCGGTGCACGGCGCTTCGCCTGAGGCCGGGGCGTCGGCGGAGGGAAAAGAGGCCATACAACGCAAAAGGCCCCCGGCTTGCGCCACGGGGCCTTCCTCTTCCTGCCGCTCCCACCGGTACATCCGCGGTTGGAAGCTCAGGGAGATCGCGGGTCAGGGACCTGCGATGGAGCGAGCATCGCGCGGCACGATCGTCGAGACGATGCCGGCGCGGCGTCGGCGTTGGTTAGTCGACCTGCTTCAGGTTGTCGGCCGACACCTTGCCGGTGCGGCGGTCCGAGACGAGCTCGAACTGGATCTTCTGGCCTTCGACCAGATGGCCAATGCCGGCCCGCTCGACAGCGCTGATATGCACGAAGGCATCCTTGCCGCCGTCGTCAGGCTGAATGAAGCCGAAGCCCTTGGTCGAATTGAACCACTTCACGGTTCCCGTCATCATGGGAAAACCCTTTCACTACATAGACATGCTAGCCCGCCCAAGCGGGGCAGGCCGTCGAAAGCGCATATTTTCGGGATCAAAGTCAGAGGCGGGCGCCAAACTCACGGGGCGCAGCCAAGTCGTCAGTCCGTATATCGACGGCGCTGATATGGGCTCTTCCCGGCGCGACCGCAAGGGCTCATTGCGCGCGCCGCCGGCAAGGCCCATGTTATTGGCACTAGTGACCGCGCTCTTCGGATCATGCTCATGCGAACGACCGTCTTGTCGTTCACGCGATGTCTGGCGACGCGGCGCCCCCTCCTCCCGTCGCAAGGCCCGTTGAAAATCGGGCGTTGTTCCGTCGTCCCTTGCACCGCTCGCGCCTCATCGATCGAGGCGCGTCGTATTTCCCTCGTCGTTCACCCTCCTCATCAAGGAAAGGCCAACTGCATGACTCCCGGACGGAAATCCTGATGCGCCATCTCGGCGTGCTGCGCGGCAGCGGCGTCCTCGAAAGCGATGGCACGTCCTTCGGCCGGGCCGACTATGAATTCGACGGCTATCTGGTCAGGGTCGGCGAGATCGTCGCGTCCGGAGAAGTGCACATGGAGCCGGCTGCGCTGGCGGACGCTTTCGGCCGCGCCAACCTGATCCTGCGAACCGACAACGGCCGCTTCCTGTCGATCCGCTTCAGCGGCAAGAAACTGCCGCCCGCCAGTGCGATCGCCCATGCCGAGGTGCGTGACGGCCTGCCGACCGAGCGTGAATGGCGACGCTCCGGTGACGAGGACCAATAGGCGACGGCCAGAAAGCCGCGATCGTTCGACAACAAGACCTCGGCAAACGAAGTACGATTGCCGAGATTGCGCCGGCTCGCGGTTCCGAAGACCGGTGACAGGCCCCTTCACTGACGGGCGTCGCCCACCACCCTCTCGCGCGGCGTCGGACAAGGGCGATCCCCTGCCGTCCGACGCGGCAAGGGATCGTGGGCTTCCGCCGCTCAGGCGGCCTGCGCGGGATAGGGGGCGGGCGGGACGACGGTGCCCGTCTCCAGCAGCGACTTGAGGTTGGAGAGGATCTTCGGCCAGCCGCCCGAGACGGCCGTGATCAGCGTCGACGGCTCGCGCTCGATCGAATGGGTGATAGAGAGCTTCACCGCCGCCCCGACCGGCTCCAGCTCCATGGTGCAGAGCTAGCCGCCAATTTTGCACCCCAGCACGCGTTTTGTTCGGATGCCGACGTCTTGGCTTTGAGCGTCGGTGGTGCAAAGCTTGGCCGAGCGGGAGACTTTGATGCCGACAAGTCAAATCGAACCGTTTGAGG
>JAFEFG010000182.1 GCA_018240685.1 Pseudomonadota bacterium | reverse complement strand
CACCGACATCGCCGACCATCTGGGGCTGACCATCGAGACGGTGTCGCGCACGCTGACGCAGATGGTCCGCGACGGGCTGATCAAGCTCGGCGCCGCCGGCCGCACCATCACCATCACCGACAAGTTCGCCCTCCAGCAGCTCAACGGCTGAAGCGGACCGAATGCCGGCCTGCGCCGCTCACCGCGGGCGCAGGCTGAGGATGTAGGCGATCAGGTTGTCCTGTTCCTGCTTTGTCAGGGACAGATCCGGCATACGGCTATGGGTCGCCGTCATGGCGTGCCGAAGGGATGCTTCCGTCGTCTTCGGTGACGCTGCCAGCATGGGGAAGCTTGGCAATCCGTTCGCCTCTCCCTTCGTGGCCGTGGCGGTCACGATGTGGCAGCTCGAGCACCAGCGTTTCGCCAGTGCCTCGCCGTTGACGACGTCCTGAGCCCCGGCCACCGGTGCCAGGGAAAGGAAGGCCGGCAGTACCGCCAGCATCACCCCGACCCTGACCCGCGCAGCAGGGGCGCCGATACGCAGCCTCGAATGAACGCGATCCGTCATATGTGTTACCGAAGTTGCCCTCAGTGGTGTTGCCCGTCGTGGGGCTCCTCGTAGGGAAGATAGCCGATCCGCCGCAGCGACCGACGATAGATGATCGTCTCGATGACGAAAAATATTCCCAAGCCGCAGAACGCCACCAGGATCAGAATCAGAAAGTACATTTCATTGGTTGTCATTGATTCCTCCTTGAATAAAGGGTGAATCGCAGGCCGGACCAATGCCTTGATCTGCCTCAAGGCTGCTGTGACCATCCTGTGCCCAGTTGGCAGCCAAGGGTGGAGGAGTTCGCATGCGTGCCAAGGATGTGATGTCCCGTGGCGTGGTATCGGTCACTTCCGACGCTTCGATCTTCGAGGCCGCCGAAGCCCTGACCAAATGCGGCGTCAGCGCCATGCCCGTCGTCGACGCGGACGGCCACATGGTTGGCATCGTCAGCGAAGCCGACCTCATCCGGCGCGCCGGGACCGATGCGGGAGGATCCTCCCCGCCGCTGCTGCACCGGCTCGCCGAGGATGTCGGGACTGCCGCGGCCTATGTGCATGCCAACTCTCATCGGGTCGTCGACGTGATGACCACGAACGTCATCACCGTCGATGAGAACGCCCCGCTGGGCGATGTTGCCGAACTGATGCTCCGCAACGGCATCAAGCGTCTGCCAGTGCGCAGTGGCGACGCCATCGTCGGCATGGTGAGCCGGATCGACCTCCTGCGTGCGCTCATGCCCCACCTCGCGCCCCCCGCCGCAGCGGCGGCGGAGGTGCAGCAGCTCCCCTCATCGGACGAGGAGCTTCGTCGGCACGTGCTGGCGGCGGTGCGGAACCAGAGCTGGTCCGTGCCCCACGACATCGACGTCGCGGTGAGCGACGGCATCGTCCACCTCTGGGGTCGCGTTCCCAGCGAGATCGCGGCGCAGGCCCATCTCATCGCCATCGGCAAGGTTCCGGGCGTGCGCGGCATCGAGAACCACCTGCATGTCGTCCAGCCGGTGATGCGGCTCGACTGATCGGCGCTCAGCGCGGCCTGAACAGCAGCGACAGGTTATTGGCCGGCATCTCGACGACACGCGGCGGCGCGAAGCCATGCGCTTCGCCAAGGGCGCAGATATCCTCGAGGTGGCGCACACCCCAGGCAGGATTGCGCTGCCGCAGATCGCGGTCGAAGGCCTCGTTGCCGGGAGCGGTCGGTCGGCCGCCGCGATGATAGGGGCCGTAAAGATAGAGCAGCCCCGCAGGGGCCAGCCGCCGGGCCGCGCCCGTGAAGAGTCCCACGGTCGCACCCCACGGCGAGATATGCACCATGTTGATGCAGACGATCGCGTTGGCGGCCTCGATCGGCCAGTCCGCGTCCGCCGCATCGAGTGCCAGCGCCTCCCGCACGTTGCCGAGGCCGAGCTCGCGGCTCCAGGCATCAATGCTGGCGCGCGCCTGCGGGTCGGGGTCGCTGGGCTGGAAGACGAGATCCGGAAGCGCGGCGGCGAAGTGCGCGGTGTGCTCGCCGGTGCCGCTGGCGATTTCCAGCACGAGCCCTGTCGCGGGAAGCTCGGCCTGCAGCACGTCCAGGATCGGCTGCCGATTGCGCGCCGCCGCCGGCGCCTGGCGTTTCATCGTGCGGCCTCCATCGCTTGCCACAGGCGTGCGGGCGTGGCGGGTCCGTCGAAATTCTTCACGCCCAGCGACGACAATGCGTCGAGAATGGCGTTGGCGATGGCGGGAAAGGCGGCGATCGCGCCGGCTTCGCCGCAGCCCTTCACGCCGAGCGGATTGGTGGTGCAGCGCGTCGGGTTGAAGGCGAGATCGAACGACGGCAGCTCGTCCGCCCGCGGCAGGGCATAGTCCATGAAGGACGCCGCAAGCATCTGGCCCGACTTCGGGTCGTAGGCGGCATGTTCCATGAGCGCTTGCCCGGCACCCTGGGCCATCGCGCCATGCGCCTGGCCGGTGGCGATCATGGGATTGACCAGGACGCCATAGTCGTCGACCGCGGCGTAGCGCACCAGTGCCGCCGCGCCGGTGTCGCGGTCGATCTCGACTTCGACGACATGCGCGCCATTGGGAAAGGTCATCTGCTCACGCTTCCACAAATGATAGGTGTCGAGGGGCCGGCCTTTTTCGCGTCCGAGGGCGGCCACGTCGAGCAGGCCGATGGTGCGGTCGGTGCCGGAGACGGCGAAACGTCCGTCGACGAAGACGATGTCGGCGTCGGCCGCTTCCAGCGCTTCGGCGGCGAGCGCTTTTCCTTTCTCGATGATCTCGTCCGAGGCCCGCCACAGCGCGGTCCCGCCCATGTAGGTCGCGCGCGAGCTGCCATGGCCGCCGCCCGAGGCGATCAGGTCGGTATCGCCCTGGCGCAGCCGGACCAGTTCGTTGGCGAGGCCGAGCCGCGTGCAGAGGATTTGCGGGAAGGTCGTTTCGTGGCCCTGGCCGATATGCTGCGTGCCGGTGATCAGCGACACCGAGCCGTCCGCCTCGAAGCGAACCTCGACATTCTCCTCCGGCGGACCGCCCGTGCCCTTGATGTGATAGGCGAAGCCCAGGCCGCGCAGGCGGCCGCGGGCCTCGCTGTCGCGCCGCCGGTCGGTGAAGCCCGCGGCATCGGCATGGTCGAGCGCGCGGGCCAGCGTTTCGGCGAAGTGGCCGCTGTCGACCGCGAAGCCGAACGCATTGGTCATCGGCATGGCCTCGGGCGGCACCATGTTGATCCGTCTCAGCTCGACGCGGTCGAGGCCCGTTTGCGTGGCGGCGGCGTCGATCAGCCGTTCCAGGATGTTCACCGTCTCGGCGAAGCCGGGGCCGCGCGTCACGCCGATCGGCACCTTGTTGGTGACCACGGCGGCGATCCCGAGGGCGATGACGGGAATGCGGTACACGGTGCCCTGCAGGTGGAGGTACTGAAACGTCGGCACACCGCCTCCGGCGCCCGCCATGTAGGCACCGAGGTCGAAGGCGCCGTTCACCTTCAGCGCCAGGAACCTGCCCGATGCGTCCAGTGCCAGCGTCGCCTCGGCCTCCATGTCGCGCGCGGCGTGGTCGCTCAGCAATACCTCGCTGCGGCTCGCGATCCACTTGACCGGCCGGCCGACGCGGCGTGCCGCCCATGGGATCAGCGCGTGCTCGACATAGGCGAAGTTCTTGGCGCCGAAGCCGCCGCCGACGTCCGGCGCGACGAAGCGGACGGCATCCGGTTCGACGCCGAGGGCGCGCGCCACATGATTGCGGTTGTTGTGGATGTTTTGGCTCGAGACATGGAGCGTGTAGCGTCCCGTGGCCGGATCGAAGCGGCCGATGCAGCCGCGCGGCTCCATCGGGTTCATGGCGATGCGATGATTGTCGAGCGCGAGCGACACGACATGCGCCGCCTTCCGCAACGCCGCTTCGGCGCCGGCCCAGTCGCCGGTGCGCCAGTCGAAGCAGACATTGCCCGGTACTTCCACGCTGAGCTGCGGTGCGCCGGCGGTGCGCGCCGCCTCGATCGTCGTCACGGACGGCAGCGGCGCATAGTCGACGGCGATCAGGTCGGCGGCATCCAGCGCCTGGGACTGCGTTTCGGCGACGATCAGCGCCACCGCCTCTCCGACATGCCGGACCTTGTCCGTTGCCAGCAGCGGCTGCGGGGCGAAGGCGAAAGGCTCCCCGGTCTGGACGTTGGCCTCGACATAGGGGCGCAGCGGCCTCAGTCCGTCGGCTGCAGCGTCCGCCGCGGTCAGTACGGCCAGGACGCCGGGCATCCGCAGCGCCGCGGATGCGTCGATCGAGCGGATCAGCGCATGCGCATGAGGCGACCGCAGGACAATGGCGTGAACGAGGCCGTCGACGCGCAGATCGTCGAGATACAATCCCTGCCCGGTGACGAAGCGCGCATCCTCGCGCCGCTTCGGCGACGTACCGATGGGAGAAACAGCCATGCCGCAATCTCGCGTGGCGGTGGGGCTGGGGCAAGAGCCGGCTTGCGCGCAGCGAACGGCCAGTATCGAATAAAGCATGCCAACGAACTTCGACGCATTGATCATCGGCGCCGGCTTCGCCGGCATGTACATGCTCCATCGCCTGCGCCAGAAGGGCTTCTCCGCCCGCGTGCTCGAGGCCGGTAGCGGCGTGGGCGGCACCTGGTACTGGAACCGCTATCCCGGCGCGCGCTGCGACGTCGAGAGCGTGCAGTATTCCTACCAGTTCTCGCCCGAACTGGAGCAGGAGTGGGAATGGTCGGAGCGCTACGCCACCCAGCCCGAGATCCTGCGCTACGCCAACCATGTCGCCGACCGCTTCGATCTCAGGCGCGACATCCAGTTCGATACCCGCGTCTCGCGCGCCGTTTTCGACGAGGCCGCCAGCCGCTGGACGGTCGAGACCGAGAAGGGCGAGCGCTTCGTGGGGCGCTTCGTCATCACGGCCATGGGCTGCCTGTCCTCGCCCAACACGCCCAAGATCCCCGGCCTCGAGGACTTCAAGGGCCCCGTCTACCACACCGGCAACTGGCCGCATGAGGGCGTCGACTTCACCGGCAAGACGGTGGGGGTGATCGGCACCGGTTCGTCGGCCATCCAGTCGATCCCGATCATCGCCGGCCAGGCCCGGCACCTCACGGTGTTCCAGCGCACCGCCAACTACACCGTGCCGGCGCACAACCAGCCGCTCGATCCCGACCAGGTGCGGCAGGTGAAGGCCAGCTATCCCGAGCTGCGCCGACGCGCCAAGACCAAGCCCGCGGGCATCGACTTCGACATCAACTACGCTTCGGCGATCGAGACGCCGGAGGCGGAGCGGCGGAAGGTCTTCGAGCAGCGCTGGGCCTATGGCGGCCTGGGCTTCATGGCGTCCTTCTCCGATTTGTTGCTGAACGACGACTCGAACAAGACCGCCGCCGACTTCGTGAAGGCCAAGATCCGCGAGGTGGTGAAGGATCCCGAGGTCGCCGAGATCCTGTCGCCCAGGAACATCATCGGCTGCAAGCGGCTGTGCGTGGACACCGGCTATTGGGAAACCTTCAACCGGCCGAACGTCACGCTGGTCGATATCAGCGACGAGCCGATCGAGCGCGTCACGGCCACCGGCCTGCGCGCGAAGGGCCGGGACTATGCGTTCGATTGCCTGGTCCTTGCCACCGGCTTCGATGCCATGACCGGCGCGTTGCTCAAGGTCGATTTCCGCGGCCGCGGCGGTGTCGCGCTCAAGGACAAGTGGCGCGAGGGACCGCGCACCTATCTCGGCCTTACCGTCGTGGGCTTCCCCAACCTCTTCACCATCACGGGGCCCGGCAGCCCCTCGGTGCTCACGAACATGCTTCCGTCGATCGAACAGCATGTCGAATGGATCGCCGACTGCCTGGAGGCCATGCGTGCCCAGGGCCGCACGGTGATCGAGCCGCTGCCGCAGGCCGAAGAGGCGTGGGCGGGCGAGGTCGGTCGCTCGGCCAACATCACGCTGCGCTCGACCTGCAGCTCCTGGTACGTGGGCGCCAACATTCCGGGCAAGCCGCGCGTGTTCATGCCCTATATCGGCGGCTTCCCGGCCTATGTCGAACGCTGCGAGCAGGTGGTGGCTCAGGGCTACAAGGGCTTCGCGCTCGCCTAGCTCCGAGGGCGCGCGCATCGTGCGCGCTCTTGGAATCGCATCGACGCGCAGGATACGCGTCCAGGCCGTCGGGCCGGACCCGCTGCGGCGCTTCCCGCCCCGTTGACGACCGGAATCGGATCCTCGTGCGGATTGAGCCTATGCTGGGAGCCGATGTCCTTCCCTGCATACAAGATCTCGATGCTTGTCCGCGCGGTTCCATTTTCCGGCCATTTATTTAATGGGGATCCGCCGTGTGTTCCCCCGCATCTGGTAGCTCGTTCCAGTGTCTCCCGCCGGCCGGCCGTCATGTCCGGCATGAAAAGTTCCTGGGGCCTTCCCGGTGCGGTTGACAGGGCGGGATCGGATTTCCTAAAAGTTAACCAACACGTTAAGTGTTGTTCGCTGAGGGCCGATGCTGAGGATTGTCGTCATCCTTGCCGCCATGGTTGCGGTCGTTGTCGCCGGTATCCTCGTCTATGCGGCGACCAGGCCGGATTCGTTCAACGTTCA
>JAFEFG010000181.1 GCA_018240685.1 Pseudomonadota bacterium | reverse complement strand
GACCCGCTGGCGGACGGTCGCCGACCACAAGCGCCGGCTCTACTTCTTCGAATCGGCGCTGACGCCGAACACCTTCTGGGTCGATCTCAAGGACATCGACTTCTCGCCGACGAGCGGCAAGGTCATGAAGCTCGATCTCGGCAAGGAGCAGCGCAACGTGTTCGCCGGCAACGCCGTTTCCCACTTCCGGGAGGCGGCGCCGTTCCGGTTCCTGGGCCCGCAGCCCTAGTGGGCCATCAGGAGCGGCACCCGGCAGGACGAGATCACCTTGCCGGTGGCGCCGCCGAGACCGAGGAAGGTCAACACCTGGCCGCGGCCATAGGCGCCCATGACCAGCAGATCGGCGCCCTTGTCGTGCGTATAGCCCAGCAGCGCGCGGCCGCGGGCACGGCCCGAGACGGCGCCGGGATCGATGGCGTCGATCGTCGCCTTGATGCCGTGGCGGCCGAGGTTGCGCGCCAGATAGGGCGCTCCGACCTCGTCCGGCTTGGTGCCGACGACCAGCAGCGTCACCTTCGCCGCCTTGATCAGGAACGGCAGGGCGTATTCGAGGGCGCGCGCGGCCTGGAAACTGCCGTTCCAGGCGACGACCACGGAGTTGAAGGGGCCGCTGCCGGCCGTCGGCGGCGCCACCATCACGGCGCGCGCGCACTCGTAGAGCGCCGCTTCGACGGTCGCAGGCGCGACGTTGTCGGGATCGGCGCCGGGCCGGCCGATGACCAGGATGTCCGAGCAGCGGCCCATCGCCACCATCGAATCGAGCGTCGCCGTCTCGGCCGCGGTGAAGGTCGCGCCCGCCAGGCCGCCCAGCACCTGCTTGAAGGCGCGCTCGCTCTCCTTCCTGCGCTGTTCCTGCCGCTCGTCGTCCATGTCCATCAGGACGGGCATCGCCTCGCCGCTCATCGCCAGGCCGGAGGCCATATCGCCGGACAGGCCCGCAGGCAGGTGCAGTGCATCGACCGTTCCGCCGAACTCGCCAGCGATGCGTCCGGCCAGGCTGAAGGACATGGTGGCATCGGGGCCGCCTTCGGACACGGCCAGAACGGACTTGATCATCGCACTTCTCCCCTTCGCCACACCGTATGCGGCGCGGGGCGATTTAGAATCCTTCCGAGGTTGCGGCGCAAGCGCTTCCTGCGCCGCGCGACCGCATACCGGGTAGGCATCCAGGTGTGCGGCCGCCGACGGCGCTCAGGGCTGAAGGACGGCGGCGCCCGCCTTGGACTGCGGATAGGGCAGGTCGCTGACCAGCTTCGCGCCCGGCTTGTCCTGCGCGAAGATCGGATCGAGATCGATGGCCAGATAGTTCAGGCGATGATTGTAGTCGGCGATCATCAGCCGGTTGTGGGTGAGGTCCTTGATCACGATCCACTGCGTATAGTCGGAGCCCAGCTTGCCCTTGCCTTCGTCGAACTGGGCGGCGCCGATCGGGATGTCGACCGTGTTGAGGACGTGGCCGATCGCCTGGACCGCCTCGTCGGCCGTCTTCGGCTCGGTGACGCCGTGGCGCAGGAAGGCGGCGCGCACGAAGCGCGACGGTGGCGTGTAGTCGCCCGGCAGGCCGACCAGCCCGCCGCCGGCGCCCAGCGACGTCACATTGACGCTGCCGATCTGGCGGCTGCTCGGGCCGACGGTGTCGAGATTGAGGTAGTTCCTGACATTGTCGAGGTGCCAGTCGTAGGTCGGCGCGTTGGTCAGCACGTGCGCCACGTTGTCGTGGATCTGCACCTCGCCCTTCACGTACTCGACCACGATGCCCTTGCCGCTGCGGTCGTTGAAGACGAAGTGGAGCGTCGCCGGCGTCGGGCCGGTGGGAAGGGAAGCGTCGGACCAGACCTTGGTGGTCTTCAGTGCGTCGCGCAGTTCGGCCACGGTGGCGAAGCTGCCCAGCGCCCACGAACCGAACTTCAGGATCTCGACGTAGCTTTTGTCCTGTGGCGTCACCTTCTGGTACTCGGTGAAGCCCGGCAGGAAGTTGCCGCTCATGCCGAGGCCCGCCGAGTTCTGCCCTTCGAGGATGGCGCCGCCGGGAATGATGTTGGCGCTGACGCCGACCACCGAGAACCTGGTGGTCACCTTGTGCGTGGGCAGGCCCGTCTCCTTGGGCGCGGGCAGGGCGATCTCGGTGCCCTTCGGCTGGCTCACGAGGGTCCACTTCATGTCGAAGGCCCATTCCATCGTCCGGCCGGCGACCACGGTCTTGTCGGCGGCGACGATGTCGACGGCCGTGCAGGCGAGGGCCGTATTGGTGGCCATCGCGATCAGCGAGAGAGTTGCCATCAGCGTGCGCAGCATTTCGACCACCTCATTTCTCGAGGGCAGGTATCCTGCCCTTTGACGGCGACGATCAAGAGCGAAGCCCGGGATATCACGGATGTATTGTATCCGACTGTGTCCGCCGCGGCTCTAGGGGGCGGCCGCCTTCCAGTTCTCGAAGCCGCGCTTGCGCAGGACGCAGGCGGGGCATTCGCCGCAGCCGTAACCCCAGTCGTGCTTCTGGTCGCGCTCGTTGCGGTAGCAGGTGTGCGTATGCTCGCGGATGGTCTCCACGAGAGGCTCGCCGCCCAGCTCCTGCGCCAGCGCCCAGGTCTCGGCCTTGTCGAGCCACATCAGCGGCGTGTGCAGCACGAAGCTGCGATCCATGCCGAGATTGATCGTGACCTGCAGTGCCTTGATGGTGTTGTCGCGGCAGTCGGGGTAGCCGGAATAGTCGGTCTCGCACATGCCGCCGACGAGGTTGCGGATGTTGCGCCGCCAGGCGATCGCCGCGGCGAAGGTGAAGAACAGGAGATTGCGTCCGGGCACGAAGGTGTTGGGAAGCCCGTCCTGTTCCATCGTGAAGGCGACCTCGCGCGTCAGCGACGTCTCGCTGATCTGGCCCAGCACCGCCATGTCGACGAAATGATCCTCGCCCAGCCGCTCGGCCCATTGGGGAAAACGCGCCCGGATCTCGTCGAGCACCACAAGCCGTTGGTCGAGCTCGATTCTGTGACGCTGGCGGTAGTCGAAAGCGACGGTCTCGACATGCCGAAATCGGTTGAGCGCCCAGGCCAGACAGGTGGTAGAATCCTGGCCGCCTGAGAAGAGCACCAGAGCTGAGCGGGAATCATCCATAGGGCCCTTATCGCCCGCAACCTCTCCCGGCGCCATAGCGTTCGCGTTTTGCCGATGTCTATCGGAAAGGGGGAAACGATGTTCGTCTCCGACATTCTTGCCCAGAAGGGAAACTTTGTTTTCACCGTGACGCCCGACACCACCGTCGCCCAGGTGGCGCAGGAACTCTCTGCGCGCCGCATCGGCGCGGTGCTGGTGCTCGAGGACGCCGACACCGTGATCGGCGTGGTCTCCGAGCGCGATCTCGTGCGTGTCCTGTCCGAGCGCGGCGCCGCCGCCCTCGACCTGCGCGCGCGGGAGATCATGACCGGCGCCGTCGTCACCTGCGATCCCGACGATTCGATCGACGAGGTCATGGCCGCCATGACACGCGGCCGCTTTCGCCATGTCCCCGTGGTGCGGCATGGCGAGCTCCTGGGCCTGGTCTCGATCGGCGACGTGGTGAAGGCGCGCCTGGTCGAGGCGGAGGTCGAGACCGAGGCGCTGCGGGCCTATATCGTCGCGAGCTGACAGCGGTCCGATCGCTCCCGCCCTCCGCATTGGGGGCGGGCAGCCCGCGTCGGCACAGCGTGGCGCGCGGTCCTGTCGGTCGATCTTCGCCAAGGCGCGATGACTTTCGTTTCGACGGTCGTCCCGGCGCTCGTGGCGTCAGCCGCGCAGGCGCCGGGCGGACGGCGTGATTTGACGAAAAGTCGTCGGGTTGTAGGGTGCCGATCTTCAATCCGGAGATCGCATGTCCCCTCCCTTGCAAGGCAGAGTGGCGCTGGTAACGGGCGCCGGAAAGAACATCGGCCGTGGTATCGCTCATGCACTGGCGCGGGACGGCGCCACGGTTCTGGTGAACGGGCGCAGCGACAAGGCGGCCGTCGATACGGTGGTGGGAGAGATCGTCGCTGCGGGCGGCAAGGCCGTCGCGGCGATGGGCGACGTCTCCGATCCGGCGGTCGTGCCGCGGCTGGCCGCACAGGGCGAGGCGATGGGAGGCGTCGACATCCTGGTCAGCAACGCCGGGCTGCGCCGCCAGACCGCCTTCGTCGACATGTCGTTCGAGGAATGGCGGGAGATCCTGTCGGTGGCACTCGACGGCGCTTTCCTGCTGGGCAAGGCCTTCGTGCCGCAGATGATCGCCAAGGGGCAGGGCGGTGCCTTCATTGCCCTGTCCGGCATCTCGACCCATGTCGGCACGCCGAACCGTTGCCACGTGTCGGCGTCCAAGGCGGGGCTCGAGGGCCTGATGCGCGCGCTCGCCGTCGAACTGGCGCCGCATCGCATCACCTGCAACGCCATCGCGCCGGGCGCCATCGACACCGCGCGCGGTGCCTCCTCGGGGCCCTCGCCGGCCAGCCGCGTCAATCGCCCGATCCCCCTCAAGCGCTTCGGCACGGTCGAGGAGATCGCGGCCATGGTGCGCCTGCTGGTCGGGCCCGAGGGCACCTTCATCACCGGCCAGACCATCCATGTGAATGGCGGCGAATTCCTGACATGAGGAACCTGGTCACGGACGTGCCGGGCGTGCTGGTCGGCAACGCCCAGGATGTCCGCGCGGCCACGGGCGTCACGGTTGCCGTCTTCGAGCGGAGCGTCGTGGCGGCGGTGGCGACGCTGGGCGGTGCGCCGGGGTCGCGCGCGGTCACCTTGCTCGAACCCGAGATGACCCGCGGCGCCATCGACGCGGTCGTCCTCTCCGGCGGCTCGCTCTACGGGCTCGACGCGGCGGGCGGTGCCACCGCGGTCCTGTGTGCACAGGGCAAGGGCGCCACCTTCGGCGGCATCACCCTGCCGGTCGCCGTGCAGGCGATCCTGTTCGACCTCACGAACGGCGGCAGGAAGGACTGGATCAAGGAACCGCTGAAGCGCCGTCCGCCCTATTGGGAACTGGGGCGCGAGGCGGCGCTCGCGGCCTCGGCGGACTTCGCCCTCGGCACGGTCGGTGCGGGATACGGCGCGACCACGGTGAACCTCAAGGGCGGGCTGGGCTCGGCCAGCATGCGCACGGCGCGCGGCTTCGTCGTCGGGGCGCTGGCTGCCGTGAACGCGATCGGATCGGCGACGATCGGCAACGGCCCGTACTTCTGGGCCGGGCCCTACGAGCGCGAAGGCGAATTCGGCGGCCGCGGCTGGCCGGCGGCGATCGTCGAGGAGGCGCTGGCACCCCGGTTCAAGGGGCAGCCCGCACCGGCCTCGGCCACGACCATCGCCCTGGTCGCCACCGATGCGAAGCTCACCAAAGCCGAGTGCAAGCGGCTTGCGATCATGGCCAACGACGGGCTCGGCCGTGCCCTGCGGCCGGCGCATGCGCCCAACGACGGCGATACGGTCTTTGCGGTTGCGACGGCCCGCGCGGCATCCTCGCTCGGCCCGGCCGGCGAGCCGCCGGCCCTGACCGAACTCGGCGCCGCTGCGGCCGACTGCCTCGCCCGGGCGATCGCGCGCGGGGTCTACGAGGCGACCGCGCTGCCCTATAAGAACGCGCTGCCCGACTTTCGGCGGCGCTTCGGCGGCAAACAGGGGGAATCCTGATGTTGGGCTATGTCATCGTGTTCGTGGGCGCGGGCATCGGCGGGTCGATCCGGCATGGCTTCAACATCGGCGTTGCGCGGCTGCTGGGAACGGCGTTCCCCTACAACACGCTGGTGATCAACATTCTGGGCTCGTTCGTGATGGGCGTGATTGCCGGCTGGTTCGCGCTCAAGGGCAATGCGACCGGGCATGTCCGGCTCTTCCTGGCGACCGGGGTCATGGGCGGCTTCACCACCTTCTCGGCCTTCTCCCTCGACACGATCCTGCTGTGGGAACGCGGCAACCAGGGGCTGGCGACCGTCTATGTCCTCGCTTCCGTGTTCGGCGCGCTGGCCGGTCTCGCCCTGGCGCTCTGGCTCGTGAGAACTGCGCTGGCGTGAGCGGCGGCGTCTTCGATGTCGTCGTGGTTGGCGGCGGCGCCGCCGGTCTCATGTGCGCCCTGCGCGCGGGCCAGCGCGGGCGGCGGGTGCTGGTGCTCGATCATGCCGAGAAGGTCGGCAAGAAGATCCTGATCTCGGGCGGCGGGCGCTGCAACTTCACCAACCTCGAGGCGCGGCCCGAGGCCTATCTCTCGGCCAATCCGCATTTCTGCAAGTCGGCGCTGGCCCGCTACACGCAGCACGATTTCATCGCCCTGGTCGACCGGCACCGGATCGCCTGGCACGAGAAGACCCTGGGCCAGCTCTTCTGCGACGGCTCGGCGCGGCAGATCGTGGCGATGCTGCTGGCGGAATGTGCGGCGGCCGGAGTCGATGTGCGCACCGGGCACCGCATCACGGCGATCGAGAAGTCCGACCGCTTTTCCGTCCACGCCGACAGGGGCGACTTCCAGTCCTCTGCGGTCGTCCTGGCGACGGGCGGGCTCTCGATCCCCAAGATGGGCGCCACCGGTTTCGCGCATGACGTGGCACGGCGCTTCGGGCTCGCCGTCACCGAGACTCGGCCGGCGCTGGTGCCCCTGACGCTCGGGACCGCGCCGGAGCTGAGCGGCGTGTCGCTGGACGTGGTAGCGCGGTGCGGCCGCGCCTCCTTCCGCGAGGCCATGCTGTTCACCCATCGGGGGCTTTCGGGGCCGGCGATCCTCCAGGTGTCGTCCTATTGGCGTGAGGGCCGGGAGATCGCGATCGACCTGCTGCCCGGT
>JAFEFG010000180.1 GCA_018240685.1 Pseudomonadota bacterium | reverse complement strand
GCGCCGCCGCTGGCTGCGCGCTGGAGGCTGCGCAGAAATAGCTCGGATGCTCGAGAAGGCGCTCAGGGTCGATGCGTCCCAGGAGGCGCACGCCGTTAACGCGCTCGACGCTGAGGCTCGCGGCTCAGGCCGCGCCCTTCATCACCGTTTCCTGGTCGAGCGGCGCATAGAAGAAGTCGCCCGGCCGGAAGTCGGGGCCATGGCCGAGGTCGCCGAGCAGGCGGCGCTGGCGCGGCGTGCAGCGCTCGAACAGCGCCTTGTACGGTCCGCTGTAGTCGTAGGCGCGCATGAACATCTGGCAGTAGTTGTAGAGGATGGTCTTGCGCGCCTTGCCGGAATGGTTGGGCGAGGGGCCGTGCCAGATCGCGTGTGGGAAGACATAGGCGTCGCCCGCCTTGCCGAGTAGCGGCACGGCGCCCGGCGTCTTCGGGTTGGGAATGCGCTCGGCGCGCTCGGCGAACGGCCGCAGGTGGCTGCCAGGGAAGACTGTGAAGTTGCCGCTGTCCGGCTCGGTCACGTCGGTCAGCAGGTACATCACCTTGACCGCCAGCGGCCGGCTGGTCTCGCTGACGCGGATGGTCTTCTGCGCCTCCCCGCCGTCGGTGTGGATGTAGCCCGGGAAAGTGTCGGTCGAGGCGCGGATGATCGCCTGGCTCATCGAGAATTGGATATAGGGCCCCATCAGATCGAGGATCAGGTCGAAGACCGCCGGCCGGTCGATCAGGTCGATGAAGGCCTGGTGGTGCGGCAGCAGGTCGCGCCGATCCATGAAGGCGTCCTTGTTCTGGTCGGGCAGCTTCCAGGCGTAGTGTCCACGCGGCAGCTCCGTCGGCGCGGGCTCGTAGCCCGGCTTGGTGCGCACCTCGTCGAGCAGCTCGGAGAAGAACGCGACTTCGGCCGGTGACAGCGCGCCCGCGATCTGCAGGTAGCCATCGACGGCCCACTGCTCGCGCTGCGCTTCGGTGAGAGTCCGGGTGGTGTTGGCCAGCATGCGATCCTCCCTGTTTCTGGAGTTCATGCTATCGCGATCCCCAAGGCTGCGGGAGACCGTCCTACCGCAGCGCGGCAATGATCCGGGACAGGCCGGAAATCACCCTGACGCCGTCGAGCAGGCGCGCGGCATCGGCAGGCTGCCGGCGACGATGCCGACGGCGAGGACGAGCAGGCAGGTCATGACCTCATCGGACCGCGCGCCGCCCGGCCCGCATCGGACGCGGACGGGCGGAGACGCGGGCCGCGCGCAGGCTAGTACCCGATGTTTGCGCGGAGATACTTCTCCGCCTGCTCGACCGGGATGCCGCGGCGCCGGGCGTAATCCTCGACCTGGTCGCGGCCGATGCGGGCGACGCCGAAATACTGCGCCTCGGGATGGGCAAAGTAGTAGCCGGAGACCGCGGCCGTCGGCAGCATGGCGAAGCTCTCGGTCAGGCTCATGCCGGCGTTCTGTCCGGCATTGAGGAGACGGAACAGCTCGGGCTTCTGGCTGTGGTCGGGGCAGGCGGGATAGCCCGGCGCCGGCCGGATGCCGCGATACTTCTCGCGGATCAGCTCGTCGTTGGAGAGCGCCTCGTCGGGCGCGTAGCCCCACAGCGTCTTGCGCACGCGCTCGTGCAGGCGCTCGGAGAAGGCCTCGGCGAGGCGGTCGGCCAGCGCCTTGAGCAGGATCTCCGAATAGTCGTCGCTGTCGGCCTTGAAGCGCGCCAGATGCGCCTCGATGCCGTGGCCCGCCGTGACAGCGAAGCCGCCGATCCAGTCCGCCTTGGGCGAGATGAAATCCGCCAGGCACATGTTGGCCCGCGGCGCGCGCTTCTCGATCTGCTGGCGCAGGAAGTAGAGACGCGAGATCTCCTTGCTGAAGGTCTCGTCCTCGAACAGCACGACGTCGTCGCCCTCGCGGCGGCACGGCCAGAAGGCGGCGACGCCCTTCGCCGTCAGCCATTTCTCGCGCACGATGCGCTCCAGCATCTTGCGCGCGTCGGCATGGAGCTTCCGGGCGCTCTGGCCCACGACCTTGTCGTCGAGGATCTCGGGATAGGTGCCGGCGAGCTCCCAGGCGCGGAAGAAGGGAGTCCAGTCGATGCGTTCGACGAGTTCGTGCAGCGGATATTCGGCGAAGACGCGCACGCCGGACACGGCCGGCTTGGGCGGCGTGTAGGCGCTCCAGTCGATCTTGAAGGCGTTGGCGCGCGCCTGGGCGAGCGGCACCAGCTTCTCCTTGCCGCCGCCCGCGCGCTCGATGCGGATCGCCTCGTATTCGGCCGCGACCCTGGCGGCGAATTCCTGGGCCTGGTCGCCCGACTCCGACACCAGCGCGCTGCAGACGCCGACCGCACGCGAGGCGTCGAGCACGTGCACGGTGGTGCCGTGATAGCGCGGCGCGATCCGCAACGCGGTGTGGACCTTGGAGGTCGTGGCGCCGCCGATCAGCAGCGGCACCTTGAAGTTCTGCCGTGTCATCTCCTCGGCCACCGTCACCATCTCGTCGAGCGACGGCGTGATCAGGCCGCTGAGGCCGATGATGTCGGCCTTGTTGTCGTTGGCCGACTTCAGGATCTCCTGGAACGGCACCATGACGCCGAGGTCGATGACCTCGAAGTTGTTGCACTGGAGCACGACGCCGACGATGTTCTTGCCGATGTCGTGGACGTCGCCCTTGACCGTGGCCATGACGATCCTGCCCTTGGCCTTGGCGCCCTCGGTCTTCTCGGCCTCGATGTAGGGGAGGAGGTGAGCGACCGCCTTCTTCATCACGCGCGCGCTCTTCACCACCTGGGGCAGGAACATCTTGCCGGCGCCGAACAGGTCGCCGACCACGTTCATGCCGGCCATCAGCGGGCCTTCGATCACCTCGATCGGGCGGGCGATCTGCTGGCGCGCCTCCTCGGTGTCGGCGACGACGTACTGGTCGATGCCCTTGACCAGCGCGTGCTCCAGCCGCTTCGCCACCGGCCAGCTGCGCCACTCGGCGTCCTGGGTTCCGGCCACCTCGCCCGTGCCCTTGTACTTGGGCGCCAGCTCCAGCAGCCGCTCGGTCGCGTCCGGCCGGCGGTTGAGGATGACGTCCTCGCAGGCGTCGCGGAGTTCCTGCGGGATCTGGTCATAGACCTCGAGCTGGCCGGCGTTGACGATGCCCATGTCCATGCCGGCCTGGATGGCGTGATACAGGAACACGGAGTGCATGGCCTTGCGCACCGGCTCGTTGCCGCGGAAGGCGAAGGACAGGTTGGAGACGCCGCCGGACACCTTGGCGCCGGGGCAGCGCCGCTTGATCTCGCGCGTGGCTTCGATGAAATCGACGCCGTAGTTGTTATGCTCCTCGATGCCCGTCGCCACGGCGAAGATGTTGGGATCGAAGATGATGTCCTCGGCCGGGAAACCGACCTTGTTCACCAGGATGTCGTAGGCGCGGCAGCAGATCTCGACCTTGCGCTCCTTCGTGTCGGCCTGGCCCTTCTCGTCGAAGGCCATCACCACGACGGCGGCGCCGTAGCGGCGCACCTTGCGGGCCTGGGCGATGAAGGGCTCGACGCCTTCCTTCATGGAGATCGAGTTCACGATCGACTTGCCGGCGACGCACTTCAGTCCCGCTTCGATCACGCTCCACTTGGAGCTGTCGATCATGACCGGCACCTTGGCGATGTCGGGCTCCGACGCGATCAGCTTCAGGAACGTGTCCATCGCCTTCTCGGCGTCGAGCAGGCCTTCGTCCATGTTGACGTCGATGATCTGCGCGCCGCTCTCGACCTGCTGGCGCGCGACCTCGAGAGCGGCCGCGTAGTCGCCCTCCAGGATCAGTTTCTTGAACTTCGCCGAGCCGGTGACGTTGGTCCGCTCGCCGATATTGATGAAGGTGGCTCTCTGCTCGGTCATGACAATACTCGGAACTCAGAAGAAACTTGCCGCTTCCATGCCGGAAAGACGCAGGGCGGGGGGCAGGGCGTGCCAGCGCCGCGGCTTGACGCCCTTCACCGCCTCGGCGATCGCCTTGATGTGCGCCGGTGTGGTGCCGCAGCAGCCGCCGACCACGTTCAGCCAGCCGTTCTCGGCCCAGCCCCGGACCAGCTTGGCCGTCATCTCCGGCGGCTCGTCGTAGGCGCCGAGCTCGTTGGGCAGGCCGGCGTTGGGATAGATGCAGAGCAGGCTGTCGACCTGCGGGTTGAGTGCATTCACGTACGGGTGCAGTTCGGTCGCGCCGAAGCTGCAGTTGAGCCCCATCGTGAGCGGCCTGGCGTGGCGCACCGAATGCCAGAACGCCTCGACGGTCTGGCCGGAAAGGTTGCGGCCGGCGAGGTCGGTCAGCGTCATGGAGACCATGACGGGGATCTCCTCGTCGCGGGCCTCGCCCGCCTCGTCGACGGCGACGATCGCGGCCTTGGCGTTCAGCGTGTCGAACACGGTCTCGATCAGGATGAAATCGACGCCGCCATCCAGCAGCCCCTCGACCTGCTCGCGGTAGACGCCCTTCATCTCGTCGAAGGAGACGGCGCGGTAGCCCGGATCGTTGACGTTGGGCGACACCGACAGCGTCTTGTTGGTGGGGCCGAGCGCGCCCGCCACGAAGCGCGGCTTGTCCGGGTTCTTTGCCGTCGCCGCGTCGGCGCAGGCGCGGGTGAGCCTGGCTGCCGCCATGTTGATCTCGCGCGCCATGCCGGCGATGCCGTAGTCGCTGAGGCTGATGGCGTTGGCGTTGAAGGTGTTGGTCGCCAGGATATCGGCGCCGGCGTCGATGTAGGCGTTGCAGATCTCGCTCACGACGTCGGGACGGGTGAGGTTCAGGAGGTCGTTGTTGCCCTTCTGGTCGTAGTCGAAGCTGCGGCCGCCGCGATAGCCCGCCTCGTCGAGCTTGTAGGTCTGGATCATCGAGCCGTAGGGCCCGTCCTTCACCAGGATGCGCTCCTGCGCGATGGCGCGCAGCTGTTCGGCCTTTTCCATGCGGCTGGTCATGACGCTCCTCCGGCGCGCGCGGGGCGCACGCCCAACAGATGGCAGATCGCGAAAGTGAGATCGGCGCGGTTCAGCGTGTAGAAGTGGAACTGGTCGACGCCCTCGCTGCGCAGGCGGCGGCAAAGGTCGCCCGCGACGGTGGCCGCGATCATGCGCCGGGTCTCGACGTCGTCGTCGAGGCCGTCGAACAGTTCGGCCATCCAGGGCGGTACCCGGGAGCCGCACAGGCCGGCGATGCGCGCCACCGACTGGTAGTTCGAGACCGGCATGACGCCCGGCACGATCGGCGCGGCGATGCCGGTCGCGGCGGCGCGGTCGCGGAAGCGCAGGAAGTCGTCGGCCTCGAAGAAGAACTGCGTGATGCAGCGGTCGGCGCCGGCATCGACCTTGCGCTTCAGGTTCTCGAGATCGGCCTGCTCGTCCGGCGAATCGGGATGCTTCTCCGGATAGGCCGCGACGCTGATCTGGAACGGCGCGATCTTCTTCAGGCCCGCGACCAGTTCGGCCGCGTTGGCATAGCCGCCGGGATGGGGCGTGTACTTGCCGCCCATGCCCGAGGGCGGGTCGCCGCGCAGCGCCACGATGTGGCGGATGCCGGCATCCCAATAGGCGCGCGCCACTTCGTCGATCTCGCCGCGGGTGGCGCCGACGCAGGTGAGATGGGCCGCCGGATCGATGCCGGTCTCCTTCTTGAGGCGCACGACGGTGTCGTGGGTGCGCTGGCGCGTCGAGCCGCCGGCCCCGTAGGTCACGGAGAAGAAGGAGGGCCGCAGCGGCGCGAGCCGGGTCACGGCCTCCCACAGGGAGCGCTCCATCGCCTCGGTCTTGGGCGGGAAGAACTCGAACGAGACCTTCAGGCGCTGCGGCGCGCGGGCGGGGAATTCGGCCGCGCCGCCGGCAAGCGGGGTCGAGCTCAGGGGCCCGGTATCGGGGCTCATTCAGGAAACTCCGTGACTTGGATGGGTGGTGGAATGGGTCGAGGCGTGCGCCGGTACGACACGCTCGCCGCGCCAGATGCCGGTCATCAGGCGACGGCCGGGGAAGTGGATCGGCTCCAGCGGGGTGAGGCCGGCGGTCTTCAGCCAGCCCTGCACCTGGTTGTCGGCGAAGCCGAGATGGACGTGCGCATGCTCGCGCTTGAGCTCGACGAGATCGTGCGGTGAGAAATCGACCACCAGCACGAGGCCGCCTGGCTTCACGACGCGCGCCGCCTCGCCCAGCGCGGCGGCGGGATCGTCCGCATAGTGCAGCACGTGATGGATGGTCACGACGTCGAAGCTCTCGGCCTCGAACGGCAGGGCGTACATGTCGCCCTGGCGGATGTCGGCGTTGTCGATGCCGGCGCGGGCGAGGTTGGCGCGGGCGAGCGCCAGCATCTCGCGCGACTGGTCGATGCCGACCGCGCGCTCGACCTTGGGCGCCAGCACTTCGAGGAGTCGGCCGGTGCCGGTGCCGATGTCGAGCAGCCGGCGCGCGCCCACGGGCAGGTGATGGGCGAGGGCGCGCTCGATCTCGCGATCAGCCACATGCAAGGCGCGCAGCTCGTCCCAGCGCTGGGCGTTGTCGCGGAAGAAGCGTGCCGCCGCCGTCTGCCGGCGCTGCTGCAGGGCGTCGAGACGGGCGCGGTCGGCGGCCAGCCGTGGATGCCTGGGATCGAGGCGGCGCACGAACTCACGCACCAGCTGGGCATCGTCACCGGCCGAGACCAGCCGGAAGCGGGTGAACTGCGCCTCGCGGAAGCGCTCCAGCAAGCCACCTTCGACCAGCAGCTTCAGATGGCGCGACACCCTGGGCTGGCTCTGCCCCAACACATGGACGTAGTCGCTGACGGTCAGGTCCTCCCGCGCCGCCAGGGCCAGGATGCGCAACCGCGTATCCTCGGCAGCGGCCCGGAGCAGGGTAAGAAGATGATCCATGCAATGAAGCATATAAGCATATATTTATGTATGCAAGATCACGTGTCAGCCAATTGTGGCCGGCCGGCCACA
>JAFEFG010000017.1 GCA_018240685.1 Pseudomonadota bacterium | reverse complement strand
GGGCCGCCTTCACGCCCTTGTCGATGAACGCGGGGATCTTCGAGACCGCGACGGAGATGTCGTAGCTGAGGCCCGGCCCTTCGGCCCTTGAGGCCGGCGCGACCGATTCGCGGATGACCCACATGTTCTTCGACTGCGCTTCGTTCTGGGCGATCACGGCGTCGAGTACGCGGCCCGCCTCCATCTGGTCGGCGAGGAACTGCTCCATCTTCTCCGACATGCCCTCCGCGCCGTCGCGGCGCGGCCGCGAGGAGGACCATTCGAGCAGCAGGTACCAGGGCGTGTCTGCCCTGAGCGGATCCTGCGTGCCGGGAATGTGCCGCAGCACCATGTCGGTGCAGGCCCGGCTCATCAGCTCGCAGGAACCGACATTGTCCTCGGACGCGGCATGCGCCTCCGACAGGATCTCGATGGCGGCCTGCGGATCGCGGATGGCGAGCCAGGCCGTGCAGACATCCTTCGGTGCCGGCCACAGCTTGAGCACGGCCTTGGTGATGACGCCGAGCGTGCCTTCTGCGCCCATGAACAGGTGCTTGAGGTCGTAGCCAGTATTGTCCTTCTTGAGCGCGCGCAGGCCGTTCCAGATCTCGCCGTTGGGCAGCACCACCTCGAGCCCGAGCACGAGGTTGCGCGCGTTGCCGTAGCGCAGGACCTGCACGCCGCCGGCGTTGGTCGAGAGATTGCCGCCGATCATGCACGAGCCCTGGGCGCCGAGGCTCAGCGGAAAGAAGCGATCATGGCTGGCGGCGGTTTCCTGCAGCGTCTGCAGCACGCAGCCGGCCTCGACCGTCATCGAATAGCCGACCGGGTCGACTTCCAGCACGTGGTTCATGCGGCCGAGCGAGAGCAGGATGCCCTGATGGGTCGGCCAGGGAGTGGCGCCGCCCATCAGGCCGGTATTCCCGCCCTGCGGCACGATGGCGATGCCGTTGTCGTAGCAGAGCTTCACCACCTTGGAGACTTCCTCGGTGCTGGCCGGCCGGACGACCACGCCAGCGGTCCCGACGATCGAGCCACGCCAGTCGGTCACGAATGGCTGCTTGCCCTGTTCGTCCAGGATCAATCCCTTGTCGCCCACGACCGCGCGCAGGGACTCGAGTACGGCTGGAGTCACAGGAACGGTCGGAATGACGGGAACGGCGGTATCGGGCATGTTTCCTCTCTCTTTGCGCCGAGATTAGCCTCGACGATGGAGGCCGTCATCCGCGGCAGCCCGGCGCAGACGGTCGTTGATCGCAAGGCCGAGCCCCGTTTCCGGAATGGGCATGACCGCGATGCGGGCGATGCCCGGTCGGTCGAGCGCCCGCATCTGCGCGAAGAGGTTGGCGGCTGCCTCCGCCAGGTTACCCGAGGGGCTGAGATTGTAGGTCAGCATCGCGCCCGCTGGTGGATTGGGCCCGAAGGCCAGCAGACCTTCGTCGGCGCCAACATCGGTGGCGTTCAGCCGCACCGGCCGGGCCGGTGCGTAGTGGCTCGCGAGTTGACCCGGCGAACTGCGCGCAGCATCGCCTGAAGGCAGGGCGTGCGAGATGCCGATCGGTCCGACCGCCGCCTCGATCGCTTCGCGCGTCGCGCCGCCGGGACGCAGCAGGACGGGCTTCGGACCGCTCACGTCCAGCACTGTCGATTCGACGCCGACGAGGCAGGGCCCGCCGTCGAGGACCAGCGGCACGCGATCACCGAGCGACTCGATCACATGCTCGGCGCGGGTCGGGCTGACGGCGCCACTGCGGTTGGCCGACGGGCCGGCGATCGGCAGGCCGGCGGCGCGGATCAGCGCCTGCGCCACCGGATGCGACGGTGCGCGGATGGCCACCGTGTCGAGGCCTGCCGTGGCCAGCAGGGAGATCGCGGAGCCCTTGCAGCGCGGCAGGACCATCGTCAGTGGCCCCGGCCAGAAGCGCGCCGCGAGCTTCTCTGCCGTGTCGTTCCATTCCACGAAGCGGCGGGCGGCGGCGGCATCCAGAACGTGGCTGATCAGCGGATTGAAATGCGGCCGGCCCTTGGCTTCGAAGATCGCGGCCACGGCGCGCTCGTTGGTTGCGTCGGCGCCAAGCCCGTACACCGTCTCCGTCGGGAAGGCCACCAGCTGGCCCTGGCGCAGCAGGGCCGCAGCTTCGGCGATGGTTTCGGCGGTGGGTGCCACCACCCTCATCGGGCTGCCTTGGTCCGGGCGATGAAATGGGGATTGCCGAAGCCCGGCTTGCCGTAGAGCAGGGGCTGCCCGTCGGTCATGACGACTTCGCCGCCGGCCGCTTCGAGCACGCCCTGTCCGGCAGCGGTATCCCATTCGTTGGTGGGGCCGAAGCGCGGATAGATGTCGGCCTTGCCCTCGGCGATGAGGCAGAACTTGAGGGACGACCCGGCCTGGATGCGGTCGACGACGTTCAGGCCGTTGTTGCGGAACCAGATGTCGAGATCGCTGTAGATCGCATGGCTGCGGCTCGCGCAGGCGATGAGGCCGTCAGCCGGCGCGGCGCGGGTGGCGATGGCGGTGAAGGTGCCGCTCTTGTCGCTCTTGTCGGCGCCAAGCCCTTTGGCGCCGCGCCAGAGCGCGTCCCAGGCGGGCGCCAGCACGATGCCGAGGACCGGCCTGCGATCCTCGATCAGGGCGATGTTCACCGTGAACTCGCCGTTCCTCTTGATGAACTCCTTGGTGCCGTCGAGCGGATCGACCAGCCAGAACGGGCCGTCGTCGAGTGTCGGCACGCGGCCCGCCGCCATTTCTTCCTCGGCGACGATGGGCGTGTCCGGCGTCAGGCGGCGCAAGCCGGCCAGGATGATGGCCTCGGCCGCATGGTCGGCGTCCGTCACCGGGCTCCGGTCGGCCTTGGTGCGTTCGCCGAGATCGCCGGCATAGATGCGCAGGATTTCGCGCGCGGCTTCGCGGGCGATGGCGGTGGCGGCCTCGCGGAGTGCCTGGAGGGAAGGGAGGGGTCGGGTCACGGGACGGTTGCTTTGGGGGCGGCGACCTTATAACCCATTCGTCCATGACAAACAGGCTTTTGGGCATCATATCTGCGATGCCCGAGGAACTAACCCACCTCGCGGACGATTCGCGCGGTCGGACCGATGTCGGCGGGCTCTCCTACCTCCAGGGGCATATCGCCGGCCGTGAGGCGGTGTTCGTCGAATGCGGCATGGGCAAGGTGAATGCCGGTGTTGCCGCGGCGCTGATGCTCGACCGCTTCGCCTGCGCCGCGCTGATGTTCTGCGGCGTTGCCGGCGGCCTCGATCCCGCCCTGGGCGTGGGCGACGTGGTCGTCGGCACGCGCAACATCCAATACGACTACGGCGCCGAGCAGGAAGGCGGCTTCAAGACCTACCAGCCTGGCAACCCGCCGCTGCCCGGTTTCGACGACACGCACGGCTACGACCTGCCGTTCGATCTGGTGGAGCGCCTCAGGACGATCGCCGAAGAGGTGAGCCTCGATCCGCTGCCTGCGGCGGTCGGGGTTGGCGCCCGCACGCCGGTCGTGCGGTTCGGGCCGATCGCCACCGGCGATGTCTTCGTGAACAGCGAGCGCACGCGCAATCGCCTGCACGGGACCTACGGCGCCCTGGCCTGCGAGATGGAAGGCGGCGCCGTCGCGCAGGTGGCCGAGCGGTTCGGGAAGCTGCCCCTGGTGAATGTCCGCTGCCTCAGCGACCTCGCCGGCGCCGCGAGCCACGTCGACTTCGGCGCCTTCCTGCCGGTGGCGGCGAAGTATGCTTCGCAGGTGGCGCACAGCCTCGCGCCGCACATCTAGGGGAAGACCATGGGCAAGCTCGATGGAAAGATCGCGATCGTGACGGGTGCGACCAGCGGCATCGGCCGGCGCACCGTCGAGATCTTCGTGGCGGAAGGCGCCAGGGTGGTTGCCACCGGCCGCCGCGAGGAGCTCGGCCGCTCGCTCGAACAGTCGCTGGGCAAGGACAACTGCCTGTTCGTGAAGGCGGATGCGTCGGCTGAGTCCGACATGAAGGCGACGATCGAGGCCTGCCTCGGCAAGTGGGGACGGCTCGATTGCCTGTTCAACAATGCCGGCGGCCCGGCACCGGTCGGCGGCATCGAGACGGTGCCGGTCGAGGGATTCGATGCGGCGATGGCGACGCTCGTGCGCTCGGTGATGCTGGGCATGAAGCATGCCGCACCGGTCATGATGAAGCAGGGCTCGGGCAGCATCATCAACAACGGCAGCGTCGCCGGACGGCGCGCCGGCTATTCGACCTCGATGATCTACGGCGCCGCCAAGGCGGCCGTGAACCATCTCACCGTCTGCGCGGCGATGCAGCTCGGCGAGAAGAACGTGCGCGTGAATTCGATCTCGCCCGGCGGCATCGCCACGGGCATTTTCGCCAAGGCGCTGGGGCTGCCGCCCGACAAGGCCGATGCCTATGCAGAGGCAATGAAGGCCGCCATGGCGAAGAACCAGCCGATCCCCCGCGCCGGCATTCCCGATGACATTGCCCTCGCGGCTGTCTTCCTGGCCTCCGACGACTCCACGTTCGTCAACGGTCATGATCTCGTTGTCGACGGCGGGCTGGTGGGTGGCCGCATGTGGACGCCCCATCAGGAAGGGGTGAAGGCCATGCGTCAGGCTTTCGGTGTCGACGAACCGTAGAATCCGGGTGTTGTGACGTTCCGCCGCCAACCGGCAGTGGATCGGCGGCTGCCGGCGGACTAATCTTCCCGTGAAACGGGAGTCGACACGATGCGCGGCCAGCTCTTGCTCGCGCTCTGCGCGGCGATGGCCAGTTGCGTGCAGACCGATCCACCGAACGCGCCGGTCCGGCTCATGCCGCCTTACGACGCCCTGCCGGACGCGCCGCCTGGCACGGCGATCGCGACGGGCGTTCCCGTCAGACTCGACGCGCGCCAGCAGGAGGTCGTCGTCACCTCGGTGCTCAAATGGATGAAGGATCCGGACTCGGTGTTGTTCGGCGGCGACATGGTCGCTACCAAGAACCGGCGCGGATGGATCACCGTCTGCGGCATGGTCAATGGGCGCAATTCGGCTGGCCGGTATAGCGGCATGGTGCCGTTCATCGGCGTGATGGCCGGCGCTGCGGCGACGGACTTCGTCGTCGTCCAGATCGGATCCACTCCGCAGCAGCGGGCGGACGTCGGAGCGCTGTGCGCGGAGAGCGGCGCGGCGATCTGAGCCGGTGGCCGCTCCCTATTGCTTGTGACGGCGCCGCGCCTCGAGCGCCCGCAGGATCTCCGCCACGATCTCAGTCGGCTGGGCGCCGATATCGACGACGACGGGATGCTCCTCGTCGGCTGGCTCCTCAAGCGTCGCGAACTGGCTGTCGAGCAGGGCGAGGGGCATGAAATGTCCGTGCCGCGCTGCCATGCGCCGGCGGATCAGGTCCCTGGAGCCGCGCAGGTAGACGAGGGTAACGTCCTTGCGATCGCCGATGAGTTTGTCGCGATAGATGCGCTTCAGGGCCGAGCAGGTCACCACGCCCGACTCGCCGCGCGACCGCCAGCCATCGATCTCGGCTGCGATCAGGGCCAGCCATGGCAGGCGGTCCGCGTCCGTGAGCGGCGTGCCGGCACGCATCTTCTCGACATTGGCCGGCGGATGGAGGTCGTCGCCTTCCCGGAACGCGCAATGCAGGGTATCCGCCAGCCTTGCCGCAACCGTCGTCTTGCCCGACCCCGAAACGCCCATCACCACGACGATCGTCACGGCAGAGGCTCGTGTCCGGTCACAGCGGCCATGACGTCCCGGACGTCCGTGCGGATGCCCGACCGCCACGGCCGGAAGATCGGCCATTTTCTGCGCCGCGCCGCCCTGCTGGCGAGAGCATGAAGACCTCCCTGAACGGATCCTTGCCGTTCGCCTAACATGCGGGCCCGGTGCGGTCGATAGAGGGAGGCGACGATGGCGGAACTCGGCGGACATGTGGCCCTGGTGACGGGCGGCTCGAGAGGCATCGGGCAGGCGGTTGCGATCTCGCTGGCCGAAGCGGGGGCGGCGGTCGCGGTGAATTACCGGGAGAAGGCGGCGGAGGCCGAGGCGGTCGCCGCTACCATCCGCAAGGCGGGCGGCCGCGCGACGACGGTGAGGGCCGATGTTTCGAAGGCCGCCGAGGTGAAGGCGATGGTCTCGGAGGTCGAACGGGCCCTGGGGCCGGTCGACATCCTGGTGAACAATGCCGGCATCGGCCTGATCCGGACCGTCGACGAGCTCACCGAGGAGGATTTCGACATCACGATTGCCGTGAACCTGAAGTCGGCTTTCCTGTGCACGCAGGCAGTGATCCCCGGCATGCGTGCCCGAAAATGGGGGCGTATCGTCAACATCTCGTCCGGCGCCGCACGCGGTGCCGGCGGGATCGGTCCGCACTACAATGCGTCCAAGGCCGGAATGGAAGGCCTGACGCGGGGGTATGCCGCGCGTCTGGTGAAGGATGGGATCACCGTGAACGCTGTCGCGCCGTCGCTGATCGAGACCGACATGGTGCGATCCGGACTTGCCTCTTCTCCCGCGCGCATCCCGCTTGGCCGCTTCGGCACGCCGCAGGAATGCGCGCAGGTCGTCCTGATGCTGATCGGCAATGCCTACATGACGGGCCAGACGGTGGCGCTGAGCGGCGGCATGTCCTTCATCTAGGGCGGGCCGTCGAGTGCGGCGATCGCCTGCCGCAGCGCGAGCAGGAGCAGCCTGTCGAGATCGCCGTCGAAGAATTCCTGTCGCACGGTGTCACCTGTCCGCACCGCGCGGTCGGATCCGACGACGACGCTGGCGGCTGTCATGCCGGCAAGGCGTGCCGTCGCGAAGAATGAGGCCTGTTCCATTTCGACGAAGCCGGGCGCCTTGCCGTGATCGAAGGGGAAGGAGAGCAGCGCCTTCAGCAACCCGATCTTCTGGAAGTAGTAGATCGGCGAGGTGAAGCCCAGTGCACGTTCGTGGGCGATGCCGGCGGCGGTCATCTGCCGGTCGAGCCTGTCGCTCAGGACGGGATCGGCGAAGGCGATCTGCTCCGCGGCGTCCTGCGGTGATGAGGCGAGCAGGAAGGCGGCGCCGTCCTTGTACGAGCCGGTAGCGATGATGGGCGAGGCATAGGGCAGCCGCCCGCCCAGAAGCCCGGCTGTCCCGATATGGATCGCCCGCTTCACGCCGAGCGCGGCGAGCTCGGCCGCCTGCGTGGCGACGCCGCCGGCGCCGGGCAGGCCGCGATCGACGATGAAAGGCGCGCCGGCTTTCGGCCGCACGACGAAGAGCAGGTTCGGGTCGGTATAGCCGGTCGACAGTTCCTCGATCTCGGCGTCGGCGTAGCCCAGCTTGTTCAGCATGCCGCGCACGTTGGTGTTGTGCAGGATCACGGCCCGTTCGGGCAGCCCGTCGAGCTTGCCGTCGCGAAACGCCGGTTGCTGCCTGAGCCAGGCGACATAGTCGGCGGCGCTGTTCACGAATGGTGTGCCGGCGAAGCGCGTATAGGCGTCGAGGACCTTGAAGTCGTCAGCCCACGCCGCGTGAGCGCAGAGCAGGAGGATCAGGCAGACTGCTGCCTGCATGCGCTTTGCGACAGCGAACGACATCGGGCGCCTCGTCTTCCCGGCCGGAAGGGGCCTGCCTATCAGAGCGGCTGCCGACAGACAACCGGCCGACCGGTCTCCTGCTCCGCCGCGGGGCGGCAGCACATCTCGCAGGATGCTACGATGACGACATCGTCGCTTCCAGTGCGGGACGACGGGTAGCAGGAGTTGGAGTGGTCATGGGGATGCTTTTCGAGGGCGGCGCGATCTTCGACGGCGAGGTCCTGCAGCGCGATGGATGGGCTGCTCTGATCGAAGGGGAGACGATCGCCGAGGTCGGTCCGTGCGCCGCATTCGACGGCTACGGCGGCCCTCGCCGCGATATTGCGGGGCTGACGCTGCTGCCGGGGCTGATCGACGCTCATGCCCATCTCACCCTGTCCGGGACCATCGACGGCTTCTCCTCTTCGCTCGCCGTCTCGCGCGCGCGGCTGACCCTGAGCGCGCTGGAGAATGCGCAGGCCTGCCTGCAGGGCGGAATCACTGCTCTGCGTGACTGCGGCGGAGTCGACCATGTCGAGCTCGCGGTGCGCGATGCCTGCAACAGCGGCCGCCATCCGGGACCGACCATCCGTGCCGCCGGCAAGTTCATCTGCATGACCGGCGGCGCAAACTATTCGGTCGCGCGTATCGCGGACGGGCCGACGGAGATCGTTGCCGCCGTGCGCGAGCAGATCCATGTCGGCTGTGACTGCATCAAGCTGATGGCTACTGGCGGTGTCCTCACGCCCGGCAACGCGGTCGAGCAGGCGCACTATACCTGTGAGGAGCTGGCGGTCGGTGTCCGCGAGGCAAAGCGCTTCGCCAAACCCGTCGCCTCGCACGCGATCGGCGCCGCCGGGGCGCTGAACGCAGCGCGCGCCGGCGTCGATTCGATCGAACACGGGGTGTTCCTGACCGACGAGTGCATCAGGGAAATGCTGGCGCGCCAGATCTTCCTGGTGCCCACGCTCGCCGCCACCACCAACATCATGGCCAACCTGCAGAACGGGTTCAGCGCCGAAGTGAGGGAGAAGGTGGAGCGTGCGGCGCAGTCGCACCGGCGCTCGGTGAAGGCCTATCATGACGCCGGAGGCCGCATCGCCATGGGGGCCGATACGGGTACGCCGTTCAATCCCCACGGCCGGAACGCTCAGGAGTTGCGCTACATGGTCGATGCGGGCATGTCGCCCGTCGCAGCCTTGACTGCGGCCACGGTGAACGGTGCGGCGTTGCTGCAACTTCCCACGCGGGGACGAATCCGGAAGGGCTGCATCGCCGATCTGCTCCTGGTGGCGGGCGATCCGACCCGGGACATCGAATGCGTCGCCGACCGCACCAATCATCGGGGCGTGTTCAAGTCGGGCGCGCCGGTCGCGCTGGCGTCCGTATTGTCCTGACGTTCGCGACGGTCCTGCTTCTCCGATTCGGGAGTGCCTTTCACGATGCGGGCCGCCTGTCGGCGCTCGGAGCGAAAGGCGATCGGGCATGCATCTTGCACCGGTATCGGCCATTTGGGAGCATCGGCCGCCGCGGCCGACGGCCGATATCGAAAGAGGGAGTTCGCATGCGACGTCGCGATGTTCTGCGAGGGGTAGCCGCCGCGACGGCGGTGTTTCCGGCGCCGGCCGTGCGCTCCGCTTATGCGCAGACGGCGAAGCCTTTGGTCATCGGTGGGTCGGTGCCGCTGACGGGCGCGGCGGCGGAGACCGGGCTGAACGTCAACAACGGCTACATCACGGCCGCCAGCTACCTGAACGACGTTCTGGGCGGCGTCGAGATTGCGGGCGAGAAGTACCGCATCGAACTCAAGCTGTTCGACGACGCCTCGGATCCGGCACGGGCCACGACCCTGATCCAGCGTCAGCTCGACGATGGCACGAACTTCTTCCTGGGCTCCTTCGGCAGCAACATCGTGCTGCCCACCGCCGCGATCACCGAACGGGCGAAGAAGCCGATGGTGCAGACCGGCGGCGGCGCCGACGCCATCTTCACGCGCGGCTTCAAGTACGTGTTCGGCATGTTTCCCCGCGCCACGCGCCAGTTCGCGCCCGCGGCGGCGCTGTTCAAGTCGCTGAAGCCCGCGCCTCAGACCTATTCCGTCATCTACACCAACGACGCCTTCTCCAAGACGGCGGGCGAGGGCGTGCGGCTCGCCTGCGATGCGGCCGGCCTGAAGCGGATCGAGACCTACGAGCTTCCCGCCAAGGTTACGGACGTGTCGAGCGTCCTGGCCTCGGTGCGCAGCAAGACGCCGGACATCCTGGTGTGCGTCATGCACGATCAGGATTCCCTCCTGATCGCGCGCCAGATGGTCGCCACCAACACCAACGTGAAGCTGCTGTTCCAAGGGCTGGGGCCGCAGCTCGCCTCGTTCCGCGAGGCGCTGGGCAAATACTCCGAGGGGCTCTGCTGCTCGACTTACTGGGATGAGGCCGTGCCCTACAAGGACAAGTTCTTCGGCGATGCGAAGAAGTTTGCCCAGTATTACCGGACCAAGTTCACGCGGCCGATCGCCTATCACGTCGCCGGCGCCGCAGCCTGCATCGAGACCTACGTCATGGCCATGCAGGCAGCCAAGAGCATCAAGCCGGAAGCGGTGCGCGATGCACTGGCGAAGGCCGATTTCGAGACCATGTACGCCCGCATCAAGTTCACGCCCGATGGCGACGGCGATGCCCTTCTCCTGGGCGGCATGATCGGACAGGTGCAGAAGGGCAAGCTCGAGACCATCTTTCCGGGCGAGGCCCGCACCGCGGAACCGGTTTATCCGACGCCGACCTGGGACAAGAAGGCGTGATCGTCACAGACGGGAGAGCCAGCCGCCCGAGCGGCGCGTAGCCATGAGCCTCGTCGTCCAGACCCTCGCTGACGGCCTCGTGCTGGGCGGCATCTACGCGCTCGCTGCCGTTGGCTTCTCCCTGATTTTCGGCGTCCTACACGTGATCAATCTCAGCCACGGCATCCTGGTGTTGATCGGCGCCTATCTGGCGCTGGTGACGTCGCAGGCGCTCGGCGTCGATCCGTTGCTCACCATCCCGGCCGTGATGGCTGTGCTCTTCGGTGCCGGCTACGCCTACCAGCGGCTTCTGATCCAGCGCGCCGTGGACCGGTCGCCGCTGGGCTCGATGCTGCTCACCTTCGGCGTGGCCTTGATGCTGCAGAACATCATGATCTGGGTGTTCTCGCCCGACATGAAGAGCATCACGCCGAGCTACGCCTTCGCGTCGTTCAGCGTGGCCGGCATCACCTTCGATGCCGTGCGCGTGAGCGCGCTCGCCGCCAGCCTTGTCCTGCTCCTGTGCCTCGCCCTGCTGCTGAAGTTCTCGCCGCTCGGCCGGGTCATCCGCGCCACGGCGCAGCAGACGCTGGCCGCCCAGCTCTGCGGGGTCAATGTGAAGCATGTCTATGCGCTCACCTTTGCCGTCTCGGCCGCCTTCGCCGGCGCGGCCGGCATCGTGATCGGCGTCATCCTGCCGTTCTCGCCTGCCGACGAGGCGTTGTGGACGATGAACGCCTTCGTCGTGGTGGTGCTGGGCGGCGTCGGCAGCCCCGCCGGCGCGCTGCTGGGCGGCCTGCTGCTCGGCATCGTCAATACGCTGACTGCCCAGTATGTCGGCCCATCCTTTCCCAACGTGACCATGTTCCTGCTGCTCGTGCTTCTGCTGCTGGTGCGGCCGAACGGGCTGCTGGGCAACGCCTTCAGCGCCTCGCGATGAAGAGATCGCCGGCCCTCGTCCCGCTGCTGATCGTGGCCGCCGCGCTCGTCCTGGCGCTGGGGCCGTTCGTGCTGCCGCCCTTTTACGTCCGTGTCGGCCAGCTCATGGTCTATTCGGCCGGCCTCGCGGTCGCGTGGGCGATTCTGGGCGGCTTCGCGGGCTATGCGAGCTTCGGCCATGCGGCCTTCATCGGCGTTGGTGCCTTTGCCGCCGGTCTGGTCGAGAACCAGTTCTCCGCGCTCGCACCCGGCCTCCTGCTCGCGCTCGGCCTTGCGGTCGGGGGAGGGGCCTGCGCGGTGCTGTCGGCCGCAGTCGCCTACCCGATCCTGCGGCTGCGCGGCACGTTCTTCTCCATCGCGATGCTCGGCGTCTGCCATGTCTGCGCCGAAGTGAACAACAACGTCGACTTCTTCCAGGGCTCGATGGGCATCAATTTCCCGCCGCTCGCCCCCGCCAGCATGGATCCGGCTGATTTCTTCTTCTGGCTCTATCTCGCCGCCGGGACGATCGTGATGCTGATCGCCTGGCTGATTTGGCGCAGCCGTTTCGGTGCCGGGCTGCTCAGCATTCGCGAGGACGAGGACACGGCGCGCATGCTGGGCGTGCCGACGGAGCGCTACAAGCGGCTGGCCTTCGTCATCAGCGCGGTGCTGACCGGGCTGCTGGGCGTGATCTACGCCCATGCGCTGGGCTACATCACGACCGACTCGGTCTATCGCGACGACACCAACCTCAACCTGATCGTTTTCTCGCTGCTGGGCGGCATGGGCACGTTGTTCGGACCGGTCATCGGCGCCTTCCTGCTGGTATTCATCACCCAGGTGATCCTGGGGCGGCTGCTCGACTTCCATCTGTTCGCGACGGGGCTGCTGCTGGTGCTGCTTGTGCTGGGGGCGCCGGGCGGCGTACTGGGCGTGGTCCGCGGCTGGCGTGTGCGCCGCCGTGCCGCGACGGCGCCGGCCGAATGAGCGCTGCCCCCATCCTGCAGGTGGACGGCCTGTCCAAGAGCTTCCGCGGCCTGCGCGCGATCTCCGAGGTCTCGTTTGCGATCGAAGCGGGCTCGATCACCAGTATCATCGGCCCCAACGGTGCCGGGAAATCGACGCTGTTCAACCTGATCACGGGCTACCTCGCGCCGACGGCGGGGGATGTCCGTTTCAGGGACCGCCGCATTACAGGCATGGCCACCAACCGCATCGCCGAGCTGGGGGTCGCGCGCGCCTTCCAGATCGCGCGGCCCTTCCGCGACCTCAGCGTGTTCGAGAATGTCCGCATCGGCGCCCTGTTCGGCAAGGCGGGCTCGCGCGACGTGGAGGCGACGACGCGCCGGGGGATGGAGCTGGCGGCCATCGCACATCTGGCCGACCAGCCGGCCAATACCCTGACGGTCGGCCAGCTGCGTCACCTCGAAGTGGCCCGGGCCATTGCCACCCGCGCCGATCTCCTGCTGGCGGACGAGCCCTGTGCGGGCCTCAATCCCACCGAAACCGCGGCGATGATCGAGGTGCTGCGCCGGATTCGCGCCAGCGGGGTGACGATCGTGCTGGTCGAGCACGACATGCCGTCGGTCATGGAGGTTTCCGACCGCCTGCTGGTCCTCGACGCCGGCGCCATGATCGCGGACGGGCCGCCGCACGAGGTCGCCGGCGACCCACGCGTCATTGCCGCCTATCTTGGCTCGCCGGACGACTGACCCCGCTTGCGGGCCGAGGCCTTCACCGCCCCACGGGCTGGGCTAGCGTCCGAGGAACGCGCGCTGCACGTAGGAGTCGGCGAGCAGTTCCTCGCCCGTGCCGGCCAGCACGACCGCGCCTTTCTCGAGCACGTAGCCGCGATGGGCGATGCGCAGGGACTGGTGGAGGTTCTGCTCCACCAGCAGCACACTGATGCCGCTTCTGTTCACGGCCTCGATCAGCCGGAACATTTCCTGGGTGACCTTGGGCATCAGCCCCAACGACGGCTCGTCGAGGATGATCAGGCGCGGTTCGGCCATCAGGCCGCGCGCGATGGCCAGCATCTGCTGCTCGCCGCCGCTCATCGAGCCGGCGAGCTGGCTGCGCCGCTCGGCGAGGCGGGGGAAGAGGGCGAAGGCCTTGTCGATCAGGGTGCCGACTGCCGCCCGTTCCTTGATGTGCGCACCGAGCTGCAGGTTCTCGGTCACCGTCATCTGCGGGAAGACGAGCCGTCCTTCCGGCACCAGGGTTATGCCGCGCCGCACGACATGGTGGCTCGGCGCTCCGCTCAACAGCTCGCCGTCGAAGCGTATGCCGCCCTTCTGCGGCCGCAGCACGCCGGCGATCATGCGTACGGTGGTGGACTTGCCGGCGCCATTGGCGCCCAGGAGCGCCACGATCTCGCCACGCCCGACGGTGAACGACACGTCGCGCACCGCGAGCGCGCCATCATAGGCGAAGGCGAGGCCGGAAACGTCGAGACCGTCCGGCATCAGGAAGCCGCCTGCTTGCGATAGGCGTAGTTGCGATCGAGGCGCTCGATCAGATAGTCGCCGTAGCGCACCGGGGGGAACTTCGGCGGATTGCCCGTGTCGCGGCAGGTGGGCAGCACCTCGACGGTACTGTCCATCGACATGTCGAAGAAGTAGGGGCAGGAGTAGCGGTCGCCGCCCGACAGGTTCTTGACGCGATGCGGCGTCGACTGCCAGCGGCCGTTGGTCCAGCGCGACAGCATGTCGGCCACATTGACGACCCACGTGCCCGGCAGGGGCGGGGCGGCGAGCCAAGTGCCGTCGCGCCGCCGCACCTCGAGACCGCCGCGCTCATCCTGGCAGAGGATCGTGATGAAACCGTAGTCGGTGTGCGGCGCGGAGCCGAAGGCATCTTCGGGGGCATCCGATGCCTGCGGTGGATAGTGCAGCAGCCGCAGGAAGGTCGTGGGTTGCCGGAAATAGGGCGCGAACCAGTCCCGCGGCAGGCCGAGCGCGAGTGCCATTGCCGGCAGCAGGCGCAGGCAGAAGGCGTGCATGGCCCGCTCGTAGGCCTCGACGGGCTCGCGAAACTCGGCCGCCGGCAGGTCCGGCCAGGGATTGGGGCCGTCGAGCGGCCGCCCGTAGCGCGGATCGTCCGGCGCGACCTCATGCATGAGCATGAACGATTCCGAATCGTTCGGTCGGGTCACGCGCGCCACCGTCGAGGTCTCGATGAGGGACGTCCTGGGTGCCATGTAACCGCGGTGGAACCGGTTCATGGCGACGGCATCCTTGGCCGCGCGCGGCTGGGCGTGGAAACGACGAGAAGCGGCGAACACGCCCTCGACCAGCGCCGCATCGACGCCGATGTCGGCGAAGTAGCAGAAGCCGATATCGGTGAAGGTCTCGTCGAGCTGCCGCGCCAGCGTCTCCTCGCTCGCGCCCGCGAAGCGGATGACCGGCAACCTCTCCCGGGCCGCAGCAAGATCAACCGACGTATCCATCGCTCCGCTCCATCCTTCCTGCGAAACTGCCCTGCCCTTGGCGACGGCAGCCTAACGAGCCGACGAAGTCCCGGTCATGCAAAAACCGGTCCCGTGCAGTGCGATGACAGCGGCAATGATCCACCGGAAGCCGGCGATGATGCGCGAGACGCGATCCGATGGGCGGCAGCGCTCAGCCGCCCAGCACGTCCTTCTCGTGGAACTCCACGCCGCGCATCACCTCGGGCGCCGATCCCTCGTACTCGACCTTGCGCAATTGGGTGCGCCGGATCTTGCCGGAGATGGTCTTGGGCAGCTCGGTCACGAATTCCAGCCGGCGGATGCGCTTGAACGGCGCGAGCCGTGTATTGCAGTAGGTCAGGATCGAGGCCGCGGTCTCGCGGGTCGGCGCCGCCGCCGCCGTCAGCAGTACGAAGGCCTTGGGTACGCTCAACCGGATCTCGTCGGGCGAGGGCACGATGGCTGCCTCGGCGACGGCCTCGTGCTCGATCAGCACGCTTTCGAGCTCGAACGGGCTGATACGGTAGTCGGAGGACTTGAAGACGTCGTCGGCGCGGCCGACGAAGGTGAGGTAACCGTCCTCGTCGACATTGGCGACGTCGCCGGTCCGGTACACTTCGCCGTCGGCACCGGTGAGCTTGCCCGAGGCGTCGGCATAGCCCTGCATCAGGCCGGCGGGACGATCGGCGCCGAGGACGAGGCAGACCTCGCCTTCCTTGGCCTCGTTGCCGTCGGGATCGAGCAGGCGTATGCGATAGCCCGGCATCGGCCGGCCCATCGAACCCGCCTTCACGGGCTGGCCGGGCGAGTTGGCGATCTGCGCCGTAGTCTCGGTCTGGCCGTAGCCGTCACGGATGGTGAGGCCCCAGGCATCCTGTACCTGAGCGATCACCTCGGGATTGAGCGGCTCGCCGGCACCGCAGACCTCGCGCAACGAGAGCTTGCGCGCGCGCAGGTCCTCCTGGATCAGCAGGCGCCAGACCGTGGGTGGGGCACAGAAGGTCGTGACCTTGCAGCGCTCCAGAACGCCCAGCAGTCCCTTCGCGTTGAAGGGCGCCTGGTTCACCATCAATACCGTGGCGCCTGCGTTCCAGGGGGCGAAGAAGGTGCTCCAGGCGTGCTTCGCCCAGCCAGGCGAAGAGATGTTGACGTGCACGTCGCCCGGCTGAAGACCGAGCCAGTACATGGTGGAAAGGCTGCCCACGGGGTAGCTGCGGTGACTGTGGCGCACCAGCTTGGGCTTGGCCGTAGTGCCTGAAGTGAAATAGAGCAGCAGCGGATCGTCGGCCCTGGTCGGGCCGTCGGGCGCGAAGGTCGCCGCGCACTTGTAGGCGTCGGCAAGCGGCAGCCATCCTTCGAGCCTGGCCGAGGCGGTGGTCACGAAGGTGACGCCATTGCGCGGCAGGCCCTTGCACTTATCCGCCTGGTCCTCGCCGGCGATGATCATGCGCGCACGGCCGCGCTCGACACGATCGGCGAGCTCCTCGCCGGTGAGGAGTGTGGTCGCCGGGATCACGACGACCCCAAGCTTCATCGCCGCCAGCATGATCTCCCATAGGGGCGCTACGTTGTTCAGCACGACCAGCACGTGGTCGCCGCGCTTGAGCCCCAGCCCGCGCATCCAGTTCGCGACCTGGTTCGACCGCGCCGCGAGCTCACTGAAGGTATGCCGGCTCTCCTGGCCGGTCGCGACATCCACGATCCAGAGAGCGCATCGGTCCTTGCTCTCCGGCGCCCGGGCCAGCTCGGCGTCGAACCAGTCGAGCGCCCAGTTGAAGGGCACCGGCTCGGGCCATTTGAAGCCCTTGACCGCGGCGGCGTAGTCGGTGCGGTTGTCGAGCAGGAATTGCCGCGCTTGCTGAAAGGTAGGCATGGGCGTCGTCCCGGAAGATCGTTCTCGTTGCCCTATTCGTGGACCGGCGGTCCGTCGAGTTCAAGCGCGGCATTGTCCGCGGGCCGTGCATCGTCCAGAAGCCGGGCGCACCCCGCGTGCAGATCGTTGCCCGGCACGGTGTCGACCGGCGCGATGAAGCCGGCGGAGACGACGAGGTCGCCGATACGCAGGCGGGCCTCGCTCAGCCACCGCGAGGCGCGCATGGAGGCGCCGGCCTTGTCGATCTTCAGCCAGCCGCAGATCACCGTGCGCTCGCCCGAGGCGTCGACGCGCACATGCGCTTCGTCGCGGCCCTTGAAGCTTCCCGCCGCCCCCGTCACGCGCCACTCGAACGGGACGGTCCGGTAGAGCCGTGCGTCGTCGGTCGTCACGTCGATGGTGCCGATATAGTCGGTCCGCGCGAGCGCAGGTTCCCTGAACCAGCCAAGCGACATGGCGACCCCGAAGCCGACGATCACCGCGAAAAGCAGCGCGATCGCCCAGGGCAGGAGACGGGGCACCGTCACGCGAGCACGGTCGACAGGCCGCCGTCGACCACCAGTGTGTGGCCGGTGATGTATGCGCCCGCGTCGGAGGCGAGCAGGAGCAGGGCGCCGCGCAGATCCTCGGGCTTGCCCCACCGATGCGTCGCGGTGCGCTGCTCCAGCATGTCGCTGAAGGCCTTGTTTTGCTGCAACGCAACATTGATCTCGGTGCGGATGTATCCGGGGGCGATGGCGTTGGCCGTGACGTCGGGGCCGAACTCGATGGCGAGGCTCTTGGTGAGGCCGACGATGCCGTGCTTAGCCGAGACGTATCCAGAGACCTGGCCGCGGGCCAGGATCGCCAGCACCGAGGCGATGTTGACGATGCGCCCATACTTCCGTTTCAGCATGTGCCGGCCGATCTCGCGCGACAGCACGAAGGGCGCGATCAGGTCGGTCTCGACCGTGCGGCGGAAGGACTCGGTCGACAGCTCGACGATCGGCTCGCGCGACAGGACGCCGGCATTGTTCACCAGCACGTCGATGCGGCGATGCCTGGAGATGATCGCCTCGACCCGCTCGCGGACCGCCGCCTCGTCCGTGACGTCGAGAGGCACCACGTGCGCCTTGCCGCCCTTGCGGGCGATGGCTTTCGCGGTGGCTTCGAGGTCTTTCACCGTGCGGCCGGCGCAGAGCACGGTCGCCCCTGCCGCGGCCAGGGTGAGGGCCATGTCGCGGCCCAGGCCGCGGGATGCGCCGGTCAGCAGGACGACGCGGTTCTTCATCGAAAAGAGGTCTGCCATGGGCGCCGATCCTAGCCTAGAAAGGGGCCGCATACCTATCGGGAGGAGAGAGCATGGCCAAAGTGGCAATCGTGACGGGCTCGGCGACCGGCCTTGGCGCGGCGTGCGCGCTGGATCTGGCTGGCAAGGGCTGGAACGTCGCGATCAACTACACCAAGAGCAAGAAGGAAGCGGACGAGACCTACGAGGCCGTCAAGGCCAAGGGCGTCGAGGCGATCCTGGTGCAGGCCGACATGGGCCAGGATGCCGACTGCCGGAAGCTTGCTGCGGAAACGCTGAAGAAGTGGGGCCGCATCGACGGTCTGATCAACAATGCCGGCACCACCAAGTTCCAGAACCAGGGCGACCTCGACGGCGTGTCGGCGGAGGATTTCGACCGCATCCTGCGGGTGAACGTCACCGGCCCCTACATGATGAGCCGTGCCGTCTATCCCACCATGAAGAAGCAGTGGGACGACAAGCAGGAGCGTGGCGCGATCGTGAACATCTCCTCGATCGCAGGTGTCATGGGGATCGGCACGTCGATCCCCTATGCCGCGTCGAAGGGCGCGCTGAACACGCTGACCCTGTCGTTGGCGCGCTGGTTCGGTCCGGCGGTGCGTGTGAACACGGTATGCCCGGGCTTCATCCAGACGCGCTGGCTCCTGGGCGCGCTGGGGCAGGACGACTACGAGAAGCTGAAGGCGGCCCAGGAGGCGACGACGCCGCTGCGCCAGGCCGGTACGCCGGAACAGATGGCGGAGGCGGCGATCTTCTTCCTGACCAGCGCCTCCAACATCACCGGCGAGTTCCTGATCGTCGACGCCGGCACGCATCTCGGCGGCCTGCCGATGAAGGGCCGCTAGCACTGGCCTTTCCGGCGACGGTCAGCCTGGCAGTTCGTGCCCGCGGCCGATGTTGCGGATGATCTCGGCGAGGTGCGGCTTGACCTCGAGGAGGGCGCGTCGATAGGCGACGAGCCCGCGCAGCATGGCGCCGTCACGGCCCAGAAGCTTGTCGGCGAACTCGACCATGCGCGTATTGGGCCAGCCGTGCGGGCGCAGCTCGAGGATTCTGAGGAACGCCTCTTCCTCCTGCCCCGGCGCATGCTGGGCCATCAGGATCGCCGCTGCGGCCGTGGAGCGCGAGACACCGGCATGGCAGTGGACCAGAACGTGGCTGTCGGGCGCTGCATGAATGCGTTCGCCGAAGGCCAGCACCCGCTCGATATGCTGCGGCACGCAGGCCTCGAAACCCGGATACTCCGCCACGACATCGTCGAAGCGCAGCAGCAGGTGATCGATGTCGAAATACTCGTCGAGCGCCTCAGGCCGCGGTTCGTGCGTGTCGATGATCGACAGGACGTGGCTCACGCCGATCGCGGCGTGGCGCGGCAGCTCCGGGATGCCACAGATCGTGACCTTCTGGCTTGGAAGAGGCATGGCCCGCTTCTACAGCAAACCGCGCGCCATGTGCAGGCCGATCGCCAGCATGCCGAGGAGGAAGATCCGCCGGAACATCTCGGGAGACAGGGTGTGGCGGACCTTCTGGCCGATCCACACGCCGACCATGGTCGGTGCGATCGCGGCCAGCCCGCCGATCGAGTTGCCGAGCGTGAACGCGCCCTGCCAGGCCAGGGCCAGGGTCAGGGCGCTGGTGATGAAGAGGAACTGGATTCCGAGCGCCTGCACGAGGTCGTGGCGGTCGATGTCGAGCGACTGCATGTACGGCAGGAAAGGCACGGCCGCGACCCCCGTGACCCCGGCGACAGCGCCGCTCGACAGGCCGATCAGCGGATTGGCCCATCGCTCGGCGCCGCGCGGGACCTTGGGGCGCCATGCCGTCAGGGCGAGGGCGGCATAGACGACCAGTGTGATGCCGACCCAGGCGGCCGCCCGCGGCGAGCCGAGATGACCAAAGCTTACGGCGACAAAGAGGAGGGCGGAGACGGCGGCCGCGGTCAGGGGCCAGAAGCGGCGCATCAACAGCGCGAAGCCCGGGCCGTAGATCGCCTGCCAGATGTTGGTGAAGATCGTGGGTAGCACGATCAGCGCGAGGGCATCTTCGAGCGGGATCGCGAAGGTCATGAGGCCGATCGCGACCGGCGGCAGGCCCATGCCGAGGGCGCCCTTGGCGACGCCGGCGATCACGAACGCCAGGCCGATCGCCAGCATCTGGACGATGGTCATGAGCGGAGGCGATCAGGCGGCGTCGGGGAAGACCTGGGCGACGAAGCGCGGGTAGGCCTCGGCGATCTCGCGGGCGATCGGTCCACGGATCGCTTCCAGTGCCGCCGCATCCGGCAGTGCCGTCGGCTGCACTGCATCGGCGACGTCGAAGTCGAAGCCCGTATTGTCTCGCACCTCTTCGACCGTATGACCGGGATGGACGGTCTCGAGGACGAAGCGCCGCCGTGCCTTGTCGAAGGAGAACCAGCACAGATTGGTCAGGAGTCCGATCGGACCGCCGGGCCGATAGACCGGATCGGGCCGCGGGCCAGGGGCGGAGATGAAGTCGACCTTCGGCACCATTACGCGGCGCGTATGCTCCTCGCGGAAGAGGATGACGCGCGGCACGAGGAAATAGAGATATGCCGAGCCGAACGATCCCGGCCAGCGCACGGTGTTCTGCGGATAGTGGCCGCCGGTGCCGACGAGGTTGATGTTGGCTTCGCCGTCGATCTGGCCGCCGCCGAGGAAGAAGGCATCGACACGGCCTTGCGCGGCCATATCGAACAGCTCGACGCCGCCCGATGTCATCGAATTGAGATGCCGGCTGCCCAGGATCGTGAGGAACAGGCGCCGCGATGGTGTTTCCGCAGCCGCCCAGTGGCGAGCCAGCAAGGCGCCGGCGCCGGGGATCGGCGAAGAAGCGCCCACGGCGACGCTGCGGCACGGCAGCAGCAGGCGTGCGATGGTGTGGATCAGCAGTTCCTGGCGCGAGACGGTCATTCGGCAGCCTGCCGGCGCGGGTGGACGAATTCGTCGAGATAAAGCGCAAAGCCGTCGGCGCTGCGCGCGAGTTCGCCATAACGGCGGAAGTGCGCCTCGTCGACCTCGTACCGGCCGGGCAGGCCGACCGGCCAGGCGCCGCGTGCAGCGACGGCGGCTCCTGCAACGTAGAGTGCGGGAAGCGTGCCCGCTGCCGTCTCCTCGCTGGCCAGGAGGTCGACGTCGCGGACCTCCTCGACGGTGACGAGCGCGCCTCGCAGGGCCGCCTGCGCCATGGTGGCGAGGTCGCGCTCGCGGCCGATGAAGATGTTGCCGGCACGGTCGGCGTAGGGCGCGTGGATCAGGGCGAAGTCCGGCCGGATTGCCGGCAGCAGCACGATGGGGTCGTGGCCTTCCGCGAAAGGATTGTCGATCACCTTCCAGTCGGCCCGGTGGACGAGAAGGTCGCTGCCGATGATGCCGCGCAAGGGTATGAACGGGATGTTCTTGCGGCCGGCTTCGATCGCGGCGTGGATGGCGGGACAGGTCGCGTCCATCATCCGGATCCGGCCGGCCTTCAGGGCCGCCTGGAAACGATGCGGGGTGCCGTATTCGCCGAACGAGATGGCCGAGGTCTCGAGCGTGCGGACGCAGCCTGCGCCGATCAGCAGGTCGGCCTGCAGGCCGCTCACCGGCACGCAAACGAGATGGAGGTCCCGCACGCCGCGTCGGATGAGGGCACGGGTCGTTTCCATCGCGACGCCGAGCCCATCGTGCGGCACGGCAATCCTCGCGCCATCGGGTACAAGAGCGGCCAATTCGTCGGCCGAGCCGTTCAGCCAATCCTGGGACATGCGTCCCTCCCCATCATCGTTTCAGCCATGATGCGGCCATAGGGTGCCGTGGGCAAGTCTACGGACAGGTCGTGCCGTCGGTGAAGAAGACCGTACCCGTGTTGGTGCCGCTGGTGCTGCAGCTTCCCGCGGACTTCACGTTCCCCGTTGAGCCCGTTCCGATCGTCGCGTTGGACAGGACGACGGCTTTTGCGGTTCCAGGGGCGGTGACGCTCAACGTATTGCCGTTGAGCGTGGCGCCGGCGCCATTTACCTGAATGCCGATCCCGGAGTTGGCGCCGTTGCTCTGAGACGTGACGCTGTTGTTCGACACGATGACATTGCTGGAGCCGCTGATCACGTCGATGCCGTGGGCCGTTCCACCTCCGGTCTGGGTGACGTTGATAACGTTGTTCGAAATGGTCACGCCGCTTACGCCGCTTGCCTTGATGCCGAGCGCGTTGTTGCCGGTGGCGTCCGTGTTGTTGATTGTCAGCCCGGTCACGGTGCTGTTGTTCGCCGTGACCACAGTCCAGTTGCTGCTGCCCACGTTGCCCGTGATGCTGGCGCTGTTCGAGAGCGTCGCCGTCACGGTGCGCCCCGAGGCGGTGCGAAGGCTCAACGTGCCCCTGCCCATCAGGGTCTGACCGCTGTTCAACGTCACCACGCCGGCATTGCTGCTGTTGGTGGTGAAGTTGCCCGACAGGATCACCGTCGAGTTGGCGCCGGCATTGGCGACCGCCGTCGGCAAGTTCGCGCCTGTCGTATTGGCGGCCGTCAGAACGGTGATGGTCTGGCCGTTGGTCGTTGCCGTTGCGGCCTCCGTGATCGCCGGGGAAATGGCCACGTTCCGCGTGTTGGCGACGATGTCGACATCGCGGACGACGGCGTCGGTCATGCGCCGCTCCTGCATGGTGAAGTTCGCCCGGCGCGACTCGCCTTGCAGCGGGATACGCAGCCTGAGGCCGGCAAAGAACTGGCTGCCGCGCACCTGGTCGGTCTGCCATTCGCCGCCGACGGTGAAGCGGGTACCGTTCCAAAGCCCCGGCACGAAATAGTCGGTGAACTCGAGCCTGAGCCGCGGGCCGGCGATGACGGTGGCTGTCCCCGTGGGATCGTCGAACCGATATCCACCCGCGTAGAAGCGCAGGTTGTAGGGGCTCTCGGCCGGCGTGATGGGAATGCGCACGCCCGCTTCGGCATCGAAGCCCCGCAGCGCATATTCGAGGGTCTGCATCGTGGCGGGCGTGAAGACCTGCAGCGAAGCGCCGGATATCGACACAGTCGTCGGCCCAGTGGTGGCGGAGCCCACGGGTTGCACGGTGTTGCCGACCGGCCAGTAGCTGTTGGCGCGGAAGTCGAAGTTGGTGCCCAGGAGCTCGACGCCGAACGTGAGCTGGTTGAAAAGGTTGGCGTTGGGGCTGAGACGATCGTCGTAGAAGCCGTAGACGCCCGCGTTCCATCCGTCGGCGAGCATCTTGCGGAAGCCCAGGCCGAAATTGCCTTCGCGGCTGTTCTGGTTGTCGGCCTTGAAGATGGCGTTGCCGAACAGCATCGAGCGGTCGTCCTGCCACATCGGCACGAACAGGCTCACCTCGCCGATATCGCGCTGGGTGCCGACCATGCCCTGGAGGTCGATGAACGGGCCCCATTTCGGCCAGAGCGAGAAAGTAGATGTCTCTGCCTGTGCTGCCGGAGCCTGCGCTTGTGCCTGGGCCTTTGAAGTGAGCACTCCGCCAGCAACCAGGACGACAGCACTCAGCAGCGCCTGAACGCGCAAACTCATTCCGATGTCTCCCCCAAGCGTTTTGTTTCGCGCGATCGGCTGGGAGCAGTATGGCAAATGCAGGTGGATTTGATAGTTGAGAACGTCGTGCCGGCGCTGCGGCAAGATGGACTATCCGAAAATCTCTTTCGCCAGTCGGTCGAACGCGCTCCAGAATTGCACGCGGATGTCGTCGCGTTCCATCATCACCTCGTGGCGTGCACCGGCCACGGTGAGAAGCTCGCCCTTGGGAAGGCGAGCGGCGACCGGACCGTGGCTGGCCGGGTCGACCAGTTCGTCCTGCGCCGCGCTCACCAGAAGGATGCGCAAGTCGATGCGTTCAAGCACGCCCGGCGCCTGCGCCACTGCGATCGACCGAAGCGCCTGCCGGCACCAGCCAATCGTCGGCCCGCCCAGAGCGAGCCGACGATCGGCTGTAAACCATCGTTCGGTGAAGCCGAACCGCCGCTCGTCGTGGGTCAGGACATTGCCCTCGAATGGATACTTGGTCGGATCGAAGTGCCCCGTTCCATAGAGGTATCGCCGGTCGAGGGCGCGAAATGGCGGCGTGATCCGCAGGACATTGCGCAGCAGCTTCTGATGCTTGAGCCCCATCATCGGTGCCGTGACGATACCGGCGGCAAAGGGCGCACTGCCGTTCACCGCCAGGCTGCGCAGGAAAAGGTGGCCGCCCATCGAATGGCAGAGGGCCAGAAACGGTCTCGGCAGTCCGGGACCCATGACCGTATCGAGGAACAGATGCAGGTCGGTGAGGTAGGTCTCGAAGCGGTCGATGTGGCCCTTTTCCCGGTCGGGCAGGGGGCGATCGGAAAGGCCCTGGCCGCGCCAGTCCAGGGCAATCACCATGAAGCCCCGCGACAGGAGTTCGCCAACCACCTCGGTGGCGTATTTCTCGATGAACTCGACGCGGCCTGGCAGGATCAGGACGGTGCCGCGCGCCGTACCCGGGGCGTTCCACCAAGCATAGCGCAGCCGGGTCGCCCCCGACTGCAGGAACGCATAGTGATCGGCGGGGCGATAGGTTGCGAGGAAGTCGCCGGGGACGTTGGCCGGCGCGGCCGAAGGATCGCTTTTGGTCATGGGAAGCGGCGGCATTTTGACATTTTGGCCATCATTGGCGTCGGACTCTTTACCGTTGCCGGGCGCACGGCTATAGATCGCATCGGTCGCCTTATCGCCTGCGAAGGGTCGCAGACGAGGAAATCTGGCGCAAGGAAACCTCGTAGAGGTCCGCCGCAGCGCGTGGTTGTCGGCTCGTTGCTTGGAGTCGATCCGGCACGGTCCTTGCGTCGACACTGTCGTCCGCAGGAGACATGCGACCGCGATCCCCAGCGCGAACCTCGCCCTCGTCGACGGATTGTCGGAGCGATCGTCGTTTCATGTTTCGTCTCGGGGTGGTTCTGCTTGTTACGGCCGCGGCCACGATCGCGGGATGGCGCCTTCTCGATCGCCAGGTCGATGCGGCCAAGGTTGAAGGTCCGCTTCATGGCGTCACCTACGCGCCGTGGGCCAAGGATCAGGATCCGCTGTCGGCCAAGTCGAGCGGCATTCTGAGCTTCCTGCGCACGGCCTTCACCGAGGAGCCGCCTGCGCCGGTGAAGCCCCGCAAGGAGCAGATAGAGCGCGACTTCGCCACCCTGGCGGGGCATGTCGATTACGTCCGTACCTATCGCACGTCGGACGGCGGCGACTACATGCCGGAGATCGCGGCACGATACGGCCTGAAACTGGTGCCCGGTGCCTGGATCTACAGCCCTGTGGAGGCCAAGCAGCAATTCGGCCGCGACGCCGCCGACGTCAACGCCGAGGAAACCCGCGCATTGATCCGGATGGCCAACCAGAACCCGAACATCGAGCGTGTTCTGGTCGGCAACGAGAACATCCTGCGCTGGGACGCGCAGAAGGACGAGCGCGAGAACACCGCGGTAAGCCCGGCGCAGCTCATCCGCGAGATTCGTAACGTGAAGCGCAACGTCAAGGTTCCGGTCAGCACGGCCGAGCCGTGGCATGTCTGGCTGCGCTATCCCGAGCTTGCCAAGGAAGTCGACTTCCTGGCGGTCCATATCCTTCCCTACTGGGATGAGCAGTCCAGCGAGACGCCGCTCGAATACCTCAAGGACAAGATCGGCCAGCTCCGGCGTGCCTATCCGAACAAGAACATCATCGTCACCGAAGTCGGCTGGCCGTCCAACGGTGCGGAGCGGCGCAGCCCTGCGACGGGCTACGTGAAACGGGCGACGCCCGCCGAGCAGGCCAAGAACATCCGGAACATGGTGGCGTGGCTGAAGTCGCAAAATATCGACTATTTCGTCGTCGAGGCGATCGACCAGCCCTGGAAGTCGTACGACCTTGAAGGCAAGGCGGGCGGCTATTGGGGGCTGTGGAATGCCGACCGCCAGCCGAAGTTCGCTTGGAGCGGCCCGATCGAGACCTTTCCGCAGTGGTGGGTTTATGCCGGCTGGTCGCTCGCCGCCGCCTTGCCGGTGATGCTGCTGTTCCTGTGGAAGTGGCGTGATCTCGGCGTCGTCGGCCAGTTCGTCTTCTGCGGGCTTGTCGCGCTTTCGACCAGCGCCGTCGCCTACGGCGCTTCCGTCGCGGCGGGCACCTATATGGTCACCGGCGAAATGGTCGGCTGGGCCGTGCTCGCGTTCTTCCTGATCATCAGCCTCGCCATGGCGCTCGTGCAGGCACTCGAGTTCGTCGAGACGATCTGGCGGCGACGCTGGGTACGAGAGGCGCTGCCGGCGGCCGAGATGATCACCCGCCAGCCGGCCGATCGCGTGTGGCCGAAAGTGTCGCTGCACCTCGCCATCTGCAACGAACCGCCGGCGATGGTGATGCAGACCCTCGATTCCCTGGCTGCCCTCGACTATCCGGATTTCGAAGTCATCGTCATCGACAACAACACCAAGGATCCGGCGGTGTGGCGACCGGTGCAGGACTACTGTGCCCAGCTCGGCGAACGCTTCCGCTTCTTCCATTTTGACGTGATGAAGGGCTTCAAGGCCGGCGCGCTGAACTACGTGCTGAGCCAGACCGCGCCCGACGCCAAGGTCATCGGCGTCATCGACAGCGACTACATGGTGCGGCCGGACTGGCTCAAGGCGGTCGTGCCGTATTTCGACGACCCGAAGGTGAGCTACGTCCAGGCGCCGCAGGACCATCGCGACTGGCGCGACGACCGGTTCAAGGAGATGCTGAACTGGGAATATGCCGGCTTCTTCGACATCGGCATGTGCCTGCGCAACGAGTACGACGCCATCATCCAGCACGGCACCATGACACTGGTGCGCCGCGACCGCATGGAGGAGATGGGCGGCTGGGCGACCTGGTGTATCACCGAGGATACCGAGCTCGGCCTGCGGCTGATGGAGAAAGGCTACGGCGCCATGTACAGCCGCGAGCGCTTCGGCCACGGCCTCACGCCCGACCACTTCGCCGGCTACAAGAAGCAGCGTTTCCGCTGGGCCTATGGCGCCATGCAGATCATGAAGGCGCACGCCGTCAAGATGATGGGGAGCAGTACCAAGCTCACTTTCTGGCAGAAGTACCACTTCGTCGCCGGCTGGCTGCCTTGGTTCGCCGATGCGCTCAATCTTGTCTTCACCTGGGCGGGACTGGTCTGGGCGCTGGCCGTCCTCGTGCCGCCGCTGTTCGGCCTCAAGCCGGTGGGCCTGCCGCCGGCGGAGTTCATTATCCCGACGATCGGCATCTTCGTCTTCAAGCTGGTCTATTCATTCGGCCTCTATGCAGACCGAGTGAAGTGCACCTTCCGCCAGAGCCTGGGTGCGTCGCTGGCCGGTCTTGCGCTCACCTACACGGTGGGCCGCGCCGTGATCTACGGTCTGATGACCAGCCGTCTGCCGTTCATGCGTACGCCCAAGATGGACGAGCGCGCCACGCTCGGGATGGCGCTCGGGATGGCGCGGGGCGAGGCCTTGCTGGTGGTCTTGCTCTGGCTGGCGGCCGTCGTGCTGTGGAACACCAGCGGCGTGCTCGATCCTGAAGCGCGGCTGTGGTCTCTCTTCATGGCTGTCCAGTCCCTGCCTTTTGCGGCAGCGGTCTTGGTGTCCCTGGTCAATGCGCTGGAACAGATGCGCCATGCGCAGACGGCCTTCGAGCCCGCACCGGCCACGGCGCCCAGCGCGTCGGGGCCTGCGATGCAGCCGGCACAGTAGCGCCGCATCCGCTTTTCCCTGTCGACTTGCAACCGCCGTCTGTTAGACGTTGGCCATGCCCAACGCCGCTCACGCAGGCACCGCCCTGTTCCTGAAGCGCTGGCTTCGCCGGCCGCTTTCGGTGGGGGCCGTCATGCCGAGCGGTCGGTGGCTGACCCAGGCGATGGCCCGCTACACGACCGCAGCCTTGGCGGGGCAGGCAGGGTATGTGCTCGAGCTGGGGGCCGGCACGGGCGAGGTGACGCGGGCTTTGCTGGCCGCCGGCATTCCCGTCGACCGGCTGGCGCTGGTCGAGCGTGATCCCGAACTGGTCGCCTTCCTGCGCCGACACATTCCCGGCCCCAAGATCATAGAAGGCGACGCTGCCCGCCTGCCGCAGCTGCTGGCAGCCAACGGCATCGCACAGGTGGCGGTGGTGGTGTCGAGCCTGCCCCTGCTGTCGCTGCCAGCCGAAGTCGTGCGGGGCATCGTCGAGGGCGCTTTCCAACTCCTGCCGCCAGGCGGGGTGCTGGTGCAATTCACCTACGGCCCTTCGCCTCCGGTGCCGAAGATCCTGCGCGCCGAATTCGGTCTTGTCGGCACCCGCAGCCGGCGTATCTGGCGCAACGTGCCGCCGGCGGTGGTCTGGACCTTTACGCGGCCGTCGAAATGTGACTGAACTTCGTTTCCAAGATGCCTTGCGTGCCAAGATCGTCGAGCATCTCGGACGCTTCGAGGTTCGTCGCCGGGCCGATCCCGGCGGCCTGCGGCATGCCGCCGTGGCGATCACGATCGTCGACGGGGATCCGGCCGGCGAGCCCGCCTTCCTGCTGACGCGGCGGACACCGAAGCTGCGCGCGCATGGTGGCCAATGGGCCTTGCCGGGCGGGCGGGTCGATCCCGGCGAGACGATCGAGCAGACGGCGCTGCGGGAACTGCACGAGGAACTCGGAGTCCTCGCGGGCGCCGACGATGTGCTAGGCACGCTGGACGACTATCCGACGCGCTCCGGCTATCTGATCGCGCCTGTGGTCGTATGGCTGCGGGGCGTGGTCGACATCGCGCCCAACCCGGCCGAAGTCGCGGCTGCCTACCGCATCCGTTGTGCCGAGCTCTTCCGACCGGACTCGCCGGAGATTGTCGCTATCGAGGAATCGGACCGGCCGATCATCCGCCTGCCGCTGCCCGTCGCCACCGTGAATGCGCCAACGGCGGCGATCCTCTATCAGTTCAAGGAAGTCGCACTTGCCGGCCGGGACACGCGCGTCGACCACTACGAGCAGCCGGTCTTCGCCTGGCGCTAGGGCTTCGAACGTACGCTCGCCACTGTCAGAGGGCGGCGCTTCAGGAAGACGGTCGTCTCCTGTTCCAGTACATGCTCGCCATGCTGATTTGCGGTCACCTGCCGGATGCGGGCGATCCCGCGATCCGGCTTCGAGGATGAGGGCCTCAGCTCGACGATGTCGGTGACGACGCGCAGCGTGTCGCCCGGCCGGACCGGGCGAGGGAACTGCGTCTCTCCCAGGCCGGGAGAACCGAGGCTGCAGGCTCGGAAGACGCCGAGGTCCAGCCACAGGCGCAGGGTCACGCACATGGTGTGGAGGCCCGAGGCGATCAGCCCTTCGAACGCCCACTTCCGGGAGAATTCGGCGTCGATATGGAAGGGCTGCGGATCCCACTGCCGCGCGAAGTCGATGATGGCGGCCTCGGTGATCGTCATGCCGCCGCTTACGAAACGCTCGCCTGCGCGGAAGTCCTCGAAATAGCGGTCGGTCACTGAACGAGCTCCCTGTGGGCGATGCCGGCGATCACGCCGGGAAGGCGAGAGGGGCTCTCGACGGCTTTCAGGAGTCGATCGAGCGTCATCGCCGCCACCATTGTGCTGCCGATTGTGTCTAGTCTGAGACCTGCATAGCGCCGGACGCGTCTGGTCGCCAAGATGCCGGGCGACGGGAGCGAGCGCCCGGGCGGCTGCGTCCTCCGAAGGGGTGCGGCGGCGCAAGCTCGACGCCGGGAGCGGCTGGCGCCATAGTCCGCGCATGAAGCTCTACAGCCTGAAGAACGGCGTAAACCCGCGCCGCGTGCGCATCTTCCTCGCCGAGAAGCGCGTCTCCATTCCCATCGAGGAATTCGACATGGAGACAGCCGGCCACAAGGCGCCGGCCTTCCTGGCGAAGAACCCGCTCGGGACGCTGCCCGTGCTGGAGCTGGACGACGGTACGTTGATCACCGAGTCGGTGGCGATCTGCCGCTACTTCGAGGAGATGATCCCGGAGCCGCCGCTGTTCGGCCGCTCGACACTGGAGCGGGCCCTGGTCGAGATGTGGAACCGGCGCATGGAGCTCGAGCTCCTGCTGCCCGTGATCGATGTCTTCGTGCATACCAATCCGTTCTGGAAGGGGCGCCGTCCCCAGGTTCCGGCCTGGGGCGAGGCCCGGCGGGCACAGCTCGCGGACCGCATGCGGTGGCTCGACGGCGAGCTGAAGGACCGCGAGTTCATCGGCGTCGACCGCTACAACATCGCCGACATCACCGCGCAGGTCGCCTTGCTCACCGCCCGCGGCGCGCTGAAGCTTGCGATCCCCGAAGATCACAAGAACCTCTCGCGCTGGTGGGCGAGCGTGTCGAGTCGGCCGACTGCGCGCGCCTGACGGACGTCAGGCGAGCCGCATCAGGGGCACGGCCGCTGCCGACAGCAGGATCGCCGCGAGCCGCAACCGCGTGAAGGGCTCGCGCAGCCATACGACCGCGATCACGATGGCGAAAACCGAGCTCGTGTCGCGCAGCGCCGAGGCCGGTGCGATGGGGGCATGGCTCCACACCCACAGGATGAGCTGGTAGGATACGATTGCCGCGATCGCGATGGGCAAGGTGCTGGCGAAGTGATCCCGAACGATGCGCCAGGGCATCGCGATGCGACTCTGGGCGAAGGACATCGCGACGGCGTTGGTGATGGAGACGGCGAAGCCGTAGGCCCAGGGGGAGCCGGCATGGCGCACGCCTTGCGCATCACACATGACGTAGGCCGCCGTCGAGAGGCCTGCAAGCAGGATCCACGACAGGGCGGCGCGAGGCAGCGCATTTGCGTGCGCGTTGGCCAGAGCCAGCAGCAGGAGCGAGGCGACGATGAGGGCTATGCCCAGCAATCCATAGACGCTGAGCATCTCGCCGGAGAGATAGGCCGCCGCCGGCACGACCAGCAGGACGGACAGGGCGCGAACGACGGGATAGACGAGACCGAAGCCGACCACGGCATAGGCGCGCAGCAGCGCGGTGACCGTCACAAGGTTGAGGCAGGTCGATGCGGCAAGCCAGGGCCAGGACGGGGAGCGGGGCAGTCCGGTCCACAAGAGCGCCGGCACGACGATCAGAGCGCACAGCACCATCTGCGCTGTCATGGCTTCGGTCGGCCTGCGATGGGCCTTCACGGCGGCGTTCCATCCCGCATGCAGTGCCGCACTGAGCAGCGCGCCCGCGACGTCCCAGGGCTGCATCGGTCAGGCCAGCTGCCGGAAGTAGAAGGTAGTGCTGCAGAGGCCGCCTTGTGGCCACAGCGCATAATCGGGGACGGTTCCCGCGCGTTGCCATCCCTGGCGGACGTAGAGTCTTTCGGCATCGCTGCCGGTCGCCGTGTCGAGCACCAGCAGTGTCTTGCCGGCCGCTCGCGCCGCGTCCTCGGCCGCTCGCACGAGTGCTGCGCCGACGCCTTTTCGGCGCGCCCGTCGATGCACGAGCATCTTGGCGATATCGGCCCGGTGCGGCTGGTTCTCGGGCTGGGCCAGCACGACCTGCACCGTGCCGACGATCCCCTCGGCATCGTCGGCCACCAGCAGGATGCGCCGACCCGCCGCGACGTCCTCTGCCAGTCCTTGCCAGAACATCGCAGCTCTCTGCAGCGACAACGGCAGCATGAAGCTCACCGACGCGCCGCCTTCGACGCAATCGACGAGCACCTCCGCGAGCTGCGCGACTTCGGGTTCGCCAAGGGCGGTGAGGCGGCGGACGGGAAGCCCGGTCACGGCGTCCCCATCACGATGACCACAGCGTAGCGCGCGGGTTTGCGGCTGCGATTCCGGTAGGCCGTCGGACGGTCGAGCACGAAGGCAAGGCAATCGCCGGTGTCGAGCCGGTATTGCTGCGTCCCGACCGTGACCTCGATCGTGCCTTCCAGCACCCAGACCTGCTGATGTGCCGGTTTCTGGCGCGGCCCGGTCTCGTAGGCGACATGAGCGCCGGCGGGAAACTCCACTTCTACGATCTGAATTGGAGTGACGGCACCTGCCGGCGAGACGTTGCGGCGGATGTAGCCCGAGGCTGGATCGCGCCAGGTCGATTGCTCGGCGTGTCGGGACAGCGGCGTCGCCGCGACGGCCGGCGGTTCGAACAGGTTCGCCAGCGTGACACTGAGTCCGGCCGCCAGTTTCTCGAGCAGGACCGCTGTGGGACTGGTCTCGCCGCGCTCGATCAGAGAGATCATCGAGCGGCTTACGCCGCTGCGGTCAGCCAGCGCCTCGAGCGAGAGACCGCGCTCGGACCGGAGCTGCCGGACGCGCGCCGCGATGCGCCTGTTGACGTCTGTCTCCTGCATGAAGGGAGACATGCATCATAATGGACGTATTGTCCAGTACATTGGAATGAACTTCCAGCCGACCTCGTCGCGGGTGGCGAGAAAGCATTTTCGGAAGGGTTCCCGGCCTTGCGGCTCAGGCTTCGAGTACGGCGACGAGTTGGCCTTCGTCGATGGCCTCGCCTTCGTTGACCTTGATTTCCTTGATGGTGCCGGCCTTGGGCGAGAGTACCGGGATTTCCATCTTCATGGATTCGAGGATCATGATCTCGCCGTCTGCTTCGACGTGGTCGCCGGGCTTGAGCTGGATCTTCCAGACGTTACCCGCGATTTCGGACTTCACGTTGACGACGGCCATTCCCGGTGTTCCTCGCAGTTCTTCTAGACAGACTTTTCAGTCACGGCGCGGGCCAAGGCAAGGGCGGAGCCGCCGATCCGGGCGCCCAGTCGATGCGCCGCCTTGTTGATATGCGAGATCGTTCCGTCCTGCAGTGTGGAGCGGCCGTCGCCGATGCGCGCGGAGAGAGCGGCGACCGCGACGCCCGGCACGCCTTCGCCGTCGAGCACGTCGAGCCCGAGTACGCCGCCGCGGTCGATACCGGGACCCGCATCGTTGAAGAAGATGAGGCGCGGACGTGTGGGCGCCGTCGCGTGACCCGAGTTCAGGGCGCCATGGCTGCCCGTGGCGACGATCCGGTCGCGATCCTCAGGCAGCAGGAGCGTCGCCGAGTCGATGCAGACGATGCCGTCGACGATGTGGCGGCCTTCGTCCTTCCCGGCCGGCGGACGGTGCGGCCAGGTAGCCCGCTTGAGCCTCTCCGCAGCCTCGCGACAGGCCATGCCCGCGACGATACCGCAGGCGGCAGCCTGAGCGTTCGCCCGGCTGACGACTCCGCGCTCGACCTGATCCCGGCCGTCACCGATCCGGCACGAGGCGGTGGCGAGCGCTGCCATGGCCATGCCGAGCGTCTCGGCATAGGCAAGGCCGCCAACGCCGGCTTCCTCGAGGCCGATGCCCGCGTCATGATGGATGGCGGCGCGAATTCCCGCCTTTGCCGAAAGGTGCGCGGCATAGACGGCCGCGTGGGAACCGCCGACGACGACGGCGCCATTCGCCTCCGGCGGCAGCTTGGTCACGCTGTCGAAGACCAGGACGGCAACGTTCATTGCGCGACAGCATAGCCCCCGTCGTTCTATATGTCGCCCCGATGAGCGAACCGAGCGTCGACAACAAGGTGGCCGTGCTGCTCCTGCAGCATCCGCAGGAGCAGGACCGGGTGCTGGGCACGGCCAAGCTGATCTGCTCGACGCTGGCCAATGCCCAGCTCACGGTCGGCCTGTCCTGGCGCAACCTGGGACACGCGCTGAAGGCGTCGGCGGAGCCCAAGGAATGGGGCGTTCTCTATCTCGGCTCGGTGCAGGCGGCCAAGGCGATGAAGGGCAAGGGGCCGCTGGTCGCGCTGGACCGCAGCGGTGAGCCGCTGGCCGATCAGGCTGCGGCCCGGCAAGGCGTGAAGGGGATCGTCGCCCTCGACGGCAACTGGGCCCAGGCCAAGGCGCTGTGGTGGCGCAACCCCTGGCTGACCAAGCTGCGGCGGTTCGTGGTGGTGCCGGACGGCCCCTCGCTCTATGGCGACCTGCGCAAGGAAGCGCGGCCCGATGCGGTGTCCACATTGGAGGCCGTGGCGCTCGCCCTGTCGGCATTGGAGGGCGATGCTGCAGTGCGGGAGAAGTTGCTGGTGCCGTTCCGGGCATTGCTTGCAAAGGCGAGAGCCGCCGGCATCCGGGATTCGAAACGGGATCGTCGCGTAAGGCGTTAATCCCTATACTCGCCGGCATGCTTGACCAGCCCCCGGTTCCCGTCGCCCAGCGCACCAACCCGGAACGGTCGTTTCGCGAGGAAGTTCGCGCCCTTCGTCTGGGTGAGGGCGAAGTCTTTCGCGGCGAAGGCATCCTCGCCGTTACCAAAGCGATCCTGCAATCCGGCGTCGCCTATGTCGGCGGCTATCAGGGCGCGCCAGTCTCGCATCTGGTCGATGTGCTGGTCGAGTCGCAGGACCTGCTCGACGAGCTCGGCGTGCACTTGGAGACCTGCACGAACGAGGCCTCGGCGGCGGCGCTGCTGGGCGCTTCCATCAACTATCCGATGCGCGGTTGCGTCACCTGGAAGTCGATCGTCGGTACCAACGTGGCGGCGGACGCGCTTTCCAACCTGGCATCGCCAGGCGTCGTCGGCGGCGCCCTGATCGTCGTCGGGGAGGACTACGGCGAAGGCGCTTCGGTGATCCAGGAGCGCTCGCACGCCTATGCGCTGAAGTGCTCGGTGTGGCTGATGGATCCGCGGCCGTCGCTGGCGACTATCGTGCATTGTACGGAGAAGGCCTTCGAGCTCTCGGAGGCCTCGAACACGCCGGTCATGATGGAGTTGCGCATCCGGGCCTGCCATGTCACCGGCGAGTTCGTCGCCAAGGACAACCGGCCGCCGGCCATCTCGCGCAATCACCGGCTCGCCGATCCGGCGCCACACAACTACGACCGCATCTCCCATCCGCCCTCGACCTATGCCCACGAGAAGCTCAAGATCGACGTGCGCCTGCCGGCCGCTCAGCGCTTCATCGTCGAGCAAGGGCTGAACGAGTTCTTCCCCGGCGAGCGTTCCGACCTCGGCATCATCGTGCAGGGCGGCATCACCAACGTGCTGATGCGCGGTCTCGACAGGCTCGAGGTCGAGGGCAGGATCCCGACGCTGGTGCTCAACGTCACCCATCCGCTGGTGCCCGACCAGATCGCCGACTTCTGCAAGGGCAAGCGGGCGGTGCTGATCGTGGAGGAGGGCGCACCGGACTATATCGAGCAGGCAGTCAATGCGCTGCTGCGCCGGAAGGACATCGATACCAAGATCTACGGCAAGGATGTCCTGCCGATGGCCGGCGAGTATACGGCCGAAGTGGTGACGGACGGCCTGCTCAAGTTCTTCGCCCAGTCGGCCAACGACATCGACCTGTCGGGACCGCGCGAGCGCTTCGAGGCCGCGCGCGCCGGGCGTGCCGAGGCGCAGCGCCTCCTGGGCGGGCCCTTGCCTTTGCGGCCGCCGGGCTTTTGCGTCGGCTGCCCGGAGCGGCCGGTCTTCTCGGCCATCAAGCTGCTCGAGCGCGAGGTGGGCAAGGTCCATATCTCGAGCGACATCGGCTGCCATTCCTTCGCTACGCTGGCGCCTTTCAATCTCGGCAATTCGATCCTGGGCTTCGGCATGTCGCTCGCTGCCGCCGGAGCGGTGGCGCCGGTGATGCAGAAGCGGACCATCTCCGTGATGGGTGACGGTGGCTTCTGGCATAACGGGCTCCTGAGCGGCGTCGCGTCGTCCATGTTCAACCGTGGCGACCGCGTCCTGGTGATCATGCAGAACGGCTATACCTCGGCCACGGGTGCGCAGTTCATTCCCAACACGTCGGGCAACCGCCGCGACGGCCAGACGACATCGGACATCGCCACCACGCTGAAGGCGATGGGTGTCGGGTGGCTGCGCACCATCCGCACTTACAACGTCGGCACCATGCTCAAGACGCTGCGTGAAGCGATGAGCACGGATCACACTGGCCTGAAGGTGATCGTCGCCGACGGTGAGTGCCAGCTCGCCCGACAGCGCCGGATCCGGCCGCAGATCGCCGCGCAAGTGAAACGCGGCGAGCGCGTCGTGCGTACCCGCTACGGCGTCGACGACGAGGTCTGCACTGGAGATCATTCCTGCATCCGGCTGTCGGGTTGCCCCTCCCTGGTGGTCAAGCCCAGCCCTGATCCGCTGCGCGCCGATCCGGTGGCCCACGTGAACAATGGCTGCCTGGGATGCGGGTTGTGCGGAGAGGTGGCGGATGCGGCGGTGCTCTGCCCGTCCTTCTTCAAGGCCGATATCGTGCAGAATGCGACCTGGTGGGATCGTCTGAAGTGGCGCCTGCGGTCGGCCGTGATCGGAGCGATGGCGAGTGGCTAGGCCGATCGCCGTCCTGATCGGTGCGCTGGGGGGCGATGGCGGCGGCGTGCTGTGCGACTGGATCATCGCCGCTGCCCACAGCCAGGGCCTGTCTGTCCAGGCCACCCAGATTCCCGGCGTCGCGCAGCGCACCGGCGCTACGACCTACTATCTCGAGGTGATGCCGGCACCGGGGCCGGCGCCAGCGGTCCTGGCGCTCAATCCCGCGATGGCGGAAGTGGACGTCGCGCTCGCGACCGAGCTTCTGGAAGCCGGTCGCATGATCTTCAACGGCTTCGTCACGCCCGATCGGACGACCCTGATCGCGTCGACGCATCGCGTGCTGGCGATCAGCGAGCGCGCGGCGATGGGCGACGGCAGCTTCGATGTCGGACGTCTGCTGCGCGCCGTGAAGGAGCGCAGCAGGGAGCAGATCCTGTTCGACATGGACCAGGCCGCAGAGGAGTCGGGCGGCGTGCTCAACGCCGTGCTGCTGGGCGCCCTTGCCGGCTCGGGCAAGCTGCCGATCCCGGAAGCGGCCTTCGAGGCGGCGATCCGCGATGGAGGCAAGTCGGTCGACGCCAATCTCGCCGGCTTTGCTTTCGGGCGCGGCCATGCGCGCGGCGAGCTGGCGCAGGCGGTGCGCGATCACCGCAAGCGACAGGCAGCCGCCCGCGGTGTCGAGGATCTGCTGGAGCGGGCTCGCCGGGCCTACCCTTCCAGCAGCCTCGACATGGTCGAGGAAGGCATCCGACGACTCGCGACCTACCAGGATCGCGTTTATGCCGTGCTCTACCTTGATCGCCTCGACTCCATCCACGCCCTGGGTTCCGCCGAGCTACTGCGCGACACGGCACGGCAGCTCGCCGTCCGCATGTCGTTCGAGGACATCATCCGCGTCGCCCAGGCGAAGACGTCACGCGAACGGCTGATGCGCGTGCGGGCCGAGGTGCGCGCCAAGCTGGACGAGCCGGTCGAGATCACCGAGCATTTCAAGCCTGGGATCGAGGAGATATGCGCGATCCTGCCGCCGGCGCCGGCGCGGCGCATCCTTGGCTGGGCCGAGCGTACGGGCCGGCTGGGTCGCGTGCATGTCCCGATGCATGTGCGGACGACGACGATCCTGGGATTTGCCCGTCTGCGCCTCGTCGCCGGCCTGCGCTGGTGGCGGCCCCGGACCTATCGCTACGCCGAGGAGCAGGCAGAGATCGACGGCTGGCTGGGCGCGATCCGCGCGGCCCGGCCGCTCAGCCTCGATCTCGCGCGGGAGATCGTTGAACTTGCACGCCTGATCAAGGGCTACGGAGACACCTACAAGCGCGGCCTCGGCAACTATCGCCGGATCGTGGCCGACATCGTCGAGCCTGCGCTCAGCGGACGCATGTCGACGAAGGCTGCAGCCGACGCTGTCGCGAATGCGCGGGTGGCGGCGCTCGCTGATCCGGACGGGGGATCTCTCGCCAGGACGCTGGCTGCGATCGCCGCTTCCGGCGTGGCGTTGTACCGGGCGGCCGACTAGCAGGTGTGATGCCGAGCGGGCGATCCCCAAAGGCCGATGTAGCTGCACTCGCGGCACGGGATGCTTTCTGTCGCGAACTCGGCATAGAACTTGTCGAGGTGCATCTTGGCCACGCTGTGACACGCGTTCGGGTGGAGGAACGTCATCTCAATTTCCTGGGCGCGGAGCATGGAGGCCTTGCCTTCGCCCTTGCCGATGCGGCCTTTGGGTTCGCTTGCAATTCGTATGGTCTGGCAACGTCGGGCATCGATGTGCACATGGTCTGTAACCGGGCCGCCCGTCGGGGCGACATCCTGACGGCGACGGCGGTCGAGCTGTCGCGCCCGGCCAGGCTGTCGCACTATTGCGTCGATGTCGTGCGCTGCGACGGCAAGCTGATCGCAGCCATGACGGGAACGGCCTTCGTCAGCGGCAATCTTCTCGGGATCAAGAACGATGCCTCTTGTGAATCGCCATGAAATCACGGTCGAGTGGGGAGACTGCGACCCTGCCGGCATCGTCTACTACCCATCCTATTTCCGCTGGTTCGATCAGTCGACGTCCCGCCTTTTCCTTGCTGCGGGCCTCAAGCGAGACGATGTGAGCAGCGGACAATGGAAGGAAGGTACGCCACTGGTGGCCGCGGAATGCGCCTTCCGCCGTCCCTCCCAGCACGGCGAGAAACTCATCATCGAGAGTCATGTCGAGAAATTCGGCCGCAGCTCCTTCACCATACGGCACGTCTTCCGGGACGCGACCGGCATCGTCGCCGCCGAAGGCACGGAGACGCGGATCTGGGCCCGCAAGGAGGGCGACGCCCGCTCACTCCGGGCGGTTGCCCTCCCGCAGGAGGTGAGGCGCCGGCTCGGCGGTTGATCGCCGGCCGGCTACGCGGCTGCCTTGAGGATGTCGGCGGCTTTCTCGCCCACCATGATCGCCGGTGCGTTGGTGTTGCCCGACGGCATGGTGGGGAAGATCGACGCGTCGGCCACCCGCAGGCCCTCGATGCCGTGCACCTTGAGCTTGTCGTCCACGACCGCATTGGGCCCGGGGCCCATGCGGCAAGTGCCGATCGGGTGATAGGCCGTCTGCGAGTTGTTGCGGATCCAGGTCAGGATCTCGTCATCCGACTGCACCGACGAACCGGGCGAATACTCGGAGTCGCGGAAGACATCCATCGGCGCGGCATCGACGATCTTCCGCATCATGCGGAAGCCGTCGACCATGGCGCGCTGGTCGATGGGATCGGCCAGGAAGTTGAAGCGGATGGCGGGATGCGCCCGGGGATCGGGCGAGCGGATATGGATCGAGCCCAGGCTCTCCGGGCGAAGCTGGTAGCAGGCGATCGTCATCGAGGGGAAGTCCTGCAGCTTGCGCGTCTTGGGGTCCTTGATGGCGTAGGGCACGAGGTGCATCTGCACGTCGGGCGTCGCCAGTTCGGGGCGCGTGCGCAGGAAGGCGAGCAGCGGTGCCGATGGCAGGCTCATGAAGCCGCCGCCGGTGGCGAGGTACTTCATCATCTGGGTGACGGCACCGATGCCGCGCGCCATGTGATTGTAGGAAACGCGCGGATCCTTTACGCGCCAGATGATGCGGGCGTTGATGTGGTCGCGGAAATTCTCGCCGACTGCCGGCAGCGCGTGCTTCACCTCGATGCCGTGCTGGCGCAGCAGCTCCGGCTGACCGATGCCGGAAAGTTCCAGGATCTGCGGTGAGGCGACGCCGCCGGCGGAGAGGATCGTCTCCCGCGCCCGTGCCTGGACGATCTTGCCGTCCTTCTCGTACTCCACGCCCACGCAACGCTTGCCCTCGAGCAGGACACGCAACGTATGAGCCTCGGTCACCACATGGAGGTTGGGGGAGCGCTTCATCGCCGGCTCGATGTAGCAATGGGCCACGCTCATGCGCCGGCCCTTGTAGATCGAGGTCTGGGTCTTGACGATCCCTTCCTGGTCCTCGCTGTTGTAGTCGGGGTTGACCTTGTAGCCGGCGGCTACGGCCGCCTTGAAGAGCGCGTCGTAGAGCGGATTCTGGTCGGGTACGGTCGAGACCTTGAGCGGTCCCGACGTGCCGCGGCCGTTGCTCCCGTCGCCGTCGACGAAGGTCTCGATGCGGGTGAAGAGAGGTGCGACGTCCTGCCAGCTCCAGCCGCGGCAGCCCATCTGCGCCCAGGTGTCGTAGTCCAGCGGCTGACCCCGCACCCACACCAGGCCGTTGATGGCGCTGGAGCCGCCCAGCAGCTTGCCGCGTGGAACCGGGATCTCTCGGTTGGCTGTGCCGGGTTCGGGTTCGGACTGGTAGAGCCAGTTGGCGGCCGGATTGTCGATCAGCAGCCCGAACGACAGCGGCATTCGGGAATAGGGATGGCTCGCCGCGCCCGCCTCCAGCAGCAGGATCCGGGTGGCAGGATTTTCGCTGAGACGGGCCGCCAGAGCGCCGCCAGCCGATCCCGCGCCCACGATGATGTAATCGTAGTCCGCCATAAGGCCTGTTCCCCCTTTTGAATTGCCGAAAAGAGAGCAGGGATCGCGTTGCTTCACAAGGGCGCCGCGGGAAGGCCCTCAGGGAGCATCTGCAGGCCGGAAGGGGCGCGGCTGCCCGGCGGGTGGCTCTGCCAGCCCATACTGGTCGGGGGCAGTTGCGGGCCGACCGGCCGGTGTACCGGCCGGCCCGCAGCGCGGTTACTTGCGCTTTGGCCGCAAGGCCTCCCACTGCTCATCGCTCCATTCCAGCATCGCTTGGGTGTTGGCGCCGCCGCCGCCGGACTGCAGCATCTTGCCGCCGTCGATCACGACCGCATCGCCGTTGATGTAGGCGGCGCCGTTGCTGACCAGGAACGCCGCCAGGTTGGCAAGCTCCTCATGCTGACCCACGCGACGCAGCGGGATCGTCTTCACCAGTTCCTCGTTGCCGCCGCGCTCCTTGGGCATCAGGCGGCTCCAGGCGCCTTCGGTCGGGAAGGGGCCGGGAACGATGGCGCAGGTGCGGATGCCCTTGGGGCCCCATTCGACCGCGAGGCTCTTGGTCATGGCCAGCACACCGGCTTTGGCCATGGCGGATGGCACCGTGAAGGGCGCACCGGTCAGCGAGGATACGGTCAGGATCGACATGACCACGCGGTCGCGCAGGCCGGCATCGATCCAGCGCCGGCCGGCTGCGACGGTGCAGTAGGCCGAGCCGTGCAGGACGATGCCGAGAACCGCATCGATGGCGCGGCTGGACAGTTTGTGGGTCTGGGCGAGGATCTGGCCGGCGGCATTGTTGACGAGGATGTCGAGCGGTCGCTTGGCCCATATCGTATCCATCATCTCCTCGACGGCGTCGGGCACGCGCACATCGCAGCCCACTGTCTCGATCTCGCCGCCGGTCTCCTTGGCGAGTTCGTCGGCGGTCTGCTTGAGCACGTCCTCGCGCCGGCCGCAGATGACGACATTGGCACCGAGCTCGAGGAAGCGATGCGTCATGGATCGGCCGAGGCCAGTGCCACCGCCCGTCACGAGGATGCGTTTGCCCTTTAGCAGGTCGGGTTGGAACATCGCTTCCTCCTAGATCTTCTTGATTTCTTCCAGCGCGATGCCCGAGGCGATCAGCCTGTCGACCTCCTGCGCCGTGAAGCCACGCTCGGTGAGCACGGCACGCGTATCGAGGCCGAACTTCTTCGGCTTGCTGCGCACCTTGGCTGGCGTGCGCGACAGCTTCACCGGATTGCCGACGTTGCGATAACCGTCCTTCTCCCACACCATATTGCGATGTTTGGTGTGGGGATGCTCCATCACATCGGGCACTTCCAGGACGGCACCGGAGGGGACGCCACCCTTCATCAGTTCCTGCGAGAAGGTTTCGGCATCGCGGTCCTTCAGGAGCTCCCGTAGTTCGGCCTCCAGTGCCGGCTTGTTCGCGACCCGGTCCTTGTTGGTCTTGAAGCGCGGGTCGTCGGCGAGCTCCGGCTTGCCCAGCATCTGGGTCAGCTTGCGGAATTGTCCGTCATTGCCGGCACCGACGACGATGTTCCGAGTTCTGGTCGGGAAGTTGGAATAGGGCGCGAGGCTGCCATGGCTGTTGCCGACCAGCTTGGGCTTCAGCCCGGCCACGAAGTAGTTCGGCGCATGCGGCTGGTGCAGCGCGACGGCACTGTCATAGAGGGTCGCATCCACGAACTGGCCCTTGCCGGAGCGGTTGCGCTCATAGAGGGCCATCAGAATGCCGATGCAGGCATTCATACCCGTCGAGAGGTCGACCACGGGCACACCGATGCGCACCGGGCCGCTTTCGGGGGAACCGTTGACCGACACCAGGCCGGCAGAGGCCTGCACCATCGCGTCATAGCCCGGGAAACCGCCCAGCGGGCCGTCGGCGCCGAAGCCCGACACGCGCGCATGGACAAGGCGCGGGAACTTCTTGGACAGCGTATCGGCATAGCCGATACCCCACTTCTCCATCGTGCCGGTCTTGAAGTTGTCGATCAGCACGTCGGTATCTTCGAGAAGCCGCAGCAGGACGTCGCGGCCTTCGGGCTTGGAGAGGTCCAGCGCCATGGTGCGCTTGTTGCGATTGATGCCGGAGAAGTAGGCCGAGATGCCTTCCTTGTCGAACGGAGGGCCCCAGCCGCGAGTCTCGTCACCCTGCGGCGGCTCGATCTTGATCACTTCGGCCCCGTGGTCGGCCAGCATCTGGCCGCAATAGGGGCCTCCCAGCACGCGTGACAGATCGACGACCTTCAGCCCTTCCAACGCACCCTTGCTGCCCTCAGGCATCTCGTTCCACTCCTCGAACTCGAACCGAAGGCGCGGTTATAGACCATGGGGCAGGGGCCCGGTACCGTCAGGCCATGATCGAACGCGAACTGGATATCGCCACGCAAGATGGCGCCCTGAATACCTATACCGTTCGGCCCGATGACGGTGGGCCGCTGCCTCCGGTCGTCATGCTGATGGATGCACCGGGCGTGCGCGAAGGCCTGAAGGAGATCTGCCGCCGGCTTGCCCAGTCGGGTTACTATGTGCTGCTGCCCAACCTCTACTATCGGACCACGCGCGCCTTTGCGTTGGGGCCGACACGCGATCATCCGGATGCAGAGGCGAACCGCGCGAAGATGTTCGCCATGGTGGGCTCGATCTCCAACGACAAGGTCGCGGCCGATGTCGGCGCCGTGCTGGACAGTCTGGCCACGCTGCCTGATGCCAGGCCGGGCAAGATCGGGCTGGTCGGATACTGCATGAGCGGTGCGTTCGTCACTTTCGCCGCCGCGCGCCATGCAGATCGCGTGGGCTGCTTCGCCTCGTATTACGGGACGCGACTGATCACGGACAAGCCGGACTCGCCGCACCGCATGCTGGATGAGATTACGGCCGAAGGCTACTACGCGTTCGCCGAGCACGACACCTACGTGCCCCTGAGCGACGTCACGGCGTTCGAGCGTCTGCTGGCGGCGGCCCCCTTCCCATCGCGATGCGAGATCGAGAAGGGCGCGCACCACGGCTATGCCTTCAGCGATCGCGGCACTCTCGACGAGGCTGCGCGCGAGAAGCACTACGAACGCATGCTGTCGCTCTTCCGGCGGCATATCGGCTGAGAGGGCCCCCAATGCTGAACGGCATCCACGGTCATCAGGACATCGAGCGCGTCGTCTACGGTCGTCCGGCCGGTCCCGCACTATTGGCGGAGGCGGAGCGGCTCGGTGCGAGACGGGTGTTCCTTACGACGTCCAGGTCCGTCGCGCAGAGTGCCCTGCTCGCAGGTATCGTCCGAGATCTGGGCGAGCGTTGCGCGGGCGTCTATGCCGGCATCACGGCTCATTCGCCGCGCGCCTGCGTGATCGAGGGCGCGCGACTGGCGCGCGGGGCGCACGCGGATCTGATCGTAGCGGTCGGCGGCGGATCGGTGATCGATGCGACCAAGGTCATGCTGATCGCGCTGTGGCAGGACGCGACCACCATCGAGGCACTCGACCTCTATCGTGCCGGGCGCCCGAAGGAGGGGGCGGCTCCGCCGTCCGATGCGATCAGGCCGCCGCCGGACGCGATCCGCATGCTGGCCGTGCCGACGACGCTTTCGGCCGCCGAGTTCAACGCTTTCGCCGGCATCACCGACGCGCGCCACGGCATCAAGGAGAGTTTCGGCCACCGCCTGATCGTGCCGCGCGTCATCGTCCTCGATCCGGCGGCGACGCTGGCGACGCCGATGGATCTCATGCTGTCGACCGGCCTGAAGGCCGTCGATCATGCCGTCGAGCGCTTGTGTTCGCAGCAGGCGCATCCCTTCGTGCTGGGCACTTCCAGTGAGGCGCTCAGGCTGCTGGCCAAGGCGCTGCCAGACCATCGCGCCAGTCCGGACAACATGGAGACGCGTCTCGACCTGCAGTTCGGCATGTGGCTGTCGATCGGCGCGGGGACGTCGGGGGTCGGTGTCGGCGCCAGCCATGGCATCGGCCATGTGCTGGGGGCGGCCTGCCACGTGCCGCATGGTCATACGTCCTGCGTGATGCTGCCGTCGGTCCTGCGCTGGAACCTCCCTGCCAATGCCGACCGCCAGAAGCGGGTCAGCGCGGCGTTCGGCAGGCCGGACGTCCCTGCAGCGGATCTCGTCGCCGATCTGGTAAGGGTGCTCGGCCTGCCGCAGCGCCTCGCCGATGTCGGTGTCGGCCGTGATCGCTTCCGCGAGATCGCCGAGAAGTCGATGCACGACCGCGCCGTTCTCAACAACCCGCAGCCGATCAAGGGACCCGACGAGGTGATGGAGATCCTTGAGCTTGCCGCCTGACGATACTGCCCGACGGCATCGCATGAACGCATGAATTCTTCTCGTGAGGCAGCTTTCCTGGGCGGTCTAGGCTTGCGCCCGACATAGGGAGGCGTTCAACCCGAAGACAGGGGTCCGTCATGCAACAAGCCAGTCCCGCCGAACATGCCCGTACGGCAGCGGCGCGCGCTGTCTGGGTGGAGGCGCCGGTGAACTACCTCGCCGATCTCAGCATCCAGCCGGTGACCTACAATCCGCCCGCCGGGACGGGCATGCCGCGGCGCGAGGGCAACTACAGGGACTTCGTCGTGCGCGTCCACGATGCGCGCCCCTACGCGGACGAGCTGACCCTGGACAAGCAGGCTTTCGTGCTGGCGCGTCACGGCACGCAGGTGCGCGACTTCTATGACGAGGCGGAGGTGCGCTCCGTCTACCTTGCCGAGATCGAAGCCCTCGTCAGGCGTGAGACGGGTGCATCGAAGGTCGTTGTGTTCGACCATACGATCCGTACCGCCGACCGCGCCGTCGAGCGCGGCCTGAGGACCCCGGTGCGTAGCGTGCACTGCGACTACACCGAAAAGTCGGGGCCGCAGCGTGTGCGCGACCTGTTGCCGCCAGAGGAGGCCGAGGCCCGGCTCCGGAAGCGTTTCGCCGAATACAACGTCTGGCGCAACATCGCCTCCGATCCGATCGAGATGGCACCGCTGGGCTTTGTCGATGCCGGGTCGATCGCGCCGCGCGACCTCGCGGTGTGCGATCTCGTCTATGCCGATCGCGTGGGCGAGATCTATCAGGGCGTCTACAACGCCGACCATCGCTGGCATTACTTTCCGGCGATGAAACGCGACGAAGCCATCCTCATCAAGTGCTACGACTCGGCGAAGGATGGCCGGGCGCGCTTCTCGCTGCATTCGGCCTTCGACGATCCTTCTTCGCCCGCCGACGCCAGGCCGCGCCAGAGCATCGAGGTCAGGACCTTCGCCTTCTTCGACTGATGGCCGTCGGTCGACGGTCTCAGGCGCGCGCGATCTCCTCGAGGTGCTCGGCGAGTTCCTCGGGCTTGCTGTAGAACGGCGTGTGGCCGCACTCCATGGTGATGACCTTGCAGGGCAGGGCCTTCACCATGGCGCGCTGGCGGGCGATGCGGACGGCGTTGTCCTGCGTGCATTCGATGTACCAGCGCGGCACCGACCCGAAGCGTTCTTCGGTGAGGGAGACCGGTGTCGTCGAAATCGACAGCGGCTGCGGCCGCAGCCGCTCCATGGCGCGGTAGCGGTCTTCCGGCGAGACGTCGGCATAGAACAGCACCGGCAGTTGGGCGCGGGCGAAGGTATAGGTCAGGCCGTCGGGGCTGAGCTCGCGCGAGCGCCGGAACAGCGCGTCGGGATCGTCGCCCGTCATCTCGCGGCTGGCCTTGCCGGAGGGCGGCATCAGTCCGCACACATAGACGAGGGCCTTGATCTTGCGGCGCCTCGCCTCCGCCACCTGGCTGATCGTGACGCCGCCGAGCGCATGGCCGACGAGGACGACGGGCTCCTCCATCTTGTCGAGCAGGCGGGAGATCCGCTCGACATTGTCGGCGAGGGTGACGTTGGCGGGCGGAGTCTGATCCTTGCCCAGCCCCGGCAGGTCCGGTGCGCAGACCTTGTGGCCGTGGCTTTCCAGGATCGGCGCCACCTTTTCCCAGCACCAGCCGCCGTGCGAGGCGCCGTGAACGAGAATGAAGGTCGCCATTTCAGTTCCGCCCGACGACAGTGCGGGCGCCGGGTGCCGGCACGAAGAAGTCGGGCATCAGCGTTGCGCCGGGCGCGACGGCGTATGGCGAGAAGTCCGTGACGCCCTCGGCCGCCAGGACCTCGTCGTCGATGAAGAAGTTACCGGTGCAGTTCCGAGCCGGACGATTGAGGATCGCATAGGCCGCATCGCCCATGATCTCGGGCTTGCGGCAATGCTGCATGCCTTCGTCGCCGCCGAGCACGTTCCTGATCGCGGCGGTGGCGATGCCGGTGCGCGGCCACAGGCAGTTGAAGGCGATGCCCTTGTCCTTGAACTCTTCCGCCATGGCCCAGGCATAGATCGACATGGAGTACTTCGCGAGCGTGTAGGCCGGATGGGACGCGAACCACTTCACGTCGAAGTCGAGCGGCGGCGACAGGTTGAGCACGTGCGGGTTCGGAGCCTTCGCCAGGTACGGAATGCATTTCTGGGAGGCGAGGAAGGTGCCGCGCGCGTTGATCTGGTGCATCAGGTCGTAGCGCTTCATTGGCGTCGCCAGCGTACCGGTCAGGCTGATGGCGCTCGCATTGTTCACCAGGATGTCGATGCCGCCGAACTTCGCCACGGTGTCGCCGACAGCCTTCTCGACGGCCTGTTCGTCGCGGATGTCGCAGGGAATCGGCAACGCCTTTCCACCTGCTTTCTCGATCTCCTCCGCGGCGCTGAAGATGGTGCCGGGCAGGCGGGGATCGGGCGTCACCGTCTTGGCGGCGATCACGATGCTGGCGCCGTCGCGTGCCGCCCGCAGAGCGATGGCGAGGCCGATGCCGCGGCTGGCGCCGGTTATGAACAGAGTCTTGTTAGCCAGGCTCATGCTTTCCCCAAAATTCCCTCGGGCTCTATAGCCGCCGTCCGTTCGCGCCGCTAGTCTCGCCACGCCGCAGGGGAGCCATGCATGAACGGGTGTTTCGAGACCGCGACGGGGCTTGCACGCGCTATACGAAACGGACGCATCGCCTCCCATGACGTGGTTGCAGCGCACCTTGAACGGATCGCGCGCCTGAACGGGCCGCTCAATGCGCTGGTGGTCGTCGATCGCCAGGCCGCGCTCAAGGCGGCGCGCGCGGCCGACAGGGCGCTGTCGAAAAAGGGCTTCGAGCCGGGGCCGCTGCATGGCGTGCCGATCACCATCAAGGAGGCCTTCGATGTCGCCGGCCTGTGCACGACTTCCAGCCATCCGCCGCTGAAGGACAATGTCGCCGAAGCCGACGCGAGCGTGGTGGCGCGGCTGCGCGCAGCGGGCGCGATCATCCTCGGCAAGACGAATGTTCCCGAGCTGTGCATGGACTTCCAGACCGACAGTCCCCTGTTCGGCACGACCAAGAACGCCTGGGACACGCGGCGCACGGCGGGCGGCTCGACCGGCGGCGGCGCCGTCGCCGTGGCGGCGCGCTTCTCGCCGCTGGAACTGGGCAGCGACATTGGCGGCTCGGTGCGCAACCCGGCGCATTTCAACGGCATCTTCTCGCTGAAGCCTACCGAGTGGCGGGTGCCGGGCCGCGGGCACGTGCCCGGCATCCCGGGCCAGACGCGCACCATCCGCTACATGGGCGTCTACGGCCCGCTGGCGCGCTGCGTCGACGATCTCGACCTGGCACTGCGTCTCATCAGCGGTCCCGACGGCTACGAGGCCGAGGCGGCGCCGGTGCCGCTGGGCCCCACGCCGAAACTTTCCGCCAAGGGCCTGCGCATCGCCGTGCTGGGAAGCAATCCCCTGGTACCGGTATCGGCCGACACCGCCCGCATCATCCAGGAGACGATCCGCCTGCTCGCCAAGGCCGGCGCGACGGTGAAGCGCGCCGAGCCGCAGGGCCTCGACTGGCAGAAGGCGTGGGACGACTGGTCGGACCTGTTGCAATACGAGGTCCGGGCGCTGCAGCCGCTCGCCGATCGCGAACGCTACTTCGGCCGTACGGATGCTTCCGACCCCACGACGCGATCGGTGGCGCGCGCCGCGCGGCTCGACATGGCCGAGTTCTTCGCCGTTCTCGACCGTCGCGACCGGATCATGCGGCTGTGCGAGACTTTCCTCGACCAATACGACGCCTGGCTGATGCCGGTGATGCCCGATGCGGCCTTCATGCGCCAGAAGCAGAGCCGGCCGCTGGTCATCGACGGGCGTGAGCATCCGTATTTCTTCGCCGGCACGTCGTACAATTTCCTCGCCAACCTCACCGGCCAGCCGTCGGTCGTCCTGCCGTGCGGTTTCGCGCGCAGCGGCCTGCCGATCGGCCTGCAGCTGACCGGCAAGCGCTGGGACGAGGCGAAGCTTCTGGGCGTCGCCAAGGTGCTGGAGAAGCTCCTGCCGCCGTGCCCCGTGCCGCCCAACTACGCGGACTGACCCTCCCGTCGTCGCGCCGGCGATGGCCGCGTCTCCGCTGCTGCCGCCGGTCAAGCCGCCGGCGCGTCGGCCGCCATCGTCACGAGGACGGTCCGGTTGCCGACCTGCTGGCCCTCCTGCACGGAGACCGACTCGACGCGGGCATCCAGCGGCGCCTTGAGCTGGTGCTGGATCTTCATCGCCTCGAGGACGATCAGGGTCTGACCCTTGGCGACCGCTTCTCCGGGGGCGACCTTCACCGCCACGATCCGACCGTCCATGGGCGCGCGCAGCTTGCCGTCGCCGCCAGCGCTCGCCGATGCGGGCGGCATGTAGGTGCGATCCTCGAAGCGGACCGTATGCGCGTCGAGATCGACGATGATCTGATGGCCGTCGACGTGGAACGGCACGGTCGGCGGAGCGGGGTCGCTTGCGGCGATGGCGAGGATACGCTCGGTGTTGCCGACGGCCAGCCTGACCGGCGTCGGCTCGGGATTCGAGTTGCGCCAGCCCCGGAAGGCGGGCGGATAGCGCTTCGCCGCTTCGTGCCAGAGCAGCGACGCGGCGAGTCGCCAGTGCCGGTCGCTCACTTCCGGCGGCGTCAACGCCTCGCCCGGGAAATAGCGGCCGATGAAGGCGGTCGTGGCCTGGCCGGCTGCGAAGGCCGGATGCTCGAGCAGGCGGATCAGGAAATGGCGGTTGGTCGTCGGACCGAGCACGACGGTCTCGCGCAGCGCCCGGATGAGCCGCGTGCGCGCCTCCTCGCGGGTCGCCCCGTGCGCGATCACCTTGGCGATCATGGGGTCGTAGAAGGGCGAAATGGCGAGCCCTTCCGCCATGCCGTGATCGACGCGCACGCCGGGACCGCCGGCGGGGCGCCAGACATCGACGCGGCCGGTCTGCGGCAGGAAGCCGGCATAGGGATCCTCGGCATAGAGGCGGACCTCGATGGCGTGGCCGTCGAGCCGGACCTCGGCCTGCGACAGCGGCAGGACCTCGCCGCGCGCGACGCGGATCTGCCACTCGACGAGATCGAGGCCGGTGATCGCTTCGGTCACCGGATGCTCGACCTGCAGGCGGGTATTCATCTCCAGGAAATAGAAAGCGCCGTCACTGCCCAGCAGGAATTCGACCGTGCCCGCGCCGCGATAGCCGACGGCCCTGGCCGCGGCGACGGCGGCCGCACCCATGCGCTCGCGCAGCGAGGCGTCGACTGCGGGCGAGGGCGCTTCCTCGATCACCTTCTGGTGCCGCCGCTGCACGGAGCAGTCGCGTTCGCCGAGATGCAGGACATTGCCGTGGCTGTCGGCGAAGACCTGGATCTCGACATGGCGCCCGTCGACGACCGCCTTCTCGAGGATCAGTTCACCCGAGCCGAAAGCGCTCTCCGCCTCGGTGCGCGCCGTGCGGATGGCCTCGCCGAGCTGTTCCTCGCGCTCGACCAGCCGCATGCCGCGTCCTCCGCCGCCGGCGGCAGCCTTGACCATGACCGGCAGGCCGATCTTGCGGGCCTCGTGTTCCAGCGCGGCGTCGCCCTGGTCGGCGCCCTGATAGCCCGGCACGCAGGGCACGCCGGCCTCGATCATGCGCCGTTTTGCGGCTGCCTTGTTGCCCATGGCGGCGATGGCGTCCGCCGGCGGCCCGATGAAGACGAGCCCCATCTGCTCGCAGGCGGCGCCGAAGCGCTCGTTCTCCGACAGGAATCCGTAGCCCGGATGGATGGCGTCGGCTCCCGTCTGGCGGGCCGCATCGAGGATGCGGTCGATGTCGAGATAGCTCTCACCGACCGGCGGCGGTCCGATGCGTATAGCCTCGTCGGCGACGGCGACGTGCGGTGCATCCTTGTCGGCATCGGAATAGACGGCGACGGTGCGATAGCCCATTGCCTTGGCCGTGCGCATCACGCGCCAGGCGATCTCGCCGCGATTGGCGACCAGGATCTTGCTGAAGGAACTCATTCGACGGCCCATTTCGGCGGGCGCTTCTCGGCGAAGGCACGCAGGCCCTCGGCAGCCTCGGGGCTGCGGCGCGCCTCGGCGAACTTGTCGGCGGCGAAATCGAGCACGGCCGACAGCGGCTCGGTGCCGACCCTCATGACCACCGCCTTGGTAGCAGCATTGGCGAAGGGCGCACAGCGATCGATCTGCTTCAGCACCTCTTCGAGCCTGGCATCGAGCGCGGTGCTGTCCTTCACCAGATGGTGGGCGATGCCGAGACGGTAGGCTTCGGGCCCCTTGAAGCGGGCGGCGGTCAGTGCGAGGTGGCGTGTCTGCGGGACGCCGATGCGGGCGGCGACGAACGGCGCGATCTGCGCCGGCACGATGCCGATGGCCGTCTCGCTCATGGCGAAACCGGCGTCCTCGGTGCAGATCGCCACGTCCGACACGCACAGGAGTCCGAAGCCGCCGGCGATGGCATAGCCCTCGACCGCGGCGACGACGACCTGTGGTGCGGTGTTCACCAGCTCGAGGAAGGTGCCGTACTGGCGGTTGTTCACCGCGATCGGGTCCTTCTCGCCGGACTTCGGCGGCTCGGTGAAGCTCTGCTCCATGTTCTTGAGGTCGGCCCCGGCACAGAAGGTGCCGCCCGCGCCGCGCAGGATCACGACCTTGATGTCACGGCGGTCGCGCAGGGTCTCGAAGACCGCGCGCAATTCGCCGATCAGGGTCGGATTGAGCGCGTTCTTCACCTCGGGCCGGTTCAGAGTGACGTAGAGCCGAGAGCGCTCGCGGCGCAGCAACAGCGTCTCGTACTGGGGGGCGAAGTCGGCCATCAGCGGTTCTCCACCCGCGGCAGCGTGCCCATCATCTTGGAGATGATCTGCAGCATCACCTCGTCGGCACCGCCGCCGATGGAAGCGAGGCGGGAGTCGCGGAAGGCGCGGGCCGTGGGCGATTCCCACAGATAGCCGGCGCCGCCCCAGTATTGCAGGCAGCCGTCGGTCACCAGGCGCACCATGCGGCCGGCCTTCAGCTTGGCCATCGAGGCGAGCAGGGTGACGTCCTTGCCGTCGAGATATTCCTCGCAGGCGCGATAGCAGAGCGAGCGCACCAGTTCGATCTCGGTGCGCAGCTCCGCCAGCTTGAAATGGATCACCTGGTTGTCGAGCAGCGGCCGGCCGAACACCTTGCGTTCGCGCGTGTAGTCGACCGTCTCGTCGATCAGCCGTTCCATGCCGACCACGGCGCTGATGGCGCCCCACAGCCGCTCCTCCTGGAACTGCTGCATCTGGTAGATGAAGCCCATGCCCTCCTGACCGATCGTGTGGCTGACGGGCACCTTCACCTCGTCGAAGAAGATCTGGGCGGTGTCGGAGCTGCGCATGCCGAGCTTGTCGAGCTTCTGCACGACCTGCACGCCCCTGGTCTTCATCGGCAGGACGATCATCGACTTGTTCTTGTGAACCGGGCCTTCGCCGGTGTTGGCGAGCAGGCACATCCAGTCGGCTTGCGTGCCGTTGGTGGTCCACATCTTGCCGCCGTTGATGACCCAGTCGCCGCCCACCTTGCGGGCCGTAGTCTTCAGGGATGCCACGTCCGACCCCGCGCCGACCTCGGAAACGCCGAGGCAGGCGACATAGTCGCCGGCAATCGAGGGCGCGAGAAACTCGCGCCGCAGCTCGTCGCTGCCGTGGCGGGCGAGGGCGGGCGTCGCCATGTCCGTTTGCACACCGATCGCCATCGGCACCGAGCCGCAATGGATGTGGCCCAATTCCTCGGCCATCACCATGGCGTACGAATAGTCGAGCCCCATGCCGCCATATTCGGTCGGCTTGTTGATGCCGAGTAGGCCCGCATCGCCCAGCTTCTTGAACACCTGGTGGGCGGGAAAGATTCCGTCCTCTTCCCACTGGTCGACGTGCGGATTGATGTCCTTGTCGATGATGATCCGCAGCGTGCGCCGGATTTCGTCGTGTTCCTGGGTGAACTGCACGGGTCGTTTCCTCTCTGGATTTGTCGATCGCCGCGATGCCGGGTCGGGCGGGATGCGGAGCTCATGTTTTGGGGCTGGAAGGATGGGTGGTTACTGCCGAGTAACGTTTTAAAAAAAGGAAATAAAAGGGAGACGGGGGCGTCGGCCACCAAAAGCCGACGCGCGAGAAAGACTACTCCCGACCGGTGCCGGAAGCCGATTCCGGTCCTCTGCGGACGTTCCGTTCGGCCCGACCTGCGCCGCACAGGGGAGCGCCGCGCCCATCAGCGGTTGCCCAGGCGCGGCATGGTGCCCATCAGCTTGGAGATGATCTGCAGCATGACCTCGTCGGCGCCGCCGCCGATCGATCCCAGGCGGCCGTCGCGATAGGCGCGGGCGACCGGGCTGTTCCACAGGTAGCCAGCGCCGCCCCAGTATTGCAGGCAGGCGTCGGAGACCTCGCGACGCAGGCGGCCGGCCTTCAGCTTGCCCATCGAGGCCAGCATGGTGACGTCCTTGCCGGCGAGATAGTCCTCGCAGGCGCGATAGACGAGCGAGCGCAGCGCCTCGACCTCGCTCATGAGTTCGGCGAGCCGGAAATGGACCACCTGGTTGTCGAGCAGCGGCCGGCCGAACACCTGGCGCTCGCGGGTGTAGTCGATGGTGGCCTTGATGATGCGCTCGCAGCCCATCAGCGTGCCGGCGCCGGCCCACAGCCGCTCCTCCTGGAACTGCTGCATCTGGTAGATGAAGCCCGAGCCCGGCTGGCCGATCGTGTAGCGCACCGGAACCTTCACCTCGTCGAAGAAGGTCTGCACCGTGTCCGAGGCCCGCATGCCGAGCTTGTTCAGTTTCTTCACGATCGAGATGCCCTTGGTCTGCATCGGCACCACGATCAGGGACTTGTTCTTGTGCACCGGCCCGTCGCCGGTATTGGCAAGCAGGCACATCCAGTCGGCCTGGGCGCCGTTGGTGGTCCACATCTTGCCGCCGTTGATGACCCAGTCGCCGCCGACGCGACGCGCCGTGGTCTTGATCGAGGCGACGTCGGAGCCGGCGCCGGTCTCGGAGACGCCGAGGCAGGCGACGTAGTCGCCGGCGATCGAGGGCGCTAGGAACTCCTGCCGCAGTTCGTCGCTGCCGTAGCGGGCGAGGGCGGGCGTGGCCATGGAGATCTGCACGCCCGTTGCCATCGGGATCGAGCCGCCGTTCACCAGTCCCAGCGACTCCGAGCAGACCATGGCATAGGAGAAGTCGAGCCCGGAGCCGCCGAACTCGACCGGCTTGTCGACGCCGAGCAAGCCGGCGTTGCCCATCTTCTTGAACAGCTCGTGGGCGGGGAACTGGCCTTCCTTCTCCCATTCGTCGACATAGGGATTGACCTCGCGATCGATCAAGGTCTTCCAGGTCTGGCGCAGCGCCTCATGCTCCGGCGTGAACTTCATCTTGTCGTTTCCTCGTTGTTGCGGCCGTCACATGCGGGCGACGCCGAAGGTGATCGGATTGAGCGGGCGCACCGTCGATTCGCGGGCGATGGAGAGCGTGAAGGCGAGCACCCGGCGGGTGTCGCGCGGATCGATGATGCCGTCGTCCCACAGGTGAGCGGTGCCGTAGAGGGCGGTCGACTCGCGTTCGAACTGGTCGACGATCGCCTTGAACATCTTGTCGATCTGCTCGCGCGGCGGCTCCTTGCCCTCGCGCAGGAACTTCTGCTCGGTCACGGTCTTCATCACGCCGGCGGCCTGCTCGCCGCCCATGACGGCGGTGCGGCTGTTGGGCCAGGCGAAGATGAAGCGCGGATCGTAGGCGCGGCCGCACATGCCGTAATTGCCGGCGCCGAAGCTGCCGCCGATCACGATGGTGATCTGCGGCACCGTCGCATTGGCGACCGCCTGGATCATCTTCGAGCCGTGCTTGACGATGCCGCCGCGCTCCGCCTCGGTGCCCACCATGTAGCCGGTCGTGTTCTGCAGGTAGACGATCGGCGTGCCCTGCTGGCAGCAGAGCTGGATGAATTGCGCCGCCTTCACGGCGCCCTTGGTCGTGATCGGCCCGTTGTTGCCGATGAGACCCACCGGCTCGCCCTCGATCTCGGCCCAGCCGCAGATCGTCTGCTGGTCGAACAGGCCCTTGAACTCGAGGAAGTCGGAACCGTCGACCAGGCGCGCGATCACCTCGCGTACGTCATAGGGATCCTTGTGCGAGGGCGGGACGACGCCGCACAGCTCGTCGATGTCGTAGAGCGGTGCCTTGAACGGCCTGGCCGCCCTTGGCGGCAGCTTGTCGTTCCAGTGCCACTTGGCGATCACTTCGCGCGCCATGCGGATGCCGTCGGCGTCGTCCTCGGCCATCCATTCGGCCACGCCCGAGACCGTGGCGTGCATCTCGGCGCCGCCCAGCTCCTCGTCGGTGGCGATCTCGCCCGTCGCGGCCTTCAAGAGCGGCGGGCCGGCCAGGAACACTTTGGCCTGATTGCGCACCATGATGACGTAGTCGGACAGGCCGGGCAGGTAGGCGCCGCCAGCGGTCGAGGAGCCGTGCACCACCGTCACCTGCGGGATGCCGCGCGCCGACATGCGGGCCTGGTTGGCGAAGCCGCGGCCGCCGGGCACGAAGATCTCGGCCTGATAGAGCAGGTTGGCGCCGCCCGATTCGACCAGGTTCACGACCGGAAGCTTGTTCTCCAGCACGATCTGCTGCACGCGCTGGCCCTTGCGCTGGCCGGACGGCGCGACGGTGCCGCCCTTGATGGCGGAGTTCGAGGCCGTCACGACGCAGCGCACGCCCTCGACATAGCCGATGCCCGAAACCGAGCCGCCGCCTGCACTCGATCCGTCCTTGTCGTCGTGCATGCGATAGCCGGCCAGCGGCATCAGCTCCAGGAAGGGTGCGCCGCGATCGAGCAGCAGCGCGATGCGCTCGCGCGGCATCAGCTGCTTGCGCTTGGCGAAGCGCTCACGCGACTTCTCCGACGTCGCCTGCACGCTGGCTTCGGCGTCGCGGAACTCCTGGATCGCCGCCAGCATGCGCTCGCGGTTCTTCTTGAATTCGTCGCTGTTGCGGTCGATCTGGCTTTCGATGATCGGCATGGTTCAGCCACCCAGCACTTTGGGGGTGACGGCGAGATGGAAGCCGTTGAAGGGCTGCGACTTGTCCGTCGCCGGAAGATCGACCGAGCGGTTGGCGAGCGGCACGCCGCCGTCGATGCGGATCTCGGTGCCCGTGATGTAGGCGGCTGCCTTGCTGAGCAGGAAGCAGACCGCGGCGGAGACCTCGCTCTCGGTGCCCAGGCGCCCCAACGGGCAGTAGCCCTTGAGCTTGGGGATCTGCTCCTTGAACTCGCCGGTGTAGGTATCCATGCCGGAGGAGGCGATCCAGCCCGGCGCGACGGAGTTCACGCGCACGCCGGCAACGGCCCATTCGTAGGCGAGCGTCATGGTGAGATTGGCCATGCCCGCCCGCGCGGCGCCGGTATGGACCATGTTGGGGAAGCCGTTGCGATAGTCGGCGGTCATGTTGACGATCGAGCCGCCATGCTGCTGCATCGACTGGGTGTAGACCTCGCGGCTGACGAGGAAGCCGCCGGTGAGGTTGTTGCGCACCACGACGTCGAAGCCCTTGGCGCTGAGCTGGGCCGCGGGCGAGGGGAACTGGCCGCCGGCATTGTTGAACAGCCCGTCGATCCGGCCGTTGCGGGCGACGATCCTGGCGACCGCCTCCTTTACCTGCGTTTCCTCGCGGATATCGAAGGCGTGGGTCTCGCAGGTGCCGCCAGCCGCTTCGATCTCGGCCTTCACCGCTTCGAGCTTCTCGATCTTGCGACCGGCGATGGCGACGTGCGCACCGAGCGCGGCGAGCTCGTGCGCTGTACAGCGGCCGATGCCGCTGCCGCCGCCGGTGACGACGACGGTCTGACCCTGGAACAATCCCGGCGCGAAGACCGAGCGATACGACATGTTTCCTCCGCACGACCTGAACAGCCGTTTATCGGCCTGTAGTTGACGTTTACGTAAAGGTCAAGTAAGCCCCCAAGTCACTGGCCGACAGGAGGAACTCGCCATGACCTTGCAGGAAATCACCGAAAAAATGAAGGAAGGCGCGGCGAAGAAGTCGGCCTTCGGCAACAGCGTGAAATTCGCGACCGATCAGGGCGTGGTCCATATCGACGGCAACGCGAACCCGCCGGCCGTCAGCAACGAGGACAAGGCGGCGGATTGCACCATCAAGATGGACTTCAGCGATTTCGCCGACCTGATTGGCGGCAAGCTCGACGGCATGACGGCGTTCATGACCGGCAAGCTCAAGATCGAAGGCGACATGGGCGTCGCCATGAAGCTGCAGAGCATCCTGCGCTGAAGCGCCGGGGCGCGACGCGCCCCAGCCTCGTGCAGAAGAGCGCCTAGAAGAGCGAGAAGCTCACCGGAAGTGCGGTATCGATCGATACCG
>JAFEFG010000179.1 GCA_018240685.1 Pseudomonadota bacterium | reverse complement strand
AAGAGGAAGGCGGCCACGCGCGCGCCCGCCATCGGCATCGGCCCGATCATCACGATCGGCAGATTGGAGCCCGGCGTGAACTGGTTGGGACCGGCGAGACCCGTGGCCAGGCTGCGCAGCAGCAGCAGCAGGGCGAGCGTGACCACGGTCGCATAGTCGTCGCGGACCTCCGGCGGCTTCTTGAAGATCGGCTTGATGAGCCCCCATTGCACGACCAGGCCGAAGGCGAACACGCCGGCGGCCGAGATCGGGATGGCCAGCCACCAGAGATCGGGCCCGAGCAGGAAAGCCACCAGCATGTACTGCAGGTAGCTTCCGATCATGTAGAACTCGCCCATCGCCCAGTTGATCATGCGCATGATCGAGTAGATGAACGTGATCCCGAGAGCCATGAGGGCGTAGAGGACGCCGATCATGACTCCCGAGATGAACGTCTGGACGACGAGTTCTGTAGAGAACATCCGTTGATCGAAGGAAGGATGTCTGCGCTTACTTCTTCGCCGGCGCGGAGTACTGGACCACCACCTCGGCATCCTTCCAGTCCTGCAGCGGCTTGGTGTAGTGCAGGATCAGCACGGGCGGCACCCAGTTGTGCCAGTACACGCCCTCGGCGCGCGGGAAGGTCACCGGCGCATCCGGCCAGCTCTTGAAGGTGCCGGTCTCGAGCGTCTTGATCAGCGCCTTGGGCTCGGTGCTCTTCGCCGCATTGATCGCCTGGGCGATGATCTGGATGGCACCGAAGCCGTTCAGAGCGCCGTAAACAGGATCTTCCTTGTACTTCTCCTTGTAAGCGGCGGCGAACGACTTGCCGATGTCCGACAGCGGCGTCTTCGGCGAGTAGTAGGCGATGAAGTAGATGCCGGCCCCGTTCTTCTCGTGCAGTTTCCAGAACTGCGGCCGCGCCGGCGCGTCGTAGGAGACGATCATCGGCGTGTTGGGCAGCAGGCCGATCGTCGTCGCCTGGTCGATGATCAGGTCGCACGGCTGGCCGACGCCGATGTTGATCACGAGGTCGGGCTTGAAGGCCTTGACCTGCAGCAGCTGCGGCGTCAGGTCGGTCACCGAGCGGTCGAACGCGATCTTCTGGACCTCGAGTCCGCCCGCCTTCTTGGCCTGGGCAATCATCTCGTCGGCAATGCCGATGCCGTAGTCGGTCGTCTCGGCGATCATCGAGATGCGCTTGAAGCCCTTCTTCTTGATGAACTCCATGAAGGTCGAAACGCGCACCTGGTCGACTGCATGGGTACGGAAGGCGGTTTCATAGTGCTTCGCCGTGACGTCGGAGGCCGAGGCCTGCAGCGCCATGGTCGGCACGCCCATGTCCTTGGCGACCTCGTTGGCGGCGATGGCTACCGAGCTGTGGAAGAAACCCGGCACGAAGACGACCTTGTCCTCACTCACGAGGCGACGATACGCGGCGACGCCGGCCTCGGGCTTGCCTTGCGAGTCTTCGACGTAGAGCTTGAATTTCTTCCCGCCCAGCACGCCTCCCGCCTTGTTGACCGAATCGATCCCCATCTCCGCGCCGCGGCGGATGAGCTGGCCGCCCGTCGGGTCTCCCGGCGGCGAGAGCGGCACGATCAGGCCGATGCCGATATCCTGCGCCTGCACCGGCGCGGCCGCGGCGAAAAGACCGGCGGCGAGTACGCCAGCCAGCATGAATCCCTGTTTGCGCATTGCCATGTCCCCCACTGCTTCGCGTCGCGGAACTATCGCAGCAAATTTGATGCCCGTCAGCCCAGCCGCTTCCGAAAGTCGCGCAAAAGATCGAGCACGTCGTACACGTCGACCCCCAGCGCGTCGGCAATCGCCTGCCTGTAGGGCGGCAGGTTCGTGCATTCCAGCACGACCGCGTCGACGGCCGGATTCCTGCGGAGCAATGCCCGACCCGCCTCGATCGCTTCGCGCTCGACCGCGGCCCGATCGAGGTCCGGCCCATCGGCCAGAAACGTCGCAGCGAAGGCGCCTGCCTCGGGCATGCCTTCGATGGGCGTGTCCTGCGGCGCGCCGACGGCCGCAAGATGACGCGCCGTCAGGTTCCTCGCCGATGCAGTAATGACCCCGACCTTTCGGCCCGTCAGTGTCGGAATCAGCATGAGTGCAGACGTCGCGACCGGCACCGGCGACACGGCGGCGAGTTCGGTCTGGAACAACGCAAGGAAGCCACAGCTTGTAGAGATACCGACGGCGCCTGCCGCCGCGAGCCGTTCGGCATTGGCCGTCAGCGCCGCCATCACACGCGGCTTGTCGGGATGCGTGGTCACGGCGTCGGCCGGCCCGATCCCTTCCAGCCGCTGGTAGATCACCGGGAAGTCGAACGAGGCCGGATTGCCGATATCGCCCACGATACGCGGGAACCGCGTATCGAGCATGAGGATGCCGAGCGGTTTCACGAGCCTCTACTTCGGCGGCTCCGGCCAGGCCTTCTGCGGGCCGCGCGCCGTCTCGAACCAACGCGAGATCCTGAGCACGCCGAGATCGTCGAACCGACGGCCGGCGATCTGCAGGCCGATCGGCTTGCCTTCCTTCGTGTAGCCGCAATTGATCGACGCGGCCGGCTGCTCGCTCATGTTGTAGGGGACGGTGAAGGAGATGTGCTCGAGTGGCCGGTTGACGTCGTTGGTCGGCGTCTCCCACTCGGCGGGATAGGTCGGCACCGGCGAGGTCGGCGACAGCACGAAGTCGAACGGCAGCGTGGCGCGTACCGTGGCTGCACGAAGCGCCATGTAGCTGTTGAGACCGCGCATGACGGTCTTGCCCGACACGTCGGCGCCGCCGCGGCACCAGTCGGCGATGAAGGGCAGCACGCTTGCCTGCTTGGCATGGCTGAGCGCCGAGAAGTCCGTCCAGCTGCGGACCCGCCAGAACAGATCCATCAGATGCAGCATCTCGGGCGACAGGAACCCTTCCAGCGGTTCGACGACGGCACCGGCATCGGCGAACAGCTTTGCCGCCTTCTCCACCGCCTCCTTGACCTCGGGATCGACCGGTAACCCGGATCCGGCATCCAGATGGAGGCCGATCTTCAGCCCCTTCGGTTCGAGCGGACCGGCCGCCCAGTCGATCTCCGCCGGCGGCAGGTTCATGAAATCCCGCGCGTCGGGCTTGGAGACCTCCGCCATCAGCAGCGCCGAATCGGCCACCGTGCGCGTCATCGGACCGATGGCCCGACCCAGGAACGGCGGATCGACCGGAATGCGACCGAGGCTCGGCTTGAGCGTGAAGATGCCGTTCCAGCTCGCCGGCAGGCGCACCGAGCCGCCGATGTCGGTACCGAGATGCAGCGGGCCGTAACCCGCCGCGGCGGCGGCGCCCGCACCGGCGCTCGATCCGCCCGGATTCCAGGCCAGGTTCCAGGGATTGCGCGTCAGCGGATGGAAGGAGCTGCGACCCGACGAGAGCATGCCGAAGTCCGGCATCGTGGTCTTGGAGAGGATGATGGCGCCGGCCTCGCGCACCCGCGCGGCCGCCGGGGCATCGGTCGGCGCCGGCACCAGATCGGTCGCCGCCGTGCCGAGCGGCACCGGCACCCCCTTGGTGGCGATGTTCTCCTTGATGGTGATCGGCACGCCGTCGAGCGGGCCCTGCGGCGCACCCGTCCGCCACCGCGCCTCGGACGCCTGCGCGGCCTTGCGTGCATTGCCGAAATCGGGCGCATAGAGCGCCTTGATCCTGGGCTCCCAGCGCTCGATGCGCGCGATCACGGCATCGACGACTTCGACGGGAGACAGCTTCTTGCTCTTGTACGCGGCCAGAATGTCGACCGCGGTCATGTCATGGATGGTCATGGGTCCCAATCACGTGGAAGAAGTATCGCGTGCCGACCTCATCTTCGCTCCCGCCGCACCTTGTCGAAGTGCAGGGCGAGGTAGAGACCGATCGCCAGCGCACCGACGATCAGGGCGAGGAAACGCAGGTTGAAGCCGATGACGACGGGATGGTCGGACAGCAGCCACAGCCCGACCAGCAGATTGAGCGCTCCCCAAAGGAAATTCACCATTGGCGGGGAGTCGCCAATGCCGCGCGGCGTGGCAAACGGCGTTGGAAACGGCCGCCCCTGCAGACCGCTCACCAGATGCGGGATGCAGTTGCAAAGGAGAGCGCCAGCAAACAGCAAAGCGATGTGATGCATGTCGTTCCTCTCCGTTTCAGGCCTCGCCCGCGAAGCCGGCACGCGTGGCAAGATACTTCGTCAGGGCCGGCCCGAGGAACAGGACCGCGATCAGGCGCACCGTCTGCATGGCCATCACGAAGGAGACATCGACGGGGCTCGACGCCGAGATGATGGCTACCGAATCCACGCCGCCGGGACTGGTGGCGAGGTAGGCAGTCAGGGGATCGACTCCGGCTCCCGCGACCAGGATGCCCGCGATGGCGGCGCAAAGACCGATCAGGATCAGGGTGAAGACCACGATCGCAGGTAGCGAGCGCGCGGCATGGATCAGCAGCGGCCGCGTGAAGCGCAGGCCGATGTTCCAGCCCACCAGGGCGTAGGCGCCGGCCAGCAGCCAGGTCGGCAGCTCGATCTTCATCAGGCCGAAATGCGCCAGCACGATGCCGATCACCATCGGCACCAGGAACGCACCGGCCGGGATGCGCAGCAGCCGGGCGAGATAGGGCCCGACGATTGCGAGCACGATGGTCTCCGCGAAGGAGACCCAATCGACGGCCGGAAACCACACCGTGGCCGGCGCGGGGCCGGCGCCGGCTCCGAGGAAATGCGCCATCAGCGCAGCCATGCCGGCAACCGCCAGCACGCGGAAATACTGCATGAAGGCGACCAGCCGCACGTCGGCACCATACTCCTCGGCCATCAGGGTCATGATCGAGGCAGCGCCGGGACTGGAACCCCATAATGCCGTGGTCCCGGGCAGCAGGCGCATCCGGCCCATCACCCAGCCCAGCACGCAGCTCGCCGCCACGACCGACAGCACGCCGATGGTGAAGAGCAGCCAGTGCTGCGCGATGTCACCCAGGATCGATGCCGGCACCATGCGTGCAATCAGGCAGCCGACGATGCCTTGGGCAATCACGAACAGGGGCACCGGAAAGGAGACCTTGCCGCCGTTGGAGGCAATGACGATCGCGGCGATCAGCGGCCCCAGGAGCAGAGCCGCCGGCGCATGCCCCCAGACGAGCACGCCGCCCACGACCGCGGATGTGGCGATCAGCACCATCCATTGCCGCGCGGGAGGAAGCCCGCCCAATCCTTGCGAAGACTTATGCGCGGGCTTCTCGTCCATGGATTACTGAACCAACAACTCCTCGGCCGCCCCGCCCATCTTGTGGATGGTAGCGATCAACTCGGCGGCCGCTGCCTGGAGCCGTGCATCATTCGTGCCGCGCAACACCAGCGATACGCTCACCTTGCCGGCGCGGAAGCCGGGATAGCTGCCGATGTCGATGTCCTCGAAACGCTTCTGCAGTGCGCCCAGCGGTTCGGCGATGATTCCTTCCGGCAGATTCGTGCGCACGGTGCGGGAAAGGACCGGGTCTCCGCCCACCAGCCGGTGTTTCATCGACTGGAACATGGCCTGGGCAATGGTCGGAATCCCGGCAAAGGTGAAGACATTCTCCATCTGGAAACCGGGTGCGACGGAAATCGGGTTGTCGACCAGGACGGCGCCATGGGGGAGCCGCGCCATGCGCCGACGCGCCGGCGTGAACAGCGCCGGGTCGCCATAGTGCCGGCTCATCCGTGCCACCGCCTCGGGATGCTCGGAAATGCCGACGCCGAAGGCCTTGGCGATGCAGTCGGCGGTGATGTCGTCGTGGGTCGGCCCGATGCCGCCCGTGGTGAAGACGTAGTCGAACTTGGCCCGCACCTCGTTCACCGTCGCCACGATCGTGGCCTCGACGTCGGGAATCACCCGGCATTCCATGACGCGCACGCCGAGCTTGCCGAGCTCCGTGGCCAGGAAGGGGATGTTGGCATCCTTGGTCCGCCCACTCAGGATCTCGTTGCCGATGACGACGATGCAGGCCGTCACGATTTTGGCAGGCGTGGCAGGCAGCTCAGACATAGGGCCCCTTTTCCCTTGGTTTTCAGCAATTTAGAGGAACCAACCCGCGCGGCCAAGCAAGCGACACGGCCTTGTTACCGCCCGTATCGCATGCCAAATAGAGGGCCATGACCAGCCCCCGCGATTTTGAGGACGACAGCGTCGACTACTGGCGCCGCGACGAGCGCACCATCAAGCTGCACGGCCCGGACGGCTTCGAAGGCATGCGCCGCGCCGGCCGCCTGGCGGCGGAGACGCTCGACTTCATCACGCCCTACGTGCAGCCCGGCGTCACGACGGCCGAGCTCGACCGGCTGTGCGACCAGTTCATCCGCGACCACGGCGGCATTTCCGCGCCGCTGGGCTATCGCGGCTATCCCAAGTCGATCTGCACCTCCATCAACCATGTGGTCTGCCACGGCATTCCCGGCGACAAGCGACTGCAGAACGGCGATATCGTCAATATCGACGTGACGCCGATCCTCGACGGCTGGTACGGCGACTCGAGCCGCATGTATTTCGCCGGCGACGTCAGCGTGAAGGCCCGCCGGCTGTGCGACATCACCTACGAGGCCATGATGCGCGGTATCGCCGCTGCCCGGCCGGGTGGCCATATCGGCGACATCGGTCACGCCATCCAGACCTACGTCGAGGCGCAGCGCTTCTCCGTGGTGCGCGATTTCTCCGGCCACGGCCTCGGCCGTATCTTCCACGACGCGCCGAACGTCCTGCACTACGGCAAGCCCGGCACCGGCCCGGTGCTCAAGCCCGGCATGTTCTTCACCGTCGAGCCGATGGTGAATGCCGGCACCTGGCAGGTGAAGATCCTGAGCGACGGCTGGACCGCGGTGACGCGCGACAAGCAGCTTTCGGCGCAGTTCGAGCACTCGGTTGGAATCACTGAAACGGGCGTGGAGTTCTTCACTCTCTCGCCGATGGGCCTGACCAAGCCGCCCTACGATCTCGAGACCAAGGCCGCCTAAAGCGGCTCGGCCGTCAATACGAGCTTCTGCAGGCCCGGCTTCGGGTCGGGCGAAAGGGTGATCGTGCCTTTGAGCCGGCCGCGCGCGCAGGTAAGCGTGAACGTACCG
>JAFEFG010000178.1 GCA_018240685.1 Pseudomonadota bacterium | reverse complement strand
GGAGTTCCCGGACGACCTCGGCGATATCGAGATGGTCGTAGCGCAACGTGATGTTGAGCTCGTCCAGCACGATCAGCCGCATCGTCGGATCGGCCATCAACTTCCGGGTCGCCGCCCAGGCGCGCCGGGCGGCTTCCACGTCGCGCTCGCGGTCCTGCGTCTCCCAGGTAAAGCCCTCGCCCAGCGTGTGCCATTCGACCTGGTCGCCGAACCGCTCGATCGCCGTACGTTCTCCCGACTGCCAGGCGCCCTTGCCGAACTGCACGACGCCGCAGCGGAAGCCCCGTCCCAGCGCTCGCAACATCAGGCCGAAAGCCGCCGTCGATTTTCCCTTGCCCTTGCCGGTATGGACGATCAGCAGGCCCTTCTCGATGGTCTTGCCCGCGACCTCCGCGTCCTGGGCCGCCTTGCGGTTGGCCATCTTGGCCCGGTGGCGCGCCTGCTCGTCATTTGCTGTGGTCATGCGACCAAAATGGACGGCAAAGCCCTTGTCATCAAGGCGGGCGGCACCTATCAAGCGGGCGACGGTGCCCTTCGGGGATGAAAAGGGAACGCGGTCCATTCCGCGGCTGCCCCCGCAACTGTAGTCGGCGAGCTGACGGCCAGAAAACCACTGGAATTACCGTGACAGGGAAACCGGGAAGGCGGCCGGAGGCGGCGACCCGAGAGCCAGGAAACCTGCCGTCGCGTATTGCTGCATCCGAGCCCTCGCGCGGGGAGCCGCGACGGCCAGGCCAACCCGAAGCCGGTCATGCTTCGGGCTCCGTCGGGGTGGCAGGGAGTGGAGCCGGTCGGCCCGCGAACGACGGAGGATGCTTTTGACCTTGCCTGATGTCCCGCCGACCACGCTGTTCGTCTGCGTGACCTGCCGCGGCTCCGGCGACGGCGCGGTCGAGCCGCGGCCGGGCACGCGCCTGCTGCAAGCGCTGCAGCACGCGGCCGACGACTGCCGGGTCGTCCCCGTCGAATGCCTGTCCAACTGCCAGCGCGGCTGCACGGCCGCCGTGTCGGCGCCGGGGAAGTGGACCTATGTCGTCGGCCACCTCGATCCCGACCAGCATGTTTCCGATATGCTCGCCTTCGCCCGCCAGCATCGCGATTCGGCCGATGGCCTTCCGGTGTGGCGCGAGAGGCCGGCTCACATCCGCAAGAACACCATCGCGCGTGTCCCGCCGATGCCGATCGCAAAGGAGTTCGCATGAGCACGTTGGCCAAGGTGCCTTGCACCATCGTCACCGGTTTCCTCGGTGCGGGGAAGACGACGCTGGTGCGTCACGTGCTGGAGAACGCGAACGGCCGACGGCTCGCCGTGATCGTCAACGAGTTCGGCGATGTCGGCATCGACGGTGAGATCCTGAAGAGCTGCGGCATCGAGAACTGTCCGGAGGATGCCATCGTCGAGCTGGCGAACGGCTGCCTCTGCTGTACCGTCGCCGACGATTTCGTACCGGCGCTGAAGGGGCTGCTCGACCGGCCGTCGCCGCCCGAGCATATCGTGATCGAGACGTCTGGCCTCGCCTTGCCCAAGCCGCTGGTGAAGGCGTTCAACTGGCCCGAGATCGCCTCGCGCGTGACGGTCGACGGCGTGGTCACGGTGGTCGACGGCGCCGCCGTCGCGGCAGGCCGCTTCGCCGACGATCCCGAGGCGATCGCACGGCAGCGCGCTGCCGACGAGTCGCTCGACCACGACAATCCGCTCGAGGAGGTGTTCGAGGATCAGCTTCTCTGCGCCGATCTCGTGATCCTCAACAAGGCGGACCTGCTTTCCGATGCCGAGCGGCACAGCGTTTCGGACGAGATCGGCAGGACCCTGCCGCGCGCGGTGAAGGTCGTGGAGACGGAGAACGGCCAGGTGCCGGTCGCGGTGCTGCTGGGCCTCGGTGCGGAAGCGGAGTCCGACCTCGCCAGCCGGCCGTCCCATCACGACATCGAAGGCGAGCACGATCATGACGATTTCGACACCTTCATCGTCGACCTGCCCGCGTTCGACTCGCCGCAGGCGCTGGTCGAGCGGCTGCAGAAGGCGGCGACCGCGCATGACATCCTGCGCCTGAAGGGCTTCGTCGAGATCGCCGGCAAGCCGATGCGGCTGCTGGTGCAGGGGGTGGGCGCGCGCATCCAGCACCAGTTCGATCGCCGCTGGTCCGCCGGCGAGGCGCGGCGCGGCCGGCTGGTGGTGATCGGCGAGAAGGGCCTCGACAAGGCCGCCATCCAGGCGCTCGTCTCGGGCTGAGGCAGGCCGCCGATGCACGTCCTGGCGACACAGCTGGCGGGGCTCGAGGAGGCCGATGTCGCGGTCGACCTCGGCCAGTCGCCGGCTGACGTCGTCGTCCTGTCCTTCTCCGACAGCGACCTGTCGGCGCTTGCGGCGGCGTGGCGGCAGGAGGCCGGGGTGTTGCCGACGCTGCGGCTGGCCAGCCTCAAGCGCCTCAAGCATCCGATGTCGGTCGATCTCTATGTCGAGCAGGTCGTTTCCCGCGCGCGTGCCGTCATCGTGCGATGCCTCGGCGGAACGGACTACTGGCGCTACGGGCTGGAGCGCATCGCCGACGTCGCGCGCGACCACGGCATCCTGTTCGCGGCATTGCCGGGCGACGATCGCGACGATGCGCGGCTCACGGCCATGTCGACCCTGCCGGCCGACAAGGTTGCCCTGCTCGGTAGGTTCTTCCGGGAAGGCGGTGCCGCCAATCTCCAGCAGGCTTTGCGGTATGTCGCTTCCCTGCTCGGCCGTGACCTGTCCTGGTCCGCGCCGGTTCCGCTCGGTCCCCTGACGGTGATCGGTGCGGCGGACGACGATCGGCCGACTGCGTTGATCGTCTTCTATCGGGCCAACCTGATCGCGGGCGACATGGCGCCGGTGACGGCGTTGATGGAGGCACTCGATCGCCAGGGCCTGGCGCCGCTGGCGGTCGCGGTGAGCAGCCTGAAGGATCCCGCGATCGAAGCCGACCTTGTCCGGCTCGTCAGCAGCCGGCGGCCGGCGGTGATCCTGAACACGACGGCGTTTTCGGCCCTGCGCCAGGACGACACGACGGTGCTCGATATGGCCGATGCTCCGGTGTTGCAGGTCGTGCTGTCGGGCAGCGCGGAGGAAGCGTGGCGCCAGTCGGGCCGCGGTCTCGCGCCGGCTGATCTGGCCATGAACGTCGTGCTGCCCGAACTCGACGGCCGCCTGCTGACGCGCGCCATCTCCTTCAAGGCGGAGACGGCGATGGATGCGGGGCTCGAGTTCGCAGCCGTCCATCATGCGCCTGTGCCCGATCGCATCGACTACGTGGCGCGACTTGCCGCCGCCTGGGCGAAGTTGCGGCGCACGCCGCGATCCGAACGCCGCCTGGCGCTTGTCCTGTCCGATTATCCCGCGCGCGGCGGACGCACGGGCTACGCCGTCGGGCTCGATACGTCGGCCAGCGCCGAGGAGATTCTCTGTCAGCTCCAGGCCGAAGGCTACGACACGAGCGTGACGCCGGGTGCCGTCGCGGAATTCCTGCGCGCGCCGGCGGATCACATCCGGATCCCGCTCGACTCTTACAGGAAATGGCTTGCGGCGCTGCCCGCCTCGTTGCGTCAGGCGCTCGGCGACAGCTGGGGCGAGCCGACGGCGGATTTCAGCATCCCCGTCCTTCGCCGCGGCAAGGTCCTGGTCCTGCTTCAACCCGATCGCGGCGCCCTGGCGGATCGCAAGAGCGGCTATCACGACACGAATTGCCCACCGCAGCACGCCTATGTCGCGCTCTATGCCTGGCTGCGTGAAGAGGAGGGCATCGACGCGATGGTCCATCTCGGCACGCACGGCACGCTCGAATGGCTGCCGGGCAAGGCGCTGGCATTGTCGTCCGAGTGCTGGCCGGAGGCCGTGCTGGGGCCGCTGCCCGTCGTCTATCCCTTCATCGTCAACAATCCGGGCGAGGCGATGCAGGCCAAGCGTCGCCTCGGTGCAGTGACCATCGGGCATCTGACGCCGCCGCTGGGCAATGCCGGCCTCCATGGCGCCATGGCGGAGATGGAAGGCATCATCGAGGAATACGCGGCCGCCGACGGTCTCGACGCGCGCCGGCTGCGCCATCTCGAGGAGGAGATCGTCGATCGGGCCTGGGGCAACGGGCTCGCTGTCGATTGCGGGCTCGTGCGCGGCGAGCCGGCGCGCGAGGCGATCGCCAAGCTCGACGCGCAGCTCTGCGACATCAAGGAACTGAGCATTCGGGACGGCCTGCATGTCTTCGGCTGCATGCCCGAGACCGCGAAAGTCGGCGTGCTTGCCGAGGCGATCAAGGTGCCGGAAGAGGCGGTTCGTGCCTGCGCGTCCCGGGAACGGCTGGCGCTGCTGGCTGCACTCGACGGCCGTCGGGTCGCTCCGGGGCCTGCCGGGGCGCCGACGCGGGGCCGCGCCGATGTCCTGCCCACCGGCCGCAACCTGACCTCGATCGACCCGCGTGCGATCCCGACCCGCACCGCGACGGCGATCGGCGTGCGCGCCGCGGACGAGGTGATCCGCCGCTACCTGCAGGATCACGGCGACCATCCGCGTGCGCTCGTGATCGATCTCTGGGCCTCGGCCTCGCTGCGCACCGGCGGCGACGATCTTGCGCAGGCGCTGGCCTATCTCGGCGTGCGGCCGACCTGGGACCGGAATTCCAGCCGCGTCATCGGCGTCGAGGTGCTTCCGCTTGCCGCTCTCGACCGGCCGCGCATCGACGTGACGCTGCGGATCTCGGGGCTGTTCCGCGACATCTTCGAGGCGCAGATCGCACTGTTCGACATGGCCGTGCAGCGGGTTGCGGCGCTCGACGAGGACGCCGCCGACAATCCGCTGGCCGAAGCGCGGCACAGCGGTGCCGATCTCGCGCGTGTCTTCGGCGCGGCACCCGGGAACTATGGCGCGCAAGCCGGCGACCTCGCGCTCGACGGCGTGTGGCAGTCCCGCGACGATCTGGGCACGGCGTATCTGGCCACCGTTACGCATGCCTACGGCGGTGCCGAGGCGACACGGCCGGCAGGCGATGGCTTTCGTGATCGTGTGTCTGCGGCCGATCTGCTCGTCCACCCGCAGGACGATCGCGAGCGCGATATCCTGGACGGCGATGGCGTTGCCGACTTCGCCGGCGGCTTCGCGGCGGCGGCGGCGCTCCTGGGCAACACGCCCGAGCTGTACCACCTCGACACCAGCACGCCGGACAACCCGAAGGCCCGCCGTCTGGCAGAGGAGATCGCGCGCATCGTGCGGGGCCGCATCACCAATCCGCGCTGGATCGAGGGCATGCTGGCGCATGGTCATCGGGGCGTTGCCGAAATCGCGCAGAGCGTCGATGCGCTCTACGCCTTTGCCGCGCTGACGACGGCGGTGCCTGGCCATCTCTTCGATGCCGTCCATGCCGTGCTGTTCGCCGACGATGGGACACTGTCGGCGATGAGGGAAGCCAATCCGGCGGCGGTGGAGGCCATCGTCGCCCGGCTGCGCGACGCGCAGGCGCGCGGTCTCTGGGTCACGCGGCGCAACGCGGTCGGCGAGGAACTGGCGCGCGCCGCAAAGGGGGCGTCGTGAGCGGCGGCGTTGCTCCGGCGGTGAAGGGATGGTGCCCCGGCGCCCTGCGGCCGATGGAAAGCGGCGACGGGCTGGTCGCGCGCGTGCGGCCATGGATCGGCGCTTTCACGCTGACGCAGGCAAGCGCGCTCGCCGACATCGCCGAGCGGCTGGGCAACGGGCATCTCGAACTGACCCGGCGGGCCAATCTCCAGATCCGCGGATTGCGGCAGGAAGCGCTGCCGGAACTGCACGCGGCCTTGAACGCGCTCGGCCTGCTCGACCGCGACGTGGCGACCGAAGCCGCACGCAACATCATGGTGGCGCCGTTGGCGGGCCTTGACGCGGGCGCAGTCGACATACGGCCGCTCGCCCGTGAACTCACCGCCATCCTGGCGGCGGACCGACAGCTTGCCGCCCTGCCGGCGAAGTTCGGCTGGTTGGTCGATGGCGGCGGCATCGCGTCGATCGCGGGGGAGCGGGCGGACATCGCACTCTGCGCCAGGGGCGATCGTGTGGCGCTGCGCCTCGACACGCGGTGGGTTGGCATCGGGACGCCGGATCAGGCGATGGCGGCGGCCCTGTCTGCGGCGCGGGCGTTCCTGGCGCTGGGCGCGTGCAATCGCATGCGCAAGCTGTCCGATGCGCACTGGCGCGCGGTGCGGGCCGCCATGGTGCCGGCGCTGAGCCCGATCGACGACATCGAACTCGGCCGGACGCGGCCGCTTGGCCTGCTGCCGGCGGCGACCGGCCTTGCCGCGCCCTTCGGCGAGATCGACGTCGCACAGTTGCGGGGCGTGGTGGCACTCGCCGCCGGTGCCGGGGCGTCGGAACTCCGCCTGTCTCCATGGCGGATCCTCTATATCGGCGCGCGCGGCGATCGTCGGTTGCTCGACGCCGCATCGGACCTCGGCCTCATCGTCGATCCGGCGGATCCGCTGCTCAGGGTCGACGCCTGTCCGGGCGCGCCGTCCTGCAACGCGGCGACGGTCGACAGCCGCGCGGCGGCGCGGTGGCTGGCCGCCCATGGCGCGACCGGCACCGTGCATGTCTCCGGCTGCGCCAAGGGCTGCGCGCGCTCGGCGCCGGCGGATCTCGTCCTCGTGGGCGAGGCCGGCCGCTACCACGTCGTGCGTCGGGGCACGACACACGACATCCCCGAGGGAACCATTCAATCCAACGAACTGCGAGCTGTACTCCATGGCTGATCCACGCGCCTATATTCGCGACGGCGCGGAAATCTATCGTCGCTCCTTCGCCATCATCCGCGCTGAGTCGGACCTCTCCCGTTTCTCGCCGGACGAGGAAAAGGTTGCCGTCCGCATCATCCACGCCTGCGGCATGGTCGAGGTGGCGCGCGAGATCGTGATGTCGCCGGGCTTTGCGGACAATGCGCGCTGGGCGCTGATCGGCGGCGCACCCATCCTGTGCGATTCCAGAATGGTGGCGAACGGCATCACCCGGGCGCGCCTGCCGGCCGGAAACGAGGTCGTTTGCACGCTCGGCGATCCGTCGGTGCCGGAGCTCGCGCAGAGGATCGGCAATACGCGCAGCGCCGCGGCGATGGAGCTGTGGCGCGATCGCCTGGGCGGCTCGGTCGTGGCGATCGGCAATGCCCCGACCGC
>JAFEFG010000177.1 GCA_018240685.1 Pseudomonadota bacterium | reverse complement strand
GGGAAGCCGAGCTTCACCATGTTCTCGCGCGTGTCCTTCTCCGTCTCGACGCCGCGGTTGGTGATGTAGAAGACCTTCACGCCCTTGGAGTCGGCGTACTGCGTGAACTCGACGGCGCCGGGGATGGCGCGCGCGAGCTGCGCGGCGCAGAACGCGTCCCACGTCCTGGTGCTGAAGGTCTGGTTGTTCTTCATCAGCCAGACCTCGTAGAGGGAATTGTCGAGCACCGTCTCGTCGACATCGAGCACGACCGCCGGCGGCAGCGTGGCGAAGTCGCCCTTCTGCTCGGCCGGCGCTGCGGTCCAGCCCGGGTCGGCCAGCGCCTGGTCGAGGCGGATCCTCGCCAGCGCGTAGACCGAGAGCGCGTTGCCCTTGTATTCGACCGAGCGCTGGGTCCACAGGGTGGCGAGCAGCAGGTCGTTCGGCGCGGGATCCTGGGCGCGGGCGGCACCGGCGATCATCGCAACGGCGGCGACGGCACCCAGCACGAGGTTCCGGGTCACGGTCATGGTCACGATCATGGCTGCACCCTCTTCAGGAGGTCCTGCTTGGTGGCGGCGTCGGCGAAGGACGCCTCGATGGCCGTGCGCGTGATGGCGCGCAGCGTCGCACGGTCGAGGCCGGCATCGTCGTATTCCGCCCCCAGCGTGGTCCGGAAGAAGGGCGGATCGTCCGAGCCGAGCGTCACGCGCACGCCGGCCGCGATCAGCCGGTGCAGCGGATGCGACGCCCGGTCCGGATAGATGCCGAGCGCGATGTTGCTGCCGGGACAGACCTCCAGCACCGTCCCGCGCCGCGCCAGCTCCTCGAGCAGGCGCGGATCCTCCGCCGAGCGTACGCCGTGGCCGATGCGCGTGACCGGCAGGGCGCGGATGGCCGCCCATACGCTCTCCGGTCCGCGCACCTCGCCGGCATGGGCGGTGCAGCCGTAGCCGTTGTCGTGCGCGAGCCGGTAGGCGGGCGCAAAGTCGGCCGGATCGAACTTCGACTCGTCGCCGCCCATCCCGAAGCCCACCACATAAGGATGCGGTTCGGCGATCATGCGCTCGACCATGGCCTGGGCCCGCTCCGGCCCGAGATGTCTTATGCAGATGATATTGATGCGACCGACGATGCCGAACTTGCGGTGCGCACGGTCGATGCCGTCGGCCAGCGCCGCCACCCACTCGGCATAGGCGATGCCGAGCGCCTTCGGTCGCTCGGGAGAACAGAACATCTCGACATAGATCGCCCCCTGCGCCGCCACCCGCGCCAGATAGGAATAGATCACTTCGCCGAAGTCGCGCGGCTTCTTCAGCACGCTGCAGACCCGGTCGTAGGCGCCGAGGAAACTCAGGAAGTCCCGCCACACATAGGTATCGTCGGGCCCGAACAGGCCGTCCGGCAGGGGCAGATCGTTGCCGGCCGCGAGTGCGCGCGCCAGGGCGGGCGGTATCGATCCTTCGAGATGGCAGTGAAGTTCAGCCTTGGGAATCACACGAAGCCTCGGAGCTCCAGGTTGGGGCGCTGCAGCCAGTTGTCGGCGTCATAGACGGCGCGGCCGTCGATCACGTGCAGGGCATAGGCCTGCCGGGAACGGTCCGACCGGTTGGCGGCGCTGGCATGGGGCAGCAGTCCGTGCAGCACCACCAGCGAGCCGCGCGGCACTTCCAGAGCGACGGGCTCGACCGCGGGCCACGGCGCGGGATCGAGCTCCGTCGTGACGAAGCCGTCGCCGTCGCGATGGAAGCGCCGGCGCAGCGGCCCGCGATGCGCGCCGGGCAGCGCCAGCAGGCAGCCATTGTCGCGGTCGGCATCGTCGAGCGCGAACCAGAACCCCGTCACCGTCACGGGCCGCGTATGGAGATAGGTCGCGTCCTGATGCCAGGCGACCTCGCCGCCAATGCGCGGATGCTTGAAGATATGCATGGACTGCAGCAGCAGCGGCCGGGCGATGCCGAGATCGTGTGCCAGCGCAGCCAGCCGCGGCTGCCGGGAGATGCGATCGAACAGCGGGTCGAGATCGTGCAGCGCATGCCCGATCTTGTTCAGCGCGTGCGCCGCCGGCGCATCGCCCGCCTCCTCCTCGAAGAAGAAGCGGATCGCCTCGCCGGACTCCTGGAAGGAGCGGTCGCGCGCGTGGCGCTGATCGCGGGTCGAGAACACGGTGCGCGATTCATCGGGATCGAAGCCCGCCGCCAGCTCGGCAGCCCGGGCCTTCAGGGCCTCGCAGTCCTGCGCCGACAGGAACCGCTCGAGGATCGCATAGCCGTCGCGCCGATAGGCCTCGGGGTCGACGGCCGTCATGCCGCGACCCGCTTCAGGATCACGGGCCGGGCGGAAGGCGCCTCGTCGGCGATGCGGATCGCCGACCTCACCATCGCCACCGCCTCGTCCGCCTCTGCCTCAGTCGCCGCATGCACCCGGCAGAGCGGATCGCCGGCCCGGACCGGCGTGCCGACGGCGACCACATCGGTCAGGCCGACCGCCGGGTCGATCGCATCGTCGGCATGGCTGCGGCCGCCCCCCAGCACGACGACGGCGATGCCGACCTGGCGCGCATCCATGCCCGCGACGTAACCATCGCGCCCGGCGCTGCAGGGTCGCACGACCGGCGCCTGCGCGAGGTACGTGCCGGCGCGGTCGAGGAAATCGGCTGGACCGCCCAGGGCCGCGATCATCCGCGCGAACTTCTCCGCAGCCCGGCCGTCCGCCAGGACCGCCTCCGCCTGCGCATGCGCCCTCTCGAGGGTCGGAGCGAGCCGGCCCAACACCAGCATCTCGGCGGCGAGCGCCATCACCACGGCGTGCAGCCGCGCATCGCGGGGACCTTCCCCCTTCAGGTAGGCCACCGTCTCGGCCACTTCGAGCGCGTTGCCGACGTCACGGCCGAGCACGCAGTCCATGTCGGTGATCAGCGCCGTCATCGGCAGGCCGGCCCGACGGCCGACGGCGACCAGACTCTGCGCCAGGTCCAGGGCCATGGCCTCGGTGTCGCAGAAGGCGCCCGACCCGCACTTCACGTCCATCGCCAAGCCGCCCAGGCCGGACGCGATCTTCTTGCTCAGGATGGAGCTCACGATCAGCGGGATCGACTCCACGCTCGCCGTCACGTCGCGCACGCCGTAGAGCCGCCGGTCGGCCGGCGCGAGATCGTCCGTCTGCCCGATGATGGCACAGCCGACCTCGCGCACCACGCGCCGGAAGGTGGCGACGTCGGGCTGCGCCTCGTAGCCGCTGATCGAGGCGAGCTTGTCGAGCGTGCCGCCGGTATGGCCGAGCCCGCGGCCCGAGATCATCGGCACGAAGCCGCCGCAGGCCGCCACGATCGGCGCCAGCATCAGGCTCACCTTGTCGCCGACGCCACCGCTGGAATGCTTGTCGATCACCGGGCCCGGCAGATCGAGGTCGGACCAGTCGAGCGTCACCCCTGAGTGGGCAAGGCCAAGCGTCAGGCCGACACGCTCCTCAAGCGTCATGCCGCGGAAGAACACCGTCATGGCGAAGGCCGCGACCTGGCCTTCGCTCAGGCTGCCGTCGGTGATGCCGCGGACGACGAAGGCGATCTCCTCGGCCGTCAGCTCCTTGCCGTCGCGCTTGTGGCGGATGATCTCCTGCGGAAGCATGGCGCTAGACGTATCTTTCCAGGAACGCGCGCAGCAGGCGGCGCAGGTCGCCGGATGCAGCGCTCGCAACGGCAATCGTATGATCGTGTCCGAGCGCACCCGGCACCAGGCCGGCGGCATAGTTCGTCAACACCGAGAGTGCCGCCACTTTCAGGCCGGCGTGGCGCGCGAGGATCGTCTCCGGCACGGTCGACATGCCGACCGCGTCGGCCCCCAGCACGGTGGCGGCTCGGATCTCGGCCGGCGTCTCGAAGCTCGGGCCGCAGAACCAGATGTAGACGCCGTCGTGACAGCGGATGCCGGCGCCGTGGGCGAGCGCGAGCAAGCGCTTGGCCGCCGCCGCATCGTAGGCGCCCACCATGTCGACGAAGCGACGATCGTCGCGCACGCCGAACAGCGGATTGACGCCCGTGAAGTTGATGTGGTCGGTGATCACCATCAGCGAGCCCGGCGGCATGTCGAGCCGCAGGCTGCCGGCGGCATTGGTCTGCAACAGGGTCTCGCAGCCGAGGTCGGCCATGGTCCGGATCGCCATCGCCATCTCATCGGCGCAGCCCGATTCGTAGTAGTGCGCCCGCCCCTGCAGGATCGCGACAGGCGTCGGGCCGACATGGCCGAGCACCAGCCGTCCGGCATGACCGCCCACCGTGGGCTGCGGAAAGCCCGCGAGCTCGGCATAGGGTATCGACGCGACGGCAGCCGCCTCCTCGACCAGCCCGCCGAGGCCGGAGCCGAGGAGGACGGCGATCTTCGGTGCGAAGCCCGGCGCCCGATCGCGAATGACGTCGAGCGCGTTCATGCGAGATGCTGCGGGCCGAAGGACAGGGGGAACAGCTCGCCCAGCGTCACGGTGCGGTGCAGGCCGTCGGGCCCGCAGAGATGGATCTTGAGGTCGTCGGCCGCGAACTCGCGCAGCTTCTGGCGGCAGCCGCCGCAGGGCGTGATGACCTCGGGGCCCGGTCCGATCACCACGCATTCGAGCACGCGGCGCTTGCCGGCCGCCACCAGCGCCGCGATCGCCGCCGCCTCGGCGCAGATCCCTTCGGGATAGGCCGCGTTCTCGACATTGCAGCCGCCATGAAGGCCGCCTGCCTCGTCGCGCACCGCCGCGCCGACATGGAACTTCGAATAGGGCGCATAGGCCCGCAGCATCATCGTCCGTGCGAGCCGGAGCAGGTCGTCCACGTCAGTGCTCCTTCTCGTAAGGGACACCGATCGCCTTGGGCGCCACGGCGCGTCCGATGAAGCCGGCCAACAGAAACATGGTCAGAAGATAAGGCAAGGCCTGGATCAATTGCACCGGCACTTCGCCGATGCCCGGTATGCTCACGCCCTGCAGCCGGATCGCGATGGCGTCGAGCAGCCCGAACAGCAGGCACGCTCCGAAGGCCGGAACCGGCCGCCACTTGCCGAAGATGATCGCCGCCAGCGCGATGAAGCCCTGGCCGGCCGTCATGTCGCGGCTGAAGCCCGCATTCTGCGCGATCGAGAGATAGGCGCCGGCGAGCCCCGCGAACAGGCCGCAGAGGAGCACCGCCCGGTAGCGCAGCCAGGCGACGGAGATGCCGGCGGCGTCGACGGCCAGCGGCATCTCCCCGACCGCCCGCAGGCGCAGGCCGAAGCGCGTGCGCGTCACCAGCCACCAGGTGAGCGGCACCGACAGCAGCGCCGCATAGACCAGGATGTTGTCGCCGGCATTCGGGAAGAAGAGCGGCATCAGCCGCTGCCCGGCCCGATCGAGCGACGGGGTCTGGCCGCCACGGCCGAACCAAGCGTTGCCCAGCACGACGGTGAGGCCGGCCGCCAGGATGTTGAGCGCGATCCCGCTCACCACCTGGTTGCCGCGATGGGTGATGCTGGCGAAGCCGTGCAGCAGCGCCATGGCCTCCGCCGCCGCGATCGCCGCCGCCACGCCCCACCAGGCCGACCCGGTCACCGCCGACACCGCAGCGGCAAAGAAGGCGGCGATCAGCATCTTGCCTTCGAGGCCGACATCGACGATGCCGCTCCTCTCGGAGAACAGCCCGCCCATGGCGCACAGGATCAGTGGCGTCGCCGTGCGCAGCGTCGCGGCCAGGGTGAGGAAGACGAAGGCGGAGGTATCGCTCGTCATCGGACGCGGCGCATCCACAGCGCCTGCAGCCAGGGTCGCGGCAGGTTCGCGAGCGCACCGGAGAACAGGATGACCAGCCCCTGGATCACCACCACCATCTCGCGCGTGATCGCCGGCACGTCGAAGGCAAGCTCCGCCCCGCCCTGCTGCAGCGCGCCGAACAGCAGCGCCGCCAGCAGCACGCCGAACGGATGATTGCGGCCCATCAGCGCCACGGCGATGCCGGCAAAGCCGTAGCCGGCCGGGAAATCGAGCACGATGCGATGATGCACGCCCATCAGCTCGTTGACGCCGACGAAGCCCGCCAGCGCGCCGGAGAGGCACATGGCGACCATCGTCATGAGGCGGAGGTCGGTGCCGGCATAGAGCGCCGCTTCCGGATTGTGGCCCATGGCGCGGAGCGCATAGCCCCACGGCGTGCGCCACAGGAACAGCCACACGCCGATGCAGCAGGCCAGCGCCAGGACGATCGACAGGTTGAGCGGCGAGCCCGCGAGCGCCGGCAGCTGCCCCGACGGGCCGAAGTCGCGGCTCTGCGGCGTCATCGATCCCGGCGCGATCAGGACGTTGACCAGCAGATAGACCATCAGCGCCGAGGCGACGAAGTTGAACATGATGGTGGTGATGACGATGTGGCTGCCGCGCCAGGCCTGCAGCCAAGCCGGCACCGCGGCCCAGGCGGCACCGAACAGGGCGGCGGCCAGGATCGCGATCGGAGCCATCAGCCAGACCGGCAGGTAGCGGTCGAGCGCCAGGATCGCCAGCCCGCACCCCAGCCCACCGATATAGGCCTGGCCTTCGCCGCCGATGTTGAACAGCCCGCCGTGATAGGCGACGGCGACGGCGAGCCCGGTGAAGACGAAATTGGTGGCGTAGTAGAGCGTGTAGCCGATCGATTCCGGCGAGCCCACCGCCCCCACGACGAGCAGCTTCAGGGCATGCAGGGGATCGACGCCGACGATCGCCACGATCGCGCCCACGGTGAGGAAGGCGAGCGCGACGTTGATCGCGGGCAGCGCCAGCGCGTCGACCCACGGCGGGAGGGTTGGGCGCACCGGCGTCATGCCGCCTTCACGCCCGCCATCATCAGGCCCAGCGAGCGTTCGTCCGCCTTGCCGCGCGGGACTTCGCCCGCGATGCGGCCGCCGGCCATCACCAGGATGCGGTCCGACAAAGCGAGGATCTCGTCGAGCTCGACGGAGACCAGGAGGATGGCGCAGCCGCGGTCGCGGCAGTGCATCAGCTCGCGATGGATGAACTCGATCGCCCCGATGTCGACGCCGCGCGTCGGCTGCCCGACCAGCAACACCTTGGGCTCATGCGAGATCTCGCGCGCCAGCACGAGCTTCTGCTGGTTGCCGCCGGAGAACTGTGCCGACCGCAGGCCGGGCAGCGGCGGCCGCACGTCGAAGCGCTTCATCAGCTCGGCGCAGTAGGCGCGGACCGCGGGCCGGTCGATGAGATGATGCGGGCTGAACCGCGCCTCGTCCTGATAGCCCAGGATCGAGGTCTCCGACGCCTGGAACGCCGCGACCAGTCCCTGTCGCAGGCGGTCCTCGGGCACATGCGCCAGCCCCAACGCGCGGCGGCCGGCCGGATCGCC
>JAFEFG010000176.1 GCA_018240685.1 Pseudomonadota bacterium | reverse complement strand
TTGGTCATGATGCAAACCGCTCCCCTCGATGCCGTGATGCGCACGCTGGCCGATCCGACCCGGCGCGCCGTGTTCGAGCGCATTGTCCGATCCGACGAGATCACCGTTGCCGAACTGACGCGCGGCAGCGGCGTCACCCAGTCGGCCGTCTCGCAACACCTGCGCTCGCTCAAGAACGCCGGGCTGATCGCCGACCGGGCGCAGGGACGCAACGTCTTCTACCGCTGCGAACCGCAGGGGCTGGCCCCCCTGTTCGACTGGATGAGCCACTACGGCGTCTTCTGGCGCGACCGGCTCGCCAACCTCCAGGCCCTTCTCAAGGAGATCGATCCATGACCGCCCCTGTCACCCAAGCCGCCCTGAAGCCAGACACCCAGGAAATCGTGGTCGACACGATCCTGCCGCACGCCCCCTCGACCGTCTGGAAGGCGCTGACCACGGCCGAGCTGATCAGCCGCTGGCTCAAGATGCCGCTTGCCGGCTTCGAGCCGGTGAAGGGCAATCGCTTCACCTATCGCACGTCGCCCGCCGGCGATTGGGACGGCACCATCCAGTGCGAGGTGCTGGACGTGCAGCCGAACAAGCGCCTCGCCTATTCCTGGAAGGGCGGACATGCCGGCAACGTGGGCTATGGCGCGCCGCTCGATACCATCGTGACCTGGACCCTCGCCGCCACCGAGGCCGGCACGCGGCTCCGCCTCGTCCATTCCGGCTTCGTCTCGCCGCGCAACGACAACGCGCTCCGCGTCATGGGCCAGGGCTGGAAGACGGTCGTCACCGAACGCATCCCCGCCGTCGCCGACGAGCTGAAGAACTGAAGAACTGAAGAACTGAGAGAGGAGAAGATCATGCCCGACATCCTGCACAAGATCGGTATCCAGTCGTCGGTCGACGAGGCCTACAAGGCTCTGACGACGCGCGAGGGCCTCGCCGCGTGGTGGACGCGCGACACGCTCGACGAGAGCGAGGCCGGCGGCACGGTGCGCTTCCGCTTCTGGGGCAATCAGGGCTTCGACATGAAGGTGCTCGAGCTCGATCCCGGCAAGCGCGTGCTCTGGCAGGTGGTCGACGGTCCCGAGGACTGGCTCGGCACCAAGGTCAGCTTCGACCTCGCGCAGGAAGAGGATTACGCCGTCGTCCGCTTCAAGCACGCGGGCTGGAAGGCGCCGGTCGACTTCATGCACCACTGCTCGACCAAGTGGGGCATGTTCCTGATGAGCCTGAAGTCGGTCCTCGAAGGCGGCACAGGCACGCCGTGGCCGAACGACATCAAGCTCGACAAATGGGAGGTCGAGGCCGGTTAAGGACTCAAGGGAGCACACCACTCCAATGGTGCATTCACGAACGCCGCTGGAGTAGCGCGCTCCCACGAAAAAGGGCCGGTGAAAACCGGCCCTTTGCGTTCATCCAAGAACGAGCAGCTTACTTGGCTGCCAGCACCATGATCTCGACCTTGAGGCCGGGGGCGGCGAGCTTGGCCTCGACGGTGGCGCGGGCCGGCGTGTTGCCGGGGGCGACCCAGGCGTCCCACACCTCGTTCATCTGGCTCCAGGTCGAGATGTCGGTCAGCCAGATGTTGGCCGACAGGATCTTCGACTTGTCGGTGCCGGCCTCGGCCAGGAACTTGTCGACCTTGTCCAGGATCTGCTTGGTCTGGCCCTTCACGTCGAGCTTGGAATCGTCGGCGGTCAGGCCGGCGAGGTAGACCGTGTTGCCGTGGACGACCGCGCTCGACATGCGCGGGCCGGCGTTGATTCTCTTGACGCTCATTTCTCTCTCCTCCTTGAAATGGCTTCCTGAATCGGCGGCGGACCTTAGCAGACTAGATCGCGGCCACGACCATGATTTCTACTTTCATCGCGGGGTCGCTGAGCTTGGCCTCGACGGTCGCGCGCGCCGGCGTGTTACCCGGCACGACCCAGGCATCCCACACCGCGTTCATGGCGGCGAAGTCGGCGATGTCGGCGAGCCAGATGGTGGCGGTCAGGATCTTCGACTTGTCGCTGCCGCCCTTGGCCAGCAGCGAATCGATCTCCGCCAGCGTCTGCTTCACCTGCCCGGTGATGTCCGCGCCCGTATCCTCGGGGATCATGCCCGAGCAGTAGATGCGGTCGCCCTTGACCACGGCCTCGCTCATGCGCGGGCCGGGATCGATCCGTCTGATGTCGCTCATGGCGCGATCTTAGAGCACATCCCCGCCGATATCGAAACCGCGCTCCGCACGTCGGCTCGGGATGCGCATGGGGCCTGCGCCGTCCGCTGGGCCGCGATAGAGTCGCCGCCTGCGCATGCGGAGAAACCAGCCATGACCATCGGGCGCCCGCCCATTCGAAGGCCGTTGGACGGAATGCTCGTCCTCGATCTGGGCCAGATCTACAACGGTCCCTATTGCGGCCTGCAGCTCGGCTTCATGGGCGCGCGGGTGCTCAAGATCGAGCCACCGGAGGGCGACGTGGTGCGCCGCCGCAAGCGTGAGGTCGAGCCCTATCCGCTGGTGATGCTGAACTCCAACAAGGAGTCGGTCGTGCTCGACCTCAAGCAGCCGCGCGGCAAGGCGATCTTCCTGGCGCTGGTCGAGAAGGCCGACGTGCTGATCGAGAACTTCGCCGCCGGCGTCATGGATCGCCTCGGGCTGGGCTGGGAGGTGCTGCACAAGCTCAATCCGCGCCTGGTCTATGGCGGCAGCTCGGGCTTCGGCCTCGACGGCCCCTATCGCGACCTGCCGGCGATGGACGTCACCGTCCAGGCGATGAGCGGCATCACCAACGCCACCGGCGACGCCGACGGGCCGCCGACCAAGGCCGGCGCCGCGGTGTGCGATTTCCTCGCCGGCATCCATCTCTGCGCCGGCATCCTCGGCGCCCTGGTCCAGCGCGAGCGCACCGGCGAGGGCCAGCGGGTCGAGGTCGCCATGCACGAGGCCGGCGCCATCTCGATCGCCTCGGCGCTGGGCGCGGTGATGGACGGCGACACCAACGTGCCGCACCGCACCGGCAACCGGCATCCCGCGTTGGCGATCGCGCCCTACAACACCTATCCCTGCAGCGACGGCTATGTCGCCATCTTCACCTCGGCCGAGCGGCACTGGCACTCGATGTGCCGGATGCTGGGCCGGCCCGACCTGCTCGACAATCCGGACTTCTCGACCACGCCCGGCCGCGCCAAACACATGGACGAGATCGACGATCTGGTCTCGGCCTGGACGCTGCCGCGCACCAAGGACGAGGTGCTGGCGCTCCTCAACGAGGCGCATGTGCCCTGCGCGCCGGTGAAGACCGCGCGCGAGGTGGCCTACGATCCCCACCTCGAGGCGCGCGGTTTCTGGGTCGACGTCGACCATCCGCGCCGCGGCAAGACCCGCGTGCCGATCTCGGCGATCCGACTCCATACCGGCGGCAAGTCCGAGGTGAAGCGGCCGGCACCGACGCTCGGCCAGGACACCGATCTGGTGCTCGCCGAACTGCTGGACCTCAAGGCCGACGAACTCGCCACCCTGCGCGCGCAAGGCGTCACCGTGCCGGTGACGGAGCGAGCCAAAGGAGGAACGCGATGACGATCATCGACAGCCAGGTTCACGCCTACGAGGCGAACACACCGAAGCGGCCGTGGGCCAGCGTGCCGAACTGGCCGCCGCATGTGACGGGCGACGAGATGGTCGCGGCGATGGACAAGGTCGGCGTCGACGGCGCGATCTTCATCTCGTCCTTCTCGATGTACCGCTACGACGGCAGCTACGCCGAGGAGGTCGCGCGTCAACATGGCGACCGCCTCGCGATCGTGAAGCCGGTCGACCCCGACGATCCCAACGTGGCCGACGTGGTGGCCCGGTGGAAGCAGACGCCGGGCGCCGTCGGCATCCGCATCTTCCTGCGCGCCGAGGAGAAGCGCGCGGCCGACCATCCCGGCCTCGACCGCATCTGCAGGGCCGCGGTCGACTACGACTTCCCGCTCAATTTCCTGTTCTGGGGCCGGGTCGACGAGGGCGTTCAGCTCATCGATCGCCACCCCAACACGCGCTTCATCGTCGACCATCTCGGCCTGCTGCAGCCGCACGAGCCGCCCGCCCCGCCGCAGCCCTGGGCCGAGCTGCCGAAGATCCTCGACCTGGCAAAGCGCCCGAACTGCGTGATCAAGGTGACCGGCGCCTGCACGCTCTCGAAGCAGCCCTACCCCTATCCCGACATCTGGGATCCGCTGAAGCGCCTGTTCGACGCCTGGGGCTTCGAGCGCTGCCTGTGGGGCACCGACTGGACGCGTGCCTTCGCGGTGGTGAACTACGAGCAGGGCGTGAAGCCGTTCCTCGAGACCAAGACCCTGAGTGACAGCGAACGCGCCCTGCTGATGGGCGGCGCCTGCACCAGGGCCTATCGCTGGTCGCCGACCCGCTCGTCGGGCCGCTAGTCGGGCCGCTAGCGGGGCCGCTAGTCAGGCCGTCGACCGCACCAGCTTGCCGGGCCGCGCCCCGGTCTCCTCGCCCTGCTCGAAGATCGGCACGCCCGAGCAGATCGTCATGTCGTAGCCGTCGACCTCCTGGACCAGGCGGCGGCCGCCGGCCGGCAGGTCGAAGATCATCTTCGGCGCATGGAGATGCAGGCCGTCGAAGTCGATGACGTTCACATCCGCCTTCTTGCCCGGCTGCAGCCGGCCGCGGTCGTGGAAGCCGTAGAAATCCGCCGTGCTGCTGGTCATGCGCTGGACCGCGAACTCCAGCGGCAGGCGTGGCCCGCGCGTGCGGTCGCGCACCCAGTGGGCCAGCATGGTGGTGTTGAGCGAGGCGTCGCAGATCACGCCGCAATGCGCGCCGCCATCGGACAGGCCGAGAATAGTGTGCGGATCCTCGATCATCTCGCGCACCACCTCGAGATCGCCGTGCACGTAGTTGGTGACCGGGAAATAGACCATCCGCTGTCCGTCGCCGCCGACCAGGTAGTCGTAGCAGTACTCGGCTGGGGTGACGCCGGCCGCCGTCGCCATGGCCTCGACGCTGCGCTCCGGCGCCGGCTCGTAGTCCGGCGTCTCGCCCAAGAGGTACATGCGGTCCCAGCGGGTCGCGATCTGCCGCGACAGCGGCGGCAGCACCTCGAGCAGCCGCGGCGAGGCCTCCTGCGACAGGATCAGGCGGCGCATCGCGGGATCGCGCAGCCTCGCCAGCATCTCGGCCGGCGGCAGCCGGGAGATCCCGGCGAAGGCCTCGCGCAGCGCGAAGGGATTGAGCGACGTGGTGAGGCCGAGCGTCAGCCCGACCGGCCGACCGGCGACCTGGGCATAGAGCGGCAGGTTGTCGGCGCGCGCGGCCCGCACGCCGTCCATCAGGCGGCGATAGCGCTCGGGGTCGTAGCTGCGGTCGGTGAGCAGGAACCAGACCGGCCGGCCGCTGTCCTTCGCCACCTGGCGCAGCCAGCCGAACTCGGCCGCCTCGTCCTCGAAGTCGGACAGCATGCCGAAGGTGCCGCGGCCGGCGCGGCCCATCGCCCTGCCGATGGCGATCAGCTCCTCATGCGCGGCATAGCGGCCGGGCACGAGATCGCCGGCCAGCGTCTTGTGCTGGTCGGTGCGGCTGGTGGTGAAGCCGACGGCGCCGGCCTTCAGCGCCTCCTCGGTCAGCCGGGCCATGGTCTCGATGTCCTCGGCCGTGGCGTGCTCGCGGGCGATCGCGCGCTCGCCCATGGCATAGACGCGCAGCGGATGGTGCGCGAGCTGGGCGCCGATATCGATGGCGCGCGGCAGCCGGGCCAGCGCGTCGAGATAGTCGGGGAAGCTCTCCCAGTCCCACTTGAGGCCTTCCGACAGCACGATGCCCGGGATGTCCTCGACGCCTTCCATCAGCTCGATCAGCGCCTTCTGGTGCTGCGGCCGCGCGGGCGCGAAGCCGACGCCGCAGTTGCCGAACACGACCGTCGTGGCGCCGTGCCAGGAGGACGGCGCCAGGATGGGATCCCAGGTCGCCTGGCCGTCATAGTGGGTGTGCACGTCGACCCAGCCCGGCGTGACGAGCCGGCCCTCGGCCCTGACCTCGCGCTTGCCCGGCCCGGCCTTGCCGCCGACCTGGACGATCCGGTCGCCGTCGAGGGCGACGTCGCCCTGGACCGCCGGCGCTCCCGTGCCGTCGACGATGGTGCCGCCGCGGATGACGATGTCATGCATGGTCTGCCCCGTTCCCTGCCTCGAATGGGACCGCGAGCTTTCCATACCTTACCGGGCGCGGAAAGCCCGGCATTCCGCACGCCAGTTAGGAACGCTCCCTGATATCCGAGAACTTTATCTTCGGGCTCTTCTCGGCGATGTAGCCCAGTTCCCAGGCGTTGCGGGCCAGGAACACCGGCGAGCCGTCGCGGTCCTCCGACATGCCGCCGCGGTTGGCCGACATGAAGGCTTCCAGGTCGGCCTTGCTCTCGGCCGAGATCCAGCGCGCCGTCTCGAACGGCGCCGGCTCGAGATCGATATGCACGCCGTATTCGGCCTCGACGCGGGTCTTGAGCACGTCGAGCTGCAGCTCGCCCACCACGCCCACGATGTTGTCGCCGCCGATGACGCGGCGGAACACCTGCGTCACGCCCTCCTCGGCCAGGTCGTCGAGCGCGCGGCGCAGCTGCTTGGACTTCATCGGATCCTCCAGCCGCACGCGGCGCAGGATTTCCGGGGCGAAATTGGGGATGCCGGTGATCTTGACCGTCTCGCCCTCGGTCAGCGTATCGCCGACGCGCAGCACGCCGTGGTTGGGAATGCCGATGATGTCGCCCGGCCAGGCCTCGTCGACGATCTCGCGCTCACGGGCGAAGAACAGGATCGGCGAGTTGACCGACAGCGTCTTGCCGGTGCCCATCTGCGAAAGCTTCATGCCGCGGCGGAACTTGCCGCTGCACAGCCGCAGGAAGGCGATGCGGTCGCGGTGGTTGGGGTCCATGTTGGCCTGGACCTTGAACACGAAGCCGGTGACCTTGGACTCGGTCGGCGCGATGGCGCGCGGCTCGGCCGGCTGCGGCCGCGGCGGCGGCGCCCAGGCGGCCAGCGCATCGAGCAGCTCGCGGACGCCGAAGTTGTTGTAGGCCGAGCCGAAGAAGACCGGCGACAGGTGGCCGGCGCGATAGGATTCGAGATCGAAGGCGGGATAGCCGCCGCGCACCAGCTCCACCTCCTCGGCGAGCTTGTCGTACTGGTCCTTCGGCAGGGCGGCGGCCAGCTTCGGGTCGTCGATGCCCTCGCACTTCATCACCTCGCCGATGCGCTCGCGATGGCTGGCGTCGAACACCAGCATGCGGTCATGGGCGAGATCGTAGGTGCCGCGGAAATTCTGGCCCGAGCCGACCGGCCAGCTCATCGGCACGACGTCGAGCGCCAGGGTCGAGGCGATCTCGTCGAGCAGTTCGAGCGGGTCCTTGGACTCGCGGTCCATTTTGTTGATGAAGGTGACGATCGGCACGTCGCGCAGGCGACAGATCTCGAACAGCTTGCGCGTGCGCGCCTCGATGCCCTTGGCGGCGTCGATCACCATGACGGCCGAATCGACCGCCGTGAGCGTGCGGTAGGTGTCCTCGGAGAAGTCCTCGTGGCCCGGCGTGTCGAGCAGGTTGAAGACGGCGCCGCCATACTCGAAATGCATCACCGAGGTGGTCACCGAGATGCCGCGCTGCTGCTCGATCTTCATCCAGTCCGAGCGCGCCCGCCGCGCCTCGCCGCGCGCCTTCACGGCGCCCGCGACATGGATGGC
>JAFEFG010000175.1 GCA_018240685.1 Pseudomonadota bacterium | reverse complement strand
ATCACGGTCATCGGCAAGGGCGAGCAGGGCCTGCTGGTCCCGACCGCCGACGGCGTCCGCGAGCCGCAGAACCGCCGCGTCGTGATCGTCCTCCAGTAAACGATCCCGCAGACTTCACGCTCCCTCGGGAGCGACCGGACGGGCGATCTCGCAAGGGATCGCCCGTTTCGTTTGTGCGGCTGGCCGTGTTCGCTACGGCTGTCGTCTGCGGCCTGTGTCCGCGGGCCGTCGAGGGCGGGCGCAGGCCATCGCCTGCGCCCGCACTGTTCTAGCGCTGGAACAGACCCGTCAGCGACGCCTTCTCGAGCGTGTTGAAGTTCAGGAAGAAGCCGACGACCGCCCCCGATGTGTCGGCCGTCACGGGCAGCGCTTCCTCCTTCACGGCAAAGACCGTGAAGATGTAGCGATGTGGGCCGTGGCCCGGCGGCGGGGCCGGACCGATATAGCCCGTCTGGCCGAGATCGGTCCGCGTCTGGATCGCGCCCTTGGGCAGCAGGCCGGCCTTGAGGTTGCCGGCATCGAGCTTGAGCTCGGTCGTGCCGGCCGGGATGTTCACCACCCCCCAGTGCCAGAAGCCCGAGCCGGTCGGCGCATCGGGATCGAAGCAGGTGATTGCGAAGCTCTTGGTGCCCGCCGGCGCCCCCGTCCAGGCGAGATGCGGCGACTTGTTGCCCCCGTCGGTGCCGAAGCCGAAGTCGGCTGACAGGACGTGTTCCTTGGCGAGTGTCCCGCCTTCCTTGAAGCTGTTGCTGGTGAGCACGAGCGCCATCAATCCCTCCTTGCCTGAATGGGCGCGGAGGATAGCGAGGTCGGGCATCGCTGGCCAAGCCTGCAGGCCCCGCCGGATCAGGGACCGCCGGATCCAGGGTGGCGGCGATCGCCGTGCAGCGAAGGCGCCAGTTCAGTCCGCGAGCGGCATCGCCACCGGCCGCATCGGCGACCCGGTCGCGCCCCTGAGCTTGATGCAGGCGCCGAAGAAGGCGAACTCGTAGACGCGCTCCCCGACCAGCTCGTCGAGATAGGCCATCTCCAGGATCGGCACGCCCGCCTCGGCCAGCAGGTAGGTATGCACGGGGAAGAAGTTCAGCGGCTCGGCCGTTGGCGTCTGTTCCAGCGTCAGGTTGTCGGCGCCGATCATGATGGCGCCGTTCTTGGCCAGGAACTCCGCGCCCTGCCGGTTGAGGCCGGGCGTGTTCTTCACGAACGCCATGTCGGGCCACAGCTTCATCTGCCCGGTATGGATCAGCACCACGTCGCCGGGCCTGAGGGCGATCTCCTGCCGCTTCAGGCAAGCGGTGAGGTCGGCCTCGCCGATGGCATGGCTGGGCGGCAGCGTCGGCACGCCGTGCAGGGCGGCGATGTCGAGCAGCACGCCGCGCGCGAAGATGGGCGGGAACGTCTCCGCGCCGCACTTGCGCCAGGTGCGGCTGCCGAGATGCTCCGAGGTGTTGAACTCGTTGAAGATCAGGTCGCCGTAGCCGAAGTGGTTGAAGGTGTCGATGTGCGTGCCGCAGTGCGTGTACATCGAGATGGCATCGCCCGAGTAGCCGACCAGCCGGTTGGCCTCCAGGCTGACGCCCATGCTGTTGTCGACGATCTCGCCGCCCGGCGTGTGCGTCATCCAGATCTGGTAGGTCGGATCGCCGGCGCCGAACCAGCCCGGCATGCCCATGAAATGATCGACGGACAGGTCGAATACCTTCGACGCATCGGCGCGGGCGAGGATGGCCGAGCGCGATTGCGCATCGATCAGGTTCAGCATGCCGATCTGGTCGTCGGTGCCGAACGGACTCTTCGAGACCTTATGGAATTCGGCATTGTAGGCGATGATCTTCGCCTTCATCGCCTCGTCGACATAGCACAGCGCGCACATGGCTTCCTCCCGGCCGGTTCGAGATCGATCCAAGCGGCCGCCGTGTGCGCTTCTTCCCTGTGAAATTTCCTTGTTTTCTCGACGATGTCCCGTCGAGCCCAGCAAGGTGCATGCCGCGGGCGAGATTGTGGTCACCGGCGGCTCAGGACGCGGCTGGAACCCGCCCGTCTGGCGTCGTCCGCCGCGCTCTACTCAACCGAACTCCACCGCATGCCTGATCTGGAACCCGCCCAGCAATTCGGCGCAGCGCTTCACGATCGTATCGCTCGAGAGCGTGCCAGCCTCCTCGATGCGGACCTCGGCCAGCGTGCCGTGGGTGGCGTCGGTGCGGACCACCACCTGCGCTTTCACGCCGTCCGCGCGCAGCGGTGCCAGGGCCGCGTCGAAGGCGCGTTGCGCTGCTTCCAGCCGCAGCGCCGGCTTGAAGATCTTGCCGACGCCGGTCACGGGCATGACGGGAATCGGCACCACCTGCACCGGCACGGCGGCGCGCTCGGGGATCTCCTGGCGACAGAACTCGCGCAGCTCGTCGGGCGTCGCCACCCTGTCGGGCTTGAGCTGCACGAAGGCCATCGGCAGCTCGCCGGCATAGGTGTCGGGCAGGCCAACCGCGGCGGCGGTCTCGACGGCGGGATGGCGCGTCAGTGCCTCCTCGATCACCAGCGGGTCGATGTTGTGGCCGCCGCGGATGATGAGGTCCTTCGAGCGGCCGGTCAGCCAGACATAGCCGTCGGCGTCAACCCGGCCGAGATCGCCCGAGTCGAGCCAGCCGTCGGCCAGCATCGCGCCCCTGTTGTGGCTGGGATTGAGATAGCCCGGCGTCACCTGCGGCCCGCGCATCAGCACATGGCCGATCTCGCCCAGCTCGCAGTCGCGGCGGATGGTGCCGTCGGGCGCCACGTCGGCGATGCGCACCTCGGTATAGGGCAGGCGCAGCCCGACCGAGCCCGGCCGGCGCTCGCCGTGCAGCGGGTTCATGGTGGAATAGCAATGCACCTCGGTCATGCCGTAGCCCTCGACCACCGGCACGCCGATCTCGCTCTCGATGCGGCGGATCAGCTCCACTGGCACCGTCGAGCCGCCGCTGACGAAGGTTTTCAGCGAGGAGAGGTCGTGACTGCCGCGCGGCACGTTCATGATCGCCGCCAGCGAGGTCGGCACCGCGCCGCCCACCGTCACCCGGTGGCGCTCGACCAGCCGCCACCAGTCGCGCACCACGTTGGGGTTGCGGGCGCCGAGCGGGGTCGGGATCACGATCGTCCAGCCGTTGGCGATCGGCGACAGCGCGCCCACGATCGAGCCGCCGACATGGAACTGCGGCAGCGGGTTGATCATCACCGTGCCGGGCCCGAGATCGAACACCAGCACGTTGGTCCAGGCCGCCAGCGCCAGCGCGCCGTGCGTGTGCTGGGCGAGCTTCGGCAGGCCGGTCGTGCCGCCGGTATGGAACAGCGCCGCCACCGTGTCGCGGCCGAGCGTCTTGGGCGCCACCAGCGCATCGCCGGGTTGCTGCGCCGCCGCTGTCTCGAACTCGATCACGCCGGGCAGGGGTACGCTGCCCGCGCCGCCGACGCGAAACACCTTGAGCCCCGGCAGCGCCGCCTGGATCTTCTCCACCTTGGGCCAGATGTCGGGGAAGATCGACGGGTCGGCAGCGATCAGCGCCTTGGCGCCGGCCTCCTTCATGATGCCGGCGATCTGCGAGGCGTCGAGGAAGTAATTTACCGGATTGGCGACGGCCGCGATCTCTGCGCCCCACAGAGCGAAGAAGGTTTCGGGCAGGCCGGGCATCAGCAAGGTCACCGTGTCGTCGGGGCCGATGCCTTCGGCGCGCAGGAGGTTCGCCGCCTGGATCGTGTGGCGCAGCATCTCGGCGAAGGTGACGTCGCGCACCGGATCGCCGTCGCCGGTGCCGGCGAGGTAGCGGATGGCGAGCCGGTCGGCGTTGGCGGCCGCCGTCTCCTTCAGAAGCTCGAACACGTTGCCGGCGCTTATGCGCTCCGTAACCGGCACCTGTTCGAGCGCGATGATGTCGGCGTGCGTGCGGATCTGCATCTCTGTCGTTCCCTGCCCTGATCGGATTTGTTGGGCGGGATATCAGCAGAGCGCCGCGCCGGTGTCAGCCGTCTCCTTCGGCGGTCCATTCCCGGTCCGGCCGCAGCGCCGGAGTCAGGAAGGCGGCCAGGATGCGATCGGTCTTCTCCCGCGCCGTCATATGGGAAAGGCTGGATAATAGGAGCTTACGTAGAGGAGGCCGCGCTTCTGTTCCTCGGTCAGACCTGTGTCCCCCGAGGCGGGCTCGTCCCCTTTCTCGGGCCGTCCCCCGTATCTCCGGTCGAGCCCGAGCATGATTTCGTGGATGTCCGCGGGCAGGGGGGCGACAGACTTGATGACGAACGTGTAGTCAATCCCGTGTAGCCGATGCAATGCGACTCCGGTCCGCCGGTCGAATTCGTAGACGTGCTGAGTCGTCACGCTACGCGCTGTGAGCTTCTCCGGAGTCACGTCGATCGTCAGGCAGATCCGTGTTGGTCCCGCCTCGTCCTCAGCATAGAGGATATCGCCGACTGCAACCCGCGCCAGCGCCGTCGTACGATCTGTCATCGCCCCTTCAGCTCGAAGTTCTTGAGGATCTTATTCTGCTCACTGCCTGGCAGGCTTTCAATCCCGAGCCGTTTGACGGCGCAGCTTCGACACAAATTCCGACTTTCGACGTTGTATGCAGCCGTTGTTCCATAGGTACCTCCTTCGGTGCAGTCGCCTCCGACGCACCTGAGATCGCCGGCGGCGGCAACCTGCGTCTCGTCGTCTTTGCTGCCAAGCAGCGTTGGCCTGGGCTTCCATTCGGAAGATGCGGAAGCCGTGGATGAGTCGGGCTGATCCCAGCCCCATTCGAGAGGGTATTTGGTCATGGGCGCATTTTAGGGCCGGGAGCCGTTGGCCAATGATTCCGGTCGCCACTGAAACTCTTCCGGGGCCGCGGGCCTCCGGCCCGCTCATGATCATGAATCGGACCGGAGATCCGCGGTCCCCGGTGGACGGCATTGAGGACCGGAATCGTCGCTTCGAGGGCTTCGGGCTTATGCTGGCGCGTCGAGGAGGACCCATGCCGCACGCGCCGCTCCATTATTTTTCCATTTATTTAATGGACCCGCTGCCGCCGCGAGAGTCGCCGAGGCTCGCGAGGAATGGCCTGGAATGTCGCAGCGTCGGCGTTTTATTCGATTCCTCGCGAGGATGGATTTTTTGAAACGGCGATGTTCATGCCACGGCGTTGCGGGCGATCGTCTCGCGGTAGAACGAGGCGCTGAGCTTGGGCGTGCGCTGCTGGGTGGCGTAGTCGACATGCACCAGGCCGAAGCGGGTGGCGTAGCCGTCGGCCCATTCGAAGTTGTCGAGCAGGCTCCACAGGAAATAGCCGCGCACCGGCACGCCTTCCGCCGTGGCGCGCTGGAGCTGAGCGAGATAGTTGCGCAGATACATGACGCGGTCGGTGTCGTAGATCTGGCCGTCCTCGGCCGGCTGGTCGGCGGCCGAGCAGCCGTTCTCGGTGATGTAGATCTCCCTGGCGTTCCACAGCTTCGCCGCATGTCGGGGGGCCCAGTAGAGCGCTTCCGGCCCGATGGTGAGCCAGGGCGAGGCCATGTGCGGATAGGAGCCGGGCAGCGGCAGCGCCCGGTAGTGCGGGGCCGCTTCGCTTGCCACCACGAAGGCGCTCGGCGTGTAGACGTTGAGGCCGACGAAATCGACCGGGCTGGCGATGATCTTCAGCTCCTCGGCCGTGAAGCGCGGCGCGTCGGCGCCGGCTGCGGCCAGATAGGCATCGGTGTAGCGACCCTCCATCATCACGGTGAGGTAGCCGGCATTGAACTCGCGCGTGGCGATCTCGGCGGCGCGGATGTTCTCCGGCGTCTCGACCGCGGGCACCGCGATGGTGATGTTCTCGGCCGGCCCGATCCGGATGGCGCGCCGGGCGGCGGCGCGCATCGCCTGCACGCCGAGTCCGTGGGCGAGCACGGCGTGATGGCGGACCTGATTGACCTCCCGCGGCGGCAGCTTGAGGCCGGGCGCGAACACGCCGGCGGCATGGCCGTGCTCGACGAAGGTCAGCATCTCGTTGAGGGTGAAGAAGTGCTCGACGCGGTCTCCGAGCTTGGCGGCGACATAGCCCGCATAGGCGCCGAAGGCCTGGGCGGTGTCGCGCGACTGCCAGCCGCCGCGGTCCTGCAGCGCCTGCGGCAGGTCCCAGTGGTAGAGCGTGGCGTAGGGCTTGATGCCGGCCTTCAGCAGCGCGTCGACCAGCCGGTCGTAGAAGTCGAGGCCCTTCGGGTTGGGCGTGCCCGTCCCCTCGGGGAAGAGGCGCGGCCAGGCGATGGAGAAGCGATAGCTCGTGGCGCGGAGCGCCTTCATCAGCGCCACGTCCTCCTTGTAGCGATGATAGTGGTCGACGCTCACGTCGCCGGTGCTGCCGTCGCGGATGCAGCCCGGCTGCCGGCAGAAGGTGTCCCAGATCGAAAGGCCGCGCCCATCCTCGCGGGCGGCGCCTTCGACTTGGTAGGCGGAGGTGGCGGTGCCCCAGCGGAAGCCGTCGGGGAAGGCGGAGGCAGGCATGGTGCGGCCAGTCTGGCGCGCCCGGCCGGTCGGCGAAAGCGCAACGGCGCCACCCGCGACCGAGCTGCCGACCGTCGTCGCGGCCGCCAGGGCCAGCCCGCGCCGCGTGATGCGCGTGAATGTCATCGGGAAACCGCGACCTGCCGTTGCCCGCAGGCCGTGCACACAGCGTGAAGACGCATGATCAACCCTTGTTCGTCCGGGCTGCAAGCGCCCCTGACGCCATTGTCCTGCAATGGCCGGGCCACGAAAGCCGACGTATCATCGCATGCAAAGCAGGGAACGACCGATGCCCATGACCCAACTTCGCATTCCCGCCGTCTACATGCGCGGCGGCACCAGCAAGGGCGTGTTCTTCCTCAAGGACGACCTGCCGTCCGATCCGGCGATGCGCGAGCGGGTGCTGCTGCGCGTGATCGGCAGCCCCGACCGCTACGGCAAGCAGATCGACGGCATGGGCGCGGCGACGTCGAGCACCAGCAAGATCGTGATCCTGTCGAAGTCGAGCCGGCCCGACTGCGATGTCGACTATCTGTTCGGCCAAGTCGCGATCGACAAGCCGATGATCGACTGGTCGGGCAATTGCGGCAACCTCACCACCGCCGTCGGTCCGTTCGCGCTGGAGGCGGGCCTGGTGCAGGGGCCGAAGGACGGCACCGCCACCGTGCGCATCTGGCAGGCCAACATCGCCAGGAAGATCGTGAGCCATGTGCCGATACAGGACGGCGCGGTGGTGGAGCTGGGCGGGTTCGAACTCGACGGCGTGACCTTCCCGGCGGCGGAGGTGAAGCTCGAATTCCTCGATCCGGCGGCGGAAGACGACGAGGGCGGGGGTGGCGGCGCCCTGTTCCCGACCGGCAACCGCATCGACACGCTCGACGTGCCCGGCCTCGGCCCGATCGAGGCGACGCTGATCACCGCCGGCAATCCCACCATCTTCATCGATGCGGCGCGGCTCGGACTCACGGGCACCGAGCTGCAAGGCGACATCAACGGCAATGCGGATCTTCTGGCCCGCGCCGAACGGGTGCGGGCGCACGGGGCGCTGGCGATGGGCGCGATCAAATCCCTGGAGGAGGCGGCGAGGCGCCAGCACACGCCCAAGCTCTCCTTCGTGGCGAAGCCTGCGACCTATACCGCTTCGGACGGCAGGACGGTCGAAGCCGGAGCGATCGACCTGTTGGCGCGCATCTTCTCGATGGGCGTGCTGCATCACGCCATGACCGGCACCGGCGCGGTCGCGATCGCCGCCGCGGCGGCGA
>JAFEFG010000174.1 GCA_018240685.1 Pseudomonadota bacterium | reverse complement strand
GTCGGCCGCCCCTCGCGCTTCCGGCTCGACGGCGTCTCGGTGAAGGTCGAGTTCAGGAAAGTGCGCGCCGGCGCCGCGACCAGGCGGAACGGCTTGTCGGCCGTCGCCTTGTCGATGACGTCGAAATGGTCGGGCAGCCTGGGCATGTCCTTGCCGCGCGGCCCGTAGGCCGACCAGTCGGGCTTGAAGCGGAACTTCTTGTCCGGCCAGGCGAAGCCGTCGAGGAAGTGCGACGTCTCGAAGCCGAGGTGGAAATCCTGGCCGCCCTTGCGCCAGTTGGTCTCGGCATCCCACATGCCCGAAGCCTTGAGCGATTCGTCCATGATCTCCCACGCCGTCATGTCGAAGCCGCGATGCTTCGCGCCGAGCCGCCGCGCCAGTTCGCTGATGACATAATGGTTCTCGCGGCACTCGCCCGGCGCCTCGATCACCTTCTTGGCGGCCTGGAAGTAGGTGTGGCCGCTCGCGGTGTAGAAGTCGTCGTGCTCGAGGAACATCGTCGCCGGCAGGACGATGTCGGCATAGGCCGCGGTCTCGGTCAGGAACTGCTCATGCACGCAGGTGAAGAGGTCCTCGCGCCTGAAGCCCTTGTGCACCAGCTCGAGCTCCGGACACACCATCGCCGGGTTGGTGTTCTGGATCAGCAGGCCCGTCACCGGCGGGCCGTCCTTCAGCGCCTCGCGGTCGCCGGTCAGGATCGGCCCCAGCCGCGACTGGTCGAGCTCGCGGAGCGACGGATCGATCAGGTCATGCCCCTCGATCAGCGTCTTGCTGATCGGATACATGCCGGTGTGGCCGTAGAGCGCGCCGCCGCCCCTGGCCTTCCAGGCGCCCGTCACCGCCGGCAGGCAGGTCACGGCATGCATGTTGGCCGCCCCGTTGCGCGAGCGGCTGAAGCCGTGATGGCAGCGGATGAAGGCCGCCTTGGCCTGGCCGTACAGGCGGGCGAAGGCAACGATCTCCTCCGCCGGAAGACCGGTGATCCCGGCAGCCCATTCCGGCGTACGCGCAGCGACATGGGCGGCCAGCTCATCGGGGGCGTCCGTGTAGCGGCGCATGTAGTCCCAGTCGGCATAGCCCTCCTTGAAGAGGACGTGCATGACGCCGAGCGCGAGCGCGCCGTCGGTGCCGGGCCGCACCGCGAGGTGCATGTCGGCCTGCTCGGCCGTGCCGGTGCGATAGGGATCGACCACGACCAGCTTGGCGCCGCGCTTGCGGGCCCGCATGGCGTGGGTCATCACATTGACCTGGGTGTTCACCGGATTGCCGCCCCAGATCACGACGAGGTCGGAGTGCTCGTCGATCTCACGCAGATCGGCGCCACGCTTGGCGCCGACGCCGGCGATCCACCCCGTATCGGCAAGCGTCACGCAGATGGTTGAGAACCAGCGCGAGTATTTCATCGCGTGGCGCAGGCGGTTGATGCCGTCGCGCTGCACCAGCCCCATCGTGCCGGCATAGTAGTAGGGCCAGATCGTCTCGCTGCCGTGCTGGCGGGCCTTGGCGATGAACTGCTCGGCGACGATGTCGAGCGCGTCGCTCCACGAGATCTCGGCGAACTGGCGCGAGCCTTTCGGTCCGACGCGGCGCAGCGGCTTCGTCAGCCGGTCCGGATGATGGATGCGCTCGGCGTAGCGGGCCACCTTCTCGCAGATCACGCCCGCCGTGTAGTTGTTGCGCTGCGAGCCGCGGACGCGGCCGATCCGTTTGCTGTCCAGACGCTCGACTTCCAGGGCGCAGGTGCTGGTGCAGTCGTGCGGACAGACGGATGGCACGACGGTGACGCCCGTCTCGGCGCCCTTCGCGCGGGCTGCAGGGGCGTAGGAATGGTCGTCCGGGCTCATGGTCCATTGATACTCCTGCTAGCTTGGGATGGTCCACCTGCCATAGAGTGCCGCCCGCCATGATCCCCCGCGGTCTTTCCTACGACGAAGCGATGCGTCGCTTCCGTTGGCCCACACCGGAACGCTTCAACATCGGCCGCGCGGTGTGCGAACGCCATCCGGCCGGCGCGCTGGCCCTGATTGTGGAAAACGCCGACGGCAGCGTGCGCGACTGGACCTTCGGCCAGCTTCTCGACGCGAGCTCGCGGCTGGCCAATGCGCTCGCCGCGCAAGGCATCCGCAAGGGTGATCGCGTGGCGGTATTCCTCAGCCAGGGCGCGGAGCTCACCATCAGCCACATCGCCGGCTATCGCATGGGGGCGGTGGTGCTGCCCCTGTTCACGCTGTTCGGCGAGGAGGCGGTCGAGTATCGCCTCGCCAATGCCGAGGCGTCGGCGATCGTGACCGACATGGCGCAGCTTCCCAAGGTGCTGGCGGTGCGCGCGCGCCTGCCGGGGCTCAAGACCGTGATCGTGATCGGCGCCGGAGCGCACGGCCGCGACTTCCTCGACTGGAACCTCCTGCTGGCGGCCGCATCGGACCGCTTCGCGACCGTCGACACGCTCGCCGAGGACCCGGCGCTCCTGATCTACACGTCGGGCACCACCGGCCAGCCCAAAGGCGCGCTGCATGCCCATCGCATGCTGCTGGGCGCGATCCCGCCCGTGGAGCAGTGGCTCAGCCACTGGCCGCAGGGCAACGAGGTGATGTGGACACCGGCCGAATGGGCCTGGATCGCGGGCCTCTACGACGCCCTCTTCCCGGCCTGGTACTACGGCACGCCCGTCGTGGCCCATCGCTTCGCCAAGTTCGATCCCGAGCGTGCCTTCGCCCTGCTGGCCCGCCACAAGGTCGGCGTCGCCTTCATTCCCCCGACGGCGCTCAAGCTGATGCGCCAGGTCGACAGGCCGTACGAGCGGTGGTCCTACGACCTGCGCGCGATCTCCACCGGCGGCGAGGCCATGGGCGCGGAGTTGCTGGCCTGGGGACGCGAGACCTTCGGCACCACCATCTCGGAAGGCTACGGCCAGACCGAGATGAACCTCATGCTGCTCAATTCGCCGGACTGGTTCGAGGTGCGGCCCGGTTCGTGCGGCCGCGCCTGCCCCGGCCGCAAGGTCGCGATCGTCGACGAGCGGGGCAAGGTCCTGCTGCCGGGCGAGGAAGGACAGATCGCCGGCTGGCGGCACGATCCCATCGTCATGCTGGAGTACTGGCGCAATCCCGAGGCCACGGCGCGCAAGTTCGCGGGCGACTGGCTGCTGACCGGCGACCTCGGCCGCATGGATGCGGACGGCTATGTCTACTTCAAGAGCCGCGACGACGACGTCATCACGTCGGGCGGCTACCGCATCGGGCCGGGCGAGATCGAGGAGTGCCTGATGAAGCACCCCGCCGTCGCCATGGTCGGGGTGGTGGGGGTCCCGGACAGGGTCCGGACCGAGATCGTCAAGGCCTTCATCCAGCTGCGGCCGGAGATCGCGCCGACCGAAGCGCTCAAGGCCCAGCTCGCCGAGCATGTGAAGACTCGCCTCGCCGCCCACGAATATCCGCGCGAGGTCGAGTTCGTGCCCGAATTGCCGCTCACCACGACCGGGAAGATCCTGCGCCGGGAGCTGCGCCGCCTCGACGCCGAGCGCAAGGCGCGCACGCCCTGACCTCCGACTGCCCCTAGAACAGCCCCAGAAGCGTCTGCGCGTTGCTGTCCGGCGCACCGCTGAGCAACGCAAGGAGCCCGATCAAGGCTGCCGGCCACCAATCGGCGATCCGGTTCAGCCAATCCCAGGAAGTCATTGATTCAGTTGAGGAAGCTTGCAGTGGAAATCGGGCAAACATGTCGCGCTCAATATGTAGTCGATGTCAAAATTGAACTTCAAACATGAGGCGAGCAATATCCGATAATATACTGAATTACAATAGAACTTCAGAACGACAAAAAGCCAGTCCTAGCTTGCGGCGGCCGCCAGATTGAACTGCAATTCGGCCAGGCGCGCATAGAGCCCGCCCCGTTGGGCGAGTTCGGCATGGGTTCCGACATCGACCACCCGGCCGCCCTCCACGACCACGATCCGGTCCGCCTTCTGGACGGTCGCCAGCCGGTGCGCGATCACAAGGGTCGTCCGCCGATGCATCAGCGCATCCAGCGCCTGCTGGACCGCAAGCTCGCTCTCAGCGTCGAGGGCGCTCGTGGCCTCGTCCAGGAGGAGCACCGCCGGATCGCACAGCAGGGCGCGGGCGATGGCGATGCGCTGGCGCTGTCCGCCGGACAGGCGCACGCCCCGGGCCCCCAGATGGGTCGCGAAGCCCTGCGGCAGGGCCTCGATGAAGCCCAGCGCCGAGGCGGCCTGGGCGGCCGTCCGTACCTCGGCATCCGAGGCATCCGGACGGCCATACCGGATGTTGTCCGCCACCGTGGCGGTGAAGAGCACCGGCTCCTGCGGCACGATCGCGAGATGGCGGCGCAGCTCTGCCAACCTGAGTTCCCGGATGTCGATGCCGTCCAGCCGCACCGTTCCGGCCTCGGGATCATAGAAGCGCAGCAGAAGGTTGAAGACGGTCGTCTTGCCGGCGCCCGACGGTCCGACGATGGCCACGGTCTCGCCCGGCGTGACGGCCAGATCGAAGCGTTCGAGGGCGAGCGCATCGGGCCGCGTTGGATAGCGGAACGACACCCGCTCGAAGGCGACGGCCCCCTTCACGGGCAGCGGAAGCGCCGTCGGGGTCGGGCTCTCGACGATGACGGGTTGCTCGGCGCGCAGTTCCGAGAGGCGTTCGGCGGCTCCGGACGCGCGCTGCAGGTCGCCGATCGTCTCGCTGATGGCGCCCCCCGAACTCGCGACCAGCACGGCATAGAAGACGAACGCCGACAGATCGCCGGCCGTTATGCGTCCCGCCAGCACATCCAGGCCGCCGATCCACAGCAGGAAGCCCACGGCGGCGAAGACGATGAAGATGACCAACGTGGTCATGATGGCCCGGCGCGTGATGCGCTCCACCGCGGCGCCGAAGGCAAGTTCCGTCGCCGCGCCGAATTGGCCCGCCGCGCGCTCCTCCTGCGCAAAGGCCTGCACGGTGCGGACCCCATCCAGCGTCTCGGCGCCGTCGGACACCATGTCGGCGATGCGGGCCTGGGCCGCGCGCGACAGCGCCCGCACCTTGCGGCCGAAGATGATGATGGGGGCCACCACCACCGGCACCACCGCCAGCACGAGAGCGGCCAGCTTGGGGTTGGTGATGACGAGCATGGCGATGCCGCCGATGCACATCAGGGTGTTGCGCAGGGCCACGGATGCCGACGACCCGATCACCTGCTCGATCAGCTGGGCATCCGAGGAGATGCGGCTCATGACATCGCCGGAGCGCTTGATCTCGAACCAGGCCGGACCGAGGCGGACGACATGGGCGAACAGGTCCCGCCGCAGGTTGCCCACCACCCGTTCGCCGAGCCAGGAGACGAGATAGAACCGTGCACCCGAGGCGATCGCCAGCACGCCAGCCACCGCCAGCATCGAGGCCAGCGCGTAGTCGAGAACGGCCGGCTTGCCCTCGGCAAAGCCGCGGTCGATCAGCGCCCGCAGGCAGGCGCCGAACGCCAGGACGGTGCCCGCCGCGACGATCAGGGACAGCAGTGCCAGCGCGACCCGGACGCGGTGCGGGCGCAGGTAGGGGCCGAGAAGGCGCAGGCCGGCGAAGCGGTTCATGCCGGCCGCCATTCCAGGGCCACGCCCAGTTCCGCCGAAAGGGTCGCCAGCAGGTCGGCGCCGCCGCGGGTATCCCGCCACAGCCCCGACCCGGCCTCATAGGCATAGTGGCGGGCGCCGCTCTTGGGCGAACTCAGCCAAATTTGCCCGGTGGGTGCATGTTTATTGACGATCCAGGTGCCGTCGGCACCCTCGACCGTGAGGACGCCGCCCTGCAGTTCGGCGTCGGCATGGTCGCCGATCCCCTCCTCCAAGGCTTCCAGGAGGCTGTCGGCAAGGTTCTCGAAGCGGGTATCGGTCATGCGGCGGCCGGTCTACTCGCCATCGGAAGGGCCGACAACCGGGCTTGTGGACACACCCCCGGGCCGGTATACACCCCGCCCTGTTGCCGAAATCTAAGCCAGTGGGCCGGTCGGAAATCGGCCCTTAACGCGCTGGAGAAGCCTATGAAAGAGAAGATCCACCCCGACTACCACGAGATCACCGTGGTCATGACCGACGGCTCGTCCTTCACGACGAAGTCGACCTGGGGCAAGGAAGGCGCGACGATGCGCCTCGATATCGACCCGAAGACGCATCCGGCCTGGACCGGCGTGCGCCAGTCCATCGACCGCGGCGGCCGCGTGCAGCGCTTCAAGGATCGCTTCGGCATGGTCGGCGGCGTCGGCGCCGGCACCAAGTCGTCGGGCGCCAAGCCGGAAGCGGCCCCCGCCAAGGCCGCGGCCAAGAAGAAGTAAGGCCTTTACTCTTCACCGCGTCTGCTAGAGTACCGTCTTCCGAATCTGGGGAGACGGTCCGGTGAAGCCTGTTCGAGTCGTTTGTGCGCACGATTGCCCCGACATGTGCTCGCTCATCGCACATGTCGAGAACGGCAAGGTCGTGCGCGTGCAGGGCGACCCCGATCATCCCTATACGGCGGGATTCGCCTGCGGCAAGGTCAACCGCGACGCCGACCTCGTCAACTCGCCCGAGCGCATCGGGACGCCGCTGAAGCGCACCGGGCCGAAGGGCGCGGGACAATTCACTCCCGTTTCCTGGGACGAGGCGCTGAACGAGATCGCGACCCGCTGGAAGGCGATCATCGCCGAGAGCGGTCCGCTCGCCCTGCTCGGCTACGCCTACTCCGCCCATCAGGGCCTCATGAACCGCGGCCTGGTCAACGGCCTGTTCCATGCGCTGGGCAGCACGCGCCTGCAGGCCGGCACGGTCTGCGATACCTGCTGCGAGACCGCCTGGGACATGACAGTCGGCCCCGTGGGCGGCGCCGATCCCGAATCGGTCGTGCATTCCGATCTCGTGATCTCCTGGGGCGCGGATCTCGCCGCCACCAACGTCCACTTCTGGGCGCTGGTCGAGACGCAGAAGAAGCGGCGAAGCCTGCCGCTGATCGTCATCGATCCGCGCCGCACGCGCAGCGCCGCCGCCGCCGATCTCTACCTGCCGATCCGGATCGGCACCGACGCCGCGCTGGCACTCGGCGTGATGCATATCCTCGTCCGCGACGGCCTGGCCAATCGCGACTATCTCGCCCGGCACACGCTGGGCTTCGACAAGGTCGAGCGCGAGATCCTGCCGAAGTTCCCGCCCGCGCGCGTCGCCGAGATCACCGGCCTGCCGGTCGCCGATATCGAGACGCTGGCGGCGATGTACGGCAGGGCGAAGGCCGCGCTCATCCGGCTCGGCGAAGGCATGACCCGTCTTGCCGCCGGCGGCCAGGCGCTGCGCAGCGTCGCGCTGCTGCCGGGCGTCACTGGCCACTACGGCGTGAAGGGCGGCGGCGCCCTCCTCCTCACGGCAGCGTCGTGCGACCTGAACTATGCCGCCGTCCGCAAGCCGTCCGGTCCCGCGACCGCGCGCATGGTCAACCATCTGCGGCTGGGCGAAGAGCTCCTCAACATGAAGGACCCGCCGATCCGCGCGTTGTTCGTCTCGGCCAACAATCCGGCCGTCACCTGCCCCGAGGTGCACAAGGTGCGGAAGGGCCTCTTGCGCGAGGACCTGTTCACGGTCGTGCACGACCCGTTCCTGACCGACACGGCAAAATACGCCGACATCGTCCTGCCGGCGGCGAGCTATCTCGAGACCGAGGATCTCTATCGCGCCTACGGCGCCTACTGGATGCAATGGGGCCGGCAGGCCGCAAAGCCCCAGGGCGAGGCGCGCTCGAACTTCGACGT
>JAFEFG010000173.1 GCA_018240685.1 Pseudomonadota bacterium | reverse complement strand
GTGCCCTTCACCTCGGTCACGGTCTGCTTGCCGGCATTGATGACGTCGGCATCGACCTCGTTGTCGAGCGGGAAGGGGCCGACGCCCAGCATGCCGTTCTCGCTCTGCAGCGTGATGTCGACATCCTCGGGCACATAGTTGGACACCAGCGTCGGGATGCCGATGCCGAGATTCACGTAGAAGCCGTCCTTCAGTTCCTTGGCGGCGCGCGCCGCCATCTGATCGCGGGTCCAGGCCATCTTCGCTCTCCTAAGCCTTGCGCGTGGTGCGCTGCTCGATCTTCTTGTCGTACGGCGCGCCGCAGAAGATGCGCTGCACGAACACGGCGGGCGTATGGACGTGGTCGGGGTCGATCTGGCCCACCGGCACCAGCTCCTCGACCTCGGCGATGCAGACCTTGGCCGCCGTCGCCATCATCGGATTGAAGTTCCGCGCCGCCTTGCGATAGACGAGGTTGCCGGCGGTGTCGCCCTTCCAGGCCTTCACCAGCGCGATGTCGCCGAACAGGCCGCGCTCCATCACGTATTCCTCGCCGTCGAAGACCTTGGTGTCCTTGCCCTCGGCCACCAGCGTGCCGACGCCGGTCTTGGTGTAGAAGGCGGGGATGCCCGCGCCGCCCGCCCGCACGCGCTCGGCGAGCGTGCCCTGCGGGTTGAATTCGAGCTCGAGCTTGCCTTCCAGGTACAGCTTGGCGAAGGTCTTGTTCTCGCCGACATAGGACGAGATCATCTTCTTGATCTGCCCGGTCTCCAGCAGCAGGCCGAGGCCGGCGCCATCGATGCCGGCATTGTTGCTGACGCAGGTGAGATCCTTCACGCCGGAGTCGCGGACGGCCTGGATCAGCTTGTCGGGAATGCCGACCAGCCCGAAGCCGCCGCACATCAGCATCTGGCCGTCGCGCAGCAAACCGTCGAGCGCCGACTTCGCATCCTTGTAGACCTTGTTCGCCATCGTCTTTTCCTGCAATCCCTCGCCTCCCGCATATGCGGGCGCGTTTCGGCGGCTGTCAATGCGGCCGGCCTACGCCGCCGCCTTCTTCTCGTGATGGCTGTGCAGCTTGGCGCCCAGCACGCGGCGGACGTCGTTGAATTCCGGGCTGGCCACGTCCCGGGGACGGGCAAGGTCGAGGGGGTTGTCGCTCTCGATCCGGCCGGGCCCCGGCGTCATCACCACGACCCGGTTGGCGAGGAAGATCGCCTCCTCGATCGAGTGGGTGACGAACACGACCGTGAGCTTGGTGCGTTGCCAGATCTCGAGCAGCTCGTCCTGCAGCCGCTCGCGCGTCATGGCGTCGAGGGCGCCGAACGGCTCGTCCATCAGCACCAGCTCGGCGTCGTTGGCCAGCACCCGGGCGATCGCCACGCGCTGCTTCATGCCGCCCGAGAGCTGGTGCGGATAGACGTTGGCGAACTTCGACAGTCCCACCAGCTCGACAAACTTGTCGACGGTCTCCTTGACCTGCGAGCGCGCCAGGCCACGCGCCGCCGGGCCGAAGCCGATATTCTCGCGCACGGTCAGCCACGGAAAGAGCGCGTAGTCCTGGAACACCATCCCGCGGCTGGGATCGGGGCCGGCGATGGGCCTGCCCCACATCAGCGCCTGGCCCGAGGAAGGCTGCTCGAAGCCCGCCATGATGCGCAGCAGGGTGGACTTGCCGCAGCCCGAGGCGCCGATCAGACAGATGAATTCGCCCTTGGCGATCGTCAGGTTGGCATCCGAGAGCGCATGGATCGTCTGCTGCTGGAGCTGGAAGACCTTCGAGACGTGGCTGATCTCGATGATGGGCGAGGCTTCAACCATTGTGGTTCGGGCTCCAGCGCAGCAGGCGGTTGCCGAGGGCCACCACCAGCCGGTCCGAGACGTAGCCGGCGAGGCCGATCACGATCATGCCGCAGATGACCAGCTCGGTCCGCGACAGCGTGCGGCCGTCCATGATGACGGCTCCCAATCCCTGCGGCACGCCGGTCATCTCGCCGACCACGATCACGAACCAGGCGAGGCCGAGGCCCAGGCGCAGGCCGGTGAAGATCGAGGGCGTCGCGGCAGGCAGGACCACCTTGTAGAACTGGGCACTGCCGCGGCAGCCCAGCATCGAGGCCGCCTCGAACAGCTTGGGGTCGACCGAGCGCACGCCGAAGATGGTGTTGAGCAGGATCGGATAGAAGGCGCCGAGGCAGACGAGCGCAAAGGCCGACTTGGCGCCGAGTCCGAACAGGATCATCGACAGCGGCAGCCAGGCGGTGACCGGGATCGGCCGCATCAGCTGCAGGAACGGATCGAGCAGCATGCGGGCCGTCGGCATGCGCCCGACCATCATGCCGATCGGCAGAGCGAACAGCGCGGCCAGCGCGAAGCCGCCATAGACGCGGCTCATCGACGCCAGCAGATGCGTGAACAGCGTGCTGGAATAGGCGTCGTCGTAGATCCCGCCGACGGCGAAATCGACCATGTACTCGCCGACCTGGTACGGCGTCGGGATCAGCAGGGTCCAGCGGTTCGCCGTCGCCACCTGCCAGAAGGCAAGCAGCAGCAGCGGCACGATCAGGGCGAGCACCGTCGGCTTTGCGCGCAGCCACAGTATGCGCGCCATCGCCGGTCGGGCGGCGACGGCCGGTTCCGCGCGGGTCTCGGCGACGGCCATGGTTCGCGCGCTCAGCTGCCGGCGATCTCGTTCGAGAACTTCGGATTGAGGAGCGTGCCGAAGTCGGGCAGGGCGCGGATCTGCTTCAGGGCGAGCATGTGCTGCGCGTAGGTCTTGGCCTGACCCTGTACCGTGTCGTCGAGCTTCCAGACATATTCGACATTGTGCGCGCCCAGCGCCTGGTCGACCGCGGCGCGGTTGGCGCCGAGCTTCTGGACCGACGCGTCGACCACGGCCGGCGTGTTCGCCGTCATGAACTCGACCGCCTTGCGGTGCGTCTTCAGCATCGCCAGCACGAGATCGGGGTTCTTCGCTGCCGTGTCGGCGTGCGTGGCGAAGATCATGTTCAGACCGCCCATCGCCGTGCCGTAGGGATATTCGACGAGCTGCCCCTGCCCGGTCGAGATCGACAGGCCGGGGCCGGGCTCGGCGCCGACATAGGCGTCGATGTCGCCGCGGGCCAGCATCGCCGGCATCTCGCCGAAGGGCACGCGAACGGGGGTGATGTCCTTGATCGACATGCCCTCCATCTTGAGCCGCTCCAGGATGAAGACCTCCTGCGTCGAGCCCGGCCAGATGCCGACCCGCTTGCCCTTGAGGTCCTTGATGGCGTGCATGTCGGAGCCGGCCTTGGCGATCACCCCCATGCCCTTGTTGGACATGGCGCCCACCACCACGACCGGCTCGCCCACCGCCGCGCCCAGGATGGCGGCGGCGATGCCGAAGGTGCCGAAATCGACCGACTTGGTGACGACCGCGTTCTTGCCGTCGGTCGGACTGTCGAACACGACGACCTCGAGCTTCATGCCGGCCGGCAGGAAGCGTTCGTAGAAGTAGGGCGGCATCGAATGGACGAGCCGCAGGGCCCCCATCTTCACGGTCCGGTCCTGGGCGCGCAGGAGGGCCGGCGCCGCCAGGGTGGTGGCCGCGAGCGCGGTGCCGACGAGCAGACGACGACGATGGATCATATCAAAGCCCCTTTCCCCCGAGATTGGGAAAGGGAGCAGCAACAGCCGTGCCAACTTCCTTCAGTCGGCAAGCAAAAGAATCTGGCGGGTCAGGATTCCGTCGGGTTTCTGCAACTCGTGGACGATGGTGAAGTGATTGCCGCCCGCCACGGGAATGAGCGGCCCGGGCAGATGGGCCTGGCAGCGTCTGGCGTGGAGGGCGTGGGCGTCCGCGACCAGCGGCGGCAGCTCGGCGGTGCCGAACGTGACGGCCAAGGGCTTCGGGACCATGGGCAGGCGCAGCGGCGACAGGCGCTCGATCTCGCCGTCGGCAAGCCGGAGCTTCTCGTTCAGGTAGGTATCGCGGATCGGCCCCAGCTCGTAGATGCCGGAGATGGCGAGACCCGCGCTCACGCGCGGATGGCCGAGGCAGGCGGCCGTCAGGTGCCCGCCTGCGGACCAGCCCGACAGCACGACCTTGCCGGCGATGCCGTGCGCCGGCCCGTTGGCGGCCAGCCAGTCGAGGGCGGCGTCGATCTCGGCGACGATCTCGGTAAGCGTTGCGTCGGGTGCGAGGGTGTAGCCGGGCAGGGCTGCCGCCCAGCCGCGCGCGACGGGACCGGCGATCAGGCTGGCGAACTGCTCCTTTCTGTTGCGCTGCCAGTAGCCGCCGTGAATGAAGACGACGCACGGCGCGTTGGGATCGGCAGCGGGAAACAGATCCCAGGTGTTCCGTTCCCTGGGGCCGTAGCGCAGGTCGAGATGCCGGGGATGGGCCTGCCGGAAGGCCGTCGAAGCCGCCTCTCGAGCGGCGTTCAGCTCGGCGCTGTTCCTGACCGCCTGCGTGTTGTTGTAGGCCGCGTCGCGCTCGGCGCGGCTCATCGTGCCCCAGTTCATTGTTTCCTCCCTGTGCGGACCTTAGCCGGTCTGCCGACCTCGTTCCGCTATCTTGTCCGAGTGGCGGCTGGGGCCGGCCGGTCGAGAATGACGATGGCGATGCCTGCAATCACCAGCGTCGCGCCCAGGACGAGCGGCAGGGTGATCTTCTCGCCCACCAGCAGGACCGACGACACGATCCCCATGAGCGGCACGCCCAGCATGCCGAGCGACGCGGTGATAGGCGGCAGGGCACGGGTCACCGAGACGGCGGCCCAGGTTCCCACCGGGCCTGCGAAGGCGCCGATATAGAGCAGCGCCACCCAGAGTTCCCATTTCCCGAAGTCGAGATGGCCGGCGGGTTCGGCTACGGCGGCCAGCACGCAGAGCAGGACGGTCGCGACACTCATCTGCCAGGGCAACACGTCGAGAGGGCTGGTGTGCCAGCGATGCCGGCGCGTATGCATGATCGCGAGCGCCCAGGTGAAGCCGGCCAGCAGCAGATAGGCGTGGCCCATGACGATCGAGCGGTCGTGCCAGTCGAAGCGGCCGGGATCGGCCAGGGTGACGATCCCGGCGAGGCCGAGCAGGACGCCCGCGACGGCGCGCCAGCCGACCTTCTCGCCGACCAGGAGCGACAGCGGCACCATCCACAGCATGGTGGTGTAGGCCAGCACGCCCGAGCGGCCCGGCGGCACGCTCTGCACGCCGAGATTGGCGAGCGCGAAGAAGCTCGAGAGCTGCAGGGTGCCGACGGAGAAGATCACCGGCCATTCGCCGCGCGGCGGCCAGCGCAGCCGCCCGAGCAGGGCCAGCAGGAGGAAAGCCGTCAGCGCCGACAGCGTCGCCCGCCCGGCGGCGAGCCAGATCGGCGAACCTGCCATCAGCCCGATCTTCATCACTGGCCAGGTGAGGCCGAAGAGCAGGATCGCGGCGCCGAGCTGGAGCCACGCTGCGCGCGGAACGGTCTTGCCGGTCATGATCTCCCCGACCGCGGGGCTCCGGCCCGCTCGCGATCCCGAGCGGGCCGGCACCTCCCTAGGCTCTTTTTTCTCTGGCGATGGACAGCGGTTGAGGCAGCCGGGAGACCATCTCCTTGGGCACGATCTGCCAGAAGCGCTCGACCTCGCGGTTCCAGTCGTTCAGCAGGCGCGCGCCGAGCGGCGACTTGGTCTCCGCCACATGCTCGGCGATCATGGCCTTCAGCACGCCGTCCCAGTGCGGATGATCGATGCGCTGCCACGCGACCGTCTCCGGATTGACCTTGAGCTCGAACGTATTGTCGGGGTCATAGACGAAGGCCATGCCGCCCGTCATGCCGGCCGCGAAATTGACGCCGATCGGGCCCAGAACGACGGCCGTCCCGCCGGTCATGTACTCGCAGCCGTTGGAGCCCACGCCCTCGACCACCGCGTCGGCGCCCGAGTTGCGTACGGCGAAGCGCTCGCCGGCGCGGCCGGACGCGAACAGCTTGCCGGCCGTGGCGCCGTAGAGGACCGTGTTGCCGATGATGGCGTTGGCCTCGGGGACGAGATCGCTCGACACCGTCGGCTTCACGATGATGGTGCCGCCCGACAGGCCCTTGCCGACATAGTCGTTGGCGTCGCCGAACACCTCGAGCTTCATGCCGCGCACCGCGAAGGCGCCCAGCGACTGGCCGGCCGTGCCGCGCAGGCGCACGGTGACCGTGTCCGGCTGCAGGCCGGACATGCCGTACTTGCGCGTGATCATCGCGGCGAGCCGCGTGCCGACCGCGCGATGGGTGTTCCGCACGCTGTACTGGAGCTGCATCTTCTCGCGGTGCGTGAAGAGCGGCTGGGCGTCGCGGATCATCTGCGCGTCCAGCGTGTCCGGCACCTCGTTGCGGCCCTCGACGGTGCAGTGCACGGAGCCGCGGCCGCCGTCGGCGCGCGTCAGCAGCGGGTTGAGATCGAGATCGTCGAGATAGCTGGCGCCGCGATTGACCTGCTTGAGCAGGTCGGAGCGGCCGACGATCTCGCTCAGCGAGCGATAGCCAAGCTGCGCCAGGATCTCGCGCACCTCCTCAGCGATGAAGCTGAAGAGGTTGACCACCTTCTCGGGCGAGCCCTCGAACTTGGCACGCAGCTTCGGATCCTGCGTGCACACGCCCACGGGGCAGGTGTTGGAATGGCACTGGCGGACCATGATGCAGCCCATCGCGATCAGCGATGCGGTGCCGATGCCGTATTCCTCGGCGCCCAGCATGGCGGCGATGACCACGTCGCGTCCGGTCTTGATGCCGCCGTCGGTGCGCAGCAGCACCTTCTCGCGCAGGCGGTTGAGCGTCAGCACCTGATGCGTCTCGGAAAGACCCATCTCCCACGGGATGCCGGCGTACTTGATGCTGGTCTGCGGGCTGGCGCCGGTGCCGCCTGAGTGGCCCGATACCAGGATCACGTCGGCCTTCGCCTTGGCGACGCCGGCGGCGATGGTGCCGATGCCCGACCGCGCCACCAGCTTCACCGTCACCCGCGCCTCGGGGTTGATCTGCTTGAGGTCGTAGATGAGCTGGGCCAGATCCTCGATCGAGTAGATGTCGTGGTGCGGCGGCGGACTGATCAGCGTCACGCCCGGCGTCGAATGGCGCAGGCGCGCGATCATCTCGCTCACCTTGATGCCGGGCAGCTGGCCGCCTTCGCCGGGCTTGGCGCCCTGGGCGACCTTGATCTCGAGCTCGCGGCAGTTGTTGAGGTACTCGGCCGTGACGCCGAAGCGGCCCGACGCCACCTGCTTGATGGCGGAGGAGGCGTTGTCGCCGTTGGGGCGCGGCTTGTAGCGCGCCGGATCCTCGCCGCCTTCGCCCGAATCGGACTTGGCGCCGATGCGGTTCATGGCGATCGACAGCGTCTCGTGCGCCTCGGGGCTGAGCGCGCCGAGCGAGATGCCGGGCGCCACCAGCCGCTTGCGCAGTTCGGTGATCGACTCGACCTCGTCGAGGGCGATCGGCTTGCGATCGGTCGCGAAGTCAAGGAGGTCGCGCAGGTTGATCGGCGGCAGGCGCCGCACCGCCTCGGTGTACTTGCGGTACTTGCCGTAGGACTCGGTGTTCACCGCGTCCTGAAGCATGTGGATGAGGTTGCCCTCGAAGTTGTGGCGGTCGCCGCCGCGGCGGTACTTGTAGAAGCCGCCGATCGGCAGGGCGATGACTTCCTCGTCGAAGGCGCGCGCGTGCTGCTGCGAGATTTCCTCCTGGATGCCGCGCAGGCCGATGCCGGAGATGCGCGACGGCATGCCGGGGAAGAACTCCTGCACCAGCGAGCGCGACAGGCCGACCGCCTCGAAGTTGCAG
>JAFEFG010000172.1 GCA_018240685.1 Pseudomonadota bacterium | reverse complement strand
CCGTCTCCTATGTCGGCACTTCCGTGAGCCCCTATCAGGACTGCGCAAACACTCAGAACTGCGCAAACCGCGTCCTCTTCACGGTCAGCAAGACGTTCTGACCGGAACCAGCCCAGGCAATACCCTCAGGGCCAGGCGATCTTCGTCTGGCCTTTTTGCTGCAACTGACCCCAGAATATTGGGCATTTCCATCGGATGACGCCCCATGGCGGCCATTTCCGCGGGAGTTCTCCCCAAGGCCAGACGTGACGACCGTCGCAACGGGTATAAAACTGCCATAAAAATCCGATTGACCCGCCCGCCCGACGGCGCAATACCCGCGCGCCGTGCCCAGCGGATACTCCGGACCGGGCAAAGAAAGGCCTGTTTTCAGCCCCTATGTCCCTCCATGGAACGTCCGCTCCGGCGAGCCGGAAGCGCATCGCAGGCCTTACCTTGGCCGCGCTCGGCGTCGTGTTCGGGGACATCGGCACCAGCCCCCTCTACACGGTCAAGGAATGCTTCAGTGAGTTCACGGGCCTCAAGCCCGTACCCGAGGATGTGTTCGGCATCCTGTCCCTGATCACCTGGGCGCTCATCATCATCGTGACGGTCAAGTACGTCATGGTGGTCATGCGGGCCGACAATCGCGGCGAAGGCGGCGTGCTCGCCCTCATGGCGCTAGTCTCCCGCCGCACGGAGCTATCGCCACGCGGCCGCACCATCTTCCTGATGCTGGGCATGGCGGGTGCCGCCCTCTTCTACGGTGACTGCCTCCTGACGCCGGCGATCTCGGTGCTGAGCGCGATCGAAGGCCTGAACGTCGCGACGCCCGCCTTCGAGCCGCTGGTGATCCCGCTTTCCCTCGGCGTGCTGATCGGCCTGTTCATGGTCCAGAAGTTCGGGACCGGCGGCGTCGGCCGCTGGTTCGGCTCGATCATGCTGCTCTGGTTCGGCATCCTCCTCGTGCTCGGCCTGTGGGAGATCGTGCGTGCGCCGCACGTGCTGCTGGCTCTCTCGCCGGTGCACGCCATCCGGTTCATGTTCCGCCATGGCTTCATTGCCTTCATTGCCCTGGGCGGTGTGACGCTGGCCGTCACGGGGGCGGAGGCGCTCTATGCCGACATGGGCCATTTCGGCCAGAAGCCCATCCGTTATGCGTGGCTCGGGCTGGTGCTGCCGTCGCTGCTCGCCAACTACTACGGACAGGGCGCATTACTCCTGGGCGACCCATCCACGATCGAGAACCCGTTCTTCCGGCTCGCGCCGGGCTGGATGCTCTATCCGATGGTGGCGCTCGCCACCGCAGCGACGGTGATCGCGTCGCAGGCCACCATCTCGGGCGCCTTCTCGATGGCGCAGCAGGCGGCGCTTCTCGGCCTCAGCCCGCGCGTGCGCATCCTCCACACCTCGGCGAGCGAATTCGGGCAGATCTACGTGCCGGCGATCAACTGGCTGCAGCTCGGCGGCATCATAGTCCTGGTGCTGGCGTTCAAGTCGTCGACCAACCTCGCCGCGGCTTACGGCATCGCGGTGACCGGCACCATGCTGGTCACGACTCTGCTCGTCTTCGCGCTCGCGGTGCGGGCCTGGAAATGGAGCTGGCCGCTGTCGATCGTGGTGTTCGGCGGCTTCATGGCGGTCGACGCCACGCTGATGTCGGCCAACGTCATGAAGTTCCTGCAGGGCGGCTGGGTGCCGCTCGCGCTGGCACTCACGATCTTCGCGACCATGTGGACGTGGTTCAAGGGCCGCATGGCCGTCGCCGTGCGCGAGAAGGAAAGCACGCTGCCGATGGAAACGCTGCTCGGCAGCATCAATCCGAGCCGCGTGCACCGTCCGCAGGGAACGGCGGTCTATCTGACGGCCTTCTCCGGCAATGCGCCGAGCTGCCTTCTGCACAATCTCAAACACAACGAAGTGCTCCACGAGCAGGTCGTGCTGCTTACGGTCGAAGTGCCGGACGAGCCTTACGTGCCGCCGAACGCCCGCGCGCAGGTCACGCATCTCGGCAAAGGCGTGCATCACGTGGTGCTGCGCTACGGCTTCATGGAACAACCCGACGTGCCGCGCGATCTCGTGCCGCTGGCGGAGCGCGGCGTGCCGGTCGACCCGATGCGCACCTCCTACTTCGTCGGCCGCAACAGCTTCGTGGCGGCGGCGCAGCCACTGCTGCCGCGCTGGCAGGAAAAGCTCTTCCTCGTCCTGGCACGCTTCGCCTCGAGCGCGGGCGACTTCTTCGGCCTGCCGGTCAATCGCGTGGTCGAGCTCGGCAGCCGTATCGAGATCTGACCCTCAGGCGTCGAAGCCCGAAAGAGACAGGGCGCCGCTCATCGGCGGCTGGCGTCCCTGGCTGAGATGATCCGCCAGCCGGGCGAAGATCCGGCCGGCCTCCGAACAGCCGACATCCTCCGCTACGGCTTCGGCCGCAACGTTGAGCAGGGCGTTGGCGGCAAGGTCGCGACACCCTTCCGGCAGGGTCCGCACGGCCTCGGCGATCAGATGCATCGCCTGCTGCAGATCGGCCAGCCGATCCGGCATCCGGGCACTCATCTCAGTGGATTCCCGCGCCGGCGGCTCCGGCAGGCGGCGCGAGACGCAGGCCCGCCTCGCCGAGGCCGATCGCGAATATCTTGAGCCGCTCGGCCGCGACGCGCGAGGCGGTCGGCGCCATCAGCACATCGAGGGAGGCCACCAGCGGTCCTTCGTGATCGCTCTGCGCAAGCCCGCACAGCGCCACCAGCGTTGCCTCATCGACGCTGACCTGCGAGCAGGTCGGCAGATGGATATGGATGGCCCGCCGGGCCCCGAACAGCACGGCATCCATCGCGAGAGCGAAATCCGGCAGGACCGCCAGCAGCCCTGCCATCTTGAAGCCGCGATGAAGCGTCGAACCCTCCATCGGTATCGCGCGGTCCTGTTGCCACTGCCGCAGCGCCCAGAGCACGAAGCGCTCGCCGATCGGCAAGGAGCAGGCACAGCCTGCCCGGCCGCAGCCCCCGGAGGGCCGCATCTGTAAACGACTAACTGCTTGTTCTTTCACGTCTTCCATCGGCTTCACCATGGGGCTGATGTCGATTGACTGGTTGCGAATGATATGAGATTGATAATCATTCGCAAATAAAAAGAGGAGAGACAAGCCAATGAATCATCCGCCGCCATCCGCGCGGACGGCCACGGTGGAAGCCACGGCAGACGCGGACAAGGCCAAGCCGCTGGTCGTCGACAGCGCAACGCTGATGGACGGCCGCCAGGAACTGGTCATCCGCCACGGCAACGATTTCTACCGTCTGCGGGTGACCGCATCGAACAAGCTGATCCTGACAAAGTAACCAACCGTATTCCCGGCGAGTTCTCCCTCTCCGGACCAACTGCCCAGCCAGCCGCCCATCGCGGGCCCTGCCAGCCAGGCTCCCTTTTTTTGTTTGGGGCACTGGCTGAATGACGACCCGCACTTTCCTTCTTCATCTCCTGACGACCACCGCACTCGGCGCCATCTGCTCGGCCGCCTCGGCGCAGACGATCCCCGCGCCAAGCGAGCCCACGCAGCTCGATGCCGTCACCACGGCGGCGACGCGCACCCATCGTCCGATCGACGAGGTTCCCGGCACCGTGTCGGTGATCACCACCCAGGACATCGACCGCGACAACATGCAGACCATGAGCGACCTGGTGCACGGCGAGCCGGGCGTCTCGGTCGGCAACCAGCCCAACCGCGCGGGCTTCACCAACTTCATCATCCGCGGCATCGGCGGCAACCGCGTCCTCGTGCTGTCGGACGGCATCCGCGTGCCCGACTTCCCCGGCAGCAACGTGGGCGCCGGCAACTACACGCGCGACTTCGTGGAACTGGAGAGCGTGAAGCAGGTCGAGATCGTGCGCGGTCCCGCATCGGCCCTCTACGGTTCCGACGCCCTGGGCGGTGTCGTCGCCTACACGACCAAGGATCCGTCCGACTACCTCATCACCGGAGGCAGGGACTACTTCGTCAGCCTCAAGTCCGCCTACAGCGGCGCAGGTTCCGACTTCGCCGAAACCGCGACCGGCGCAGTGCGCAGCGGAAACGTCGAGTTCATGGGCATCTATACGCGGCGCGACGGCCGACAGACCGACCCGGCCTTCTCGTCTCTGCCCACCAATCCCCAGAGCACGGGGGAGAACAACTTCTTCGCCAAGTTCGTCTACCGCCCGACCGAGCACGACACCGTGCGGGTGGTCGGCGAATACTACGACGCCATCCAGAACACGCAGGTCCTGTCGGACGTCGGCGTCTTCCCCTCGCTCTACGCCACCATCTACGACGAATGGGCCAGCGATCTCACGCAGCGCTACCGCCTGAGCACCCAGTGGGTGCACGACGCGCCCATCGGCTTCATCGACCGCGTCGACCTCTTGACCTATTTCTCGGCGGTCAACCGCCAGGAAGACACGATGCAGCTTCGCGGCGCGACCAGCGGCGTCGTGCCGAGCAATTACCGGACGAGCTCGTTCTGGTTCGTCCAGAGCATCTACGGCGCGGAGCTGCAGCTCAACACCAACAACGCCCGGCTCTTCGGCCTCAAGAACGATCTCACCTACGGCCTGTCGTTCTCCTACACGGCGACCTCGCGCCCGCGTAACCGCGTGCAGGTGACCATGGCCTCGGGGATCGCGACCACGACGGTCGGCGGCGAGACCTTCCCCAACAAGAATTTCCCCGACACCGGTACCATCCAGGGCGGCGTCTATCTGCAGGACGAGATCACGGCCGGCCGCCTGTCGATCACGCCGGCGGTACGGCTCGACTACTACAATCTCCAGCCCAACCCGGACGCCGATTTCTGGCGCTCCAGCGGCGCGGTGTCCCTGCTGCCGCAGGCCACCACCTACTGGTCGGCCTCGCCCAAGCTCGGCCTGCTCTATCACCTCACGGACCAGTACTCGGGCTATTTCCAGTATGCCCGCGGCTTCCGCGCACCACCCTACGACAACGCCAACTTCGCCTACACGAACGCCGCCTCCCTCTATCAGATCCTCCCCAACACCAACCTCAAGCCCGAGACCAGCGACGGCTTCGAGGTCGGCCTGCGCGGCAAATACCGGGACGGCTCGAGCTGGCAGCTCGCGGCTTTCTACAACCTCTACAACAACTTCATCGACACCACCGTCGTCGGCACCGTGGGAGCGCTCACGCAATACCAGTACGTGAACCTGTCGAACGTGAACATCTGGGGCATCGAGGCGCGGGGCGAGTACCGCTTCATGCCCGAATGGAGCCTGCTCGGCTGGATCGCCTACGCCTACGGCTACGACACCGCCACCGGCCTGCCCGTCGACTCCGTCAATCCCTTCATGACGCAGGCCCGGCTCCGCTACGGATACGAGTCGACCGGCCTCGGCGCGCAGCTCATCGCCACCTTCGCCGGCGCACACAACCAGGTCAGCAGCCCGACCTACTTCCAGGCCCCGGCCTATTTCACGCTCGACGCGACGGTGGGCTACACCTTCTCGACCAGCGTGAAGGCCAACGTCGGCGCCTTCAACATCACCAACGCCCAGTACTGGAACTCCCAGGACGTGATCGGCGTGGCGGCGAACAGCAACCAGCTCGGCCGCTACGCCCAGCCTGGCCGCTACTTCGGCGCCAATCTCATTCTGAAATGGTAGTCGCGGCACTCCTCATCGCGGAGCGACTACCGGCGCCATCGACACGCGTCCCCCGTGTGTCGATGGCGCTTTCCCTTGCCCTCCACGGCCTGATCCTGCTGCCGCTTCTTCTCGCCGGAAGCTCCGGCGGCGGCGCGCTGGAAGGGTCGGCCGTCCTCGTCGAGCTTGCGACCCTGGAGCCGCCCGGCGGTGGCACCCCGGCGTCGACGCCGGCTGCCTCGGCTGCATCCGATCCGGTCGAACCTCCTCCATCACCGCAGGTCGAGCCCGCCCCGGCATCCGCGCCTGAAGCGGCCGAGGCGCCGGTCGAACTGCCGGCTCCGGACGAGCCGCCGCCTGTCGACCAGTCGGAGCTGATGCCGGCCGATCCCCCCAAGCCGGCCCCACCGGCGGCCCCCGAACCCCAGACCAAGCCTCACCCCAAACCTCACCCCAAGTCCCAGCCTCACCCTCAGGCGCAACCGCTTCGGCCCCAGGCCAAGGCCACGCCTGCCCGACAGATCTCCGGCGCTGCCGGTCCCTCCGCCGACACTGCGGCGTCCGCATCGGGCGCGCCGGCCTCCGGAGGAGCCTCCCGGTCCCTGATCGTCTGGGAGCATCGCCCGCGGTTTCGCTCGCCGCCCAAGCCCGCCGCCTATCCACCCCGCGCCATCGAGCTCAGCCAGCAGGGCGAAGCGCTGGTGCGCGTGCGTCTCGATCCCGACGGATCCGCCGCCGAGATCCTGCTGTGGCGCAGCACCGGCTCCGACCTTCTCGACCGCGCCGCGCTCGCCGCCGTGCGCGGCTGGCAGTTCCTCCCCGCGATGCGCGACGGCCACTCCGTCGCCTGCTGGGTCGAGATCCCCATCCGCTTCCACCTGCGCTGACCTGAAAGGAGACTCTCATGCTTTCCCTGTCCAACACCGTTCTGGCCGAACGCTGGAGCCGCCTGCGCGGCGAGAAACCCGCGCTGCGCATCCGCGATGCCGCCACGACACTCGGCGTCAGCGAGGTAGAGCTCGTCGCTCTTGGCCTCGGCGCGACCGCGACACGCCTCGACGGCGACTGGCGCGCGCTGCTCGCCGCCCTGCCATCCGTCGGCCGCGTGATGTGCCTGACGCGCAACGAGCATTGCGTCCACGAGCGGCGCGGCCGCTTCGAGGAAGTCGAGGTCAGCGGCCCGCAGGGGCTGGTGCTGGGCGCCGACATCGATCTGCGCCTGTTCCTCGACCACTGGAAATTCGGCTTCGCCGTGCGCGAGCCGCTCAAGGACGGCGATCGGTTGAGCCTGCAGTTCTTCGACGGGGCCGGCGAAGCGGTCCACAAGATCTATGCCGTCGACGATACCGACCGCGCCGCCCTGGACGGGCTCATCGCGCGCCATGCCGTCGCCGTACCGTCGGCGCTCGCCGTCGCCCCGCGGCCGGCGGAGAAGCCGGACCGCCTCGATCATCAGGTCGACGTGGAGGGTCTGCGGCGGGCATGGCGTGCGCTCACCGATACGCACGAATTCTTCGGCATGCTGCGCCGGCTGGAGATCGGTCGCGTGCAGGCGCTGCGCCTGGCCGGCGACGAGTTCGCGCGCGAGCTGCCGCCGCGCGCGCTGCGCTCGGCGATGGAGGCCGCCGCCGCGGACAAGACCCCGATCATGATCTTCGTCGGCAGCCCGGGCTGCATCCAGATCCACACCGGCCCCATCGAGCGCCTGGTCGACACCAAGGGCTGGTTCAACGTCCTCGACCCGGCCTTCAATCTGCACCTGCAGGAGTCGGGCGTCGCGCGGGTCTTCGCCGTACGCAAGCCGACCAACGACGGCGTCGTCACGTCCATCGAAGCCTTCGACCGGCACGACCGGACGATCCTGCTGATGTTCGGGGCGCGCAAGCCGGGCAAGCCCGAACTGCAGCCCTGGCGCTCGATCGTGTCGCATCTCGAGAAGCAGGTGACGTCGTGAAACGCCGCGTCTTCTGCGCTGCAGCGGCGTCGACCATTGCCGGCGTCGCCTCACCGGCAATGGCCAGGACGCTGCGCATCGTCTCGGTCGGCAGCTCCGTGACCGAAATCCTGTATGCGCTCGGGGCCGAAAACCTGATCGTCGGCGTGGACACGACCAGCCTCTACCCCGAGGCGGCGCGCCGCCTGCCGCAGATCGGCTACATGCGCACCCTTTCGGCGG
>JAFEFG010000171.1 GCA_018240685.1 Pseudomonadota bacterium | reverse complement strand
ATCTGGCTCACGAGGTCGAGCGCGGTCGCCAGCTCGTCGCTGTTGTCGCGCGCGACCGCCATCCCCCACGGCACCTGGGCAAACCCGAACTTGACCCCGAACCGCGCGGCGAAGGCCGGATGGGTGAAGGCGTCGGCAAAGAAGCTGTCGTCCTGCGCGGCGAGGCGGCAGGTCCCGTCGAACAGGCGATCGGGCAGGACGCCCGCCTCGTCGAACAGGAGCAGGCGCGCGTCGTGCGCGACCAGATCCGCGTTTGAGCCGTTGCCGATGGTGACGCAGACCGTACGCCCCGGAATGTCCTCCCAGCCGGTGACCGCGACGGTCTTGGGCCCGACCAGGATCGTCTCCGACTGGTAGTAATGCGGCCGGATGAAGCGGACCTGGCTGTCGCGCTGGGTGTTGTGGCCCATGGTCGCGATGATGAGGTCGATGCGATCCTCGGCCAGCAGCGGAATGCGGGTCGCGGCATTCACCCTCAGGAACTCGGCTTCCACGCCGAGCTTGGCGGCGAGCGCATGCGCCACGTCCACCTCGTAGCCCTCGCGCACGTTGCCGGTACGCATCGCGAAGAGAGGATAGTAGTCGCGGATGCCGATCCGGATATGCCCGGCGCAGAAGATCCGCACCAGGCGATCGGTATCGGGTGCGGCGCACTCGGCCGGGCTCGCCTGACGCGCTGCCTCGAGGAGATGGGCCAGGCGCGCGTCTGGGCTTTGCGCGTCCTGCGCCAGGACCGGCGAGGCGAGGAGACAGGCAAGGACCGCAAGCGCATAGCCCGCGACCCGCGCGCAGCACACTACGAAGCGCATGTCAGTCCGCGTTCCCGGCGGCGTCGATCTCGACCACGTGCATCTTGCCGAAGGCATAGGGGCCGTAACGGAGGATGGTCCGGCCCTCCTCGGCTTCGAGCACGCTGCCCGTCATGAGCTCGATCTTCTCCTGGGACAGATGCACCAGCGTCGTGCGGAGCACCTTCAGCCCGAGTCCCTGCGCGCGCAGCATCTCCCTCGAACGGTCGAGGCCGACGAAGCCGTTGTGGGTGACGACGGCGCGGCCGCCGGGGGCCAGATGCCGCGCGACCTCTTCGAGAAACGGATCGAGCAGCCGCCGGCCGTCCGCGCCGCCGGAGCTCCAGCTCGGCCGCCGTCCGGGCACCTTGCCGTGGGTCATCGGGAAATGCGGCAAGTTGGCCACCACCAGATCGAAGCGCTGGCCGCGGACAGGCTCCCACAGGTTGCCGTGGCGGAAGCTGGATATCGCCCCATGGCCGAGTTCCTCCAGCAACTCGGCGCCGGCGCGCACCGCCTCCCCCTCTATGTCGACGCCGCACAGGGAGCCGGCGCCCAGTGACGCGAGCGCCGCGAGTACCACGCCGCTCCCCGATCCGATCTCGACGACGGTCGCGCCGGCGATCCGCTGCGGCGCGGCGCGCAACGCCTCGATCAGCACGCCCGTGTAGTCGCTCGGCTGCAGCGAACGGATGGCCGCCGGCAAGGCAAGGTGGGCCGCGTTCGTCATGTCGGCTCGAGCCGGGTAAGGATGACCCGTGCGAGCGGATCGGCCGGAAACTCGCACAGCACCTTCTTGTAGAGATCGAGCGCGTCGGGACGCTGGGCGCTCCACGCCGCATAAGCCGCGGTCGTGAGTTCGGCGAGACGCACCGCCTCCGGCTCAGGCTCCAGTTCGGCGCCCGCGCCGTGGACGCCCAGCAGCTCGTAGATGGGGATCTTGGCGCGGCGCCCCTTGACCGCGACCTCCTCGATCGGACGCACGCAAAGCCGTTCGCCCGCTTCCTTGAAGACGCTGTGGCTGATGCAGAGGCGCGTGCCGTATTCCTTGTTGATGCCTTCGAGTCGCGAAGCGACGTTCACACCGTCGCCGATCACCGTATAGCTCATGCGCTCGCGCGATCCGACGTTGCCGACGAGGACCGCGTCGCTATGGATGCCGACGCGCAGGTTGAGCGGCCGCAAGCCCTGCTCCTTCCATTGCGCGTTGAGCTCTTCCATTCCGCGCTGGACCCTCAGCGCGGCCACACAGGCGAACCAGGCATGGTTCTCGAGCAGCCCCGGTGCGCCCCAGAACGCCATGACGCCGTCGCCGAGGAACTTGTCGATCGTGCCATGCTCGGCATTCACGATCCGCGTCACGAGGCCGAAATAGGCCGATATGCGCAGCAGCAGCTCCTGCGACGGCACTTCCTCGGACAGGGTTGAGAACGCCTCGAGGTCCGAGAAGAAGATCGTCAGGAAGCGACTGTGGCCGCCGAGTTCCAGCTTCTGGTCCGACTGCAGGAGCTGCCTGACCAGCCCCACCGGCACGAAGGAGGCGAAGGCTCTCGAAGCGGCGTCGAGCGTGTCGATGGCGCGCGACAGGACCGAGATCTCGCGGATCGGCGACTTCTGGCTGGGAAGGCTCTCGCCCTCGAAGTCCTGGATGCGGTTGACCTTGCGGGCGAGTTTTTCCAGCGGCGCCGAGACGATGCCCGCCAGCAGGTAGACGATCACCACCTGGAGCGCCGTCGCGATCAGCCCGAAGGCGAGCATGCGATGATTGTTCTTCTCGAACGGGCGTGTGAAGTCGGAAAGCGGCGTGAGCACGAAGAGCTGCCAGCGCCTGCCCAGCGAAGGCGGCAGGGGCGAGAGGCTGGCGACATATTCCTCGTCGTCGTGGAAGAAGGTGAAAAGTTTCTCCGAGCCCGGCGGCCGGGCGGCAAATGCCGCCGCCACGAGTTCGCCGCCGACATCCGTCACATGCCTGAGCTCGACCTGGCCGTTGTCGTTGGCGTAGGTCTTCGCCCGGCTCGAATCGGCGATGACGAGACCGCGCGAATCGAGAATGTAGCTTTGCGAGCCCGGGCTGATCTTCCGTTCGGCAAGATATTCGGACAATCCGTCGAGCGTGATGTCGATCGCCGTGACGCCGAGTGCCTTGTTGTCGTCGGTGAAGAATGGCGCGGCGATGGTGAACCCGACCAGGCCCAGGGCTGCGAACATGTCGGGGTCGGTGGTGAAGGTGGAGCCGGCCTGGACCGTGTAGCGGTACCAGCCGCGCTGGCGGGGATCGTAGTTGGTCTCCTGCTCCGAGATGCCCAGCACCGCCCCGTCGGCATTGCGGAATTCGTACCGGTCCATCAGCGTGCCGTCGGCGGTCCTGAGAATCGAGCGATAAGCAAAGCGCGCGCCGGACGGCGGCAGCTTGCCCTGGATCTTGACCTGGGGATCGACGCGGCGGGCCTGGCGGAACGAGCCGTCCTTCAGGCCGACATAGACGCTGATGATCTTGTTGCTGGATTGCAGGATGCTGTTCAGGTACCCGAGCGAGCGGTCGCTGAAATAGAAGTCCGGCTGCTCGCTGCCGACCATCGCGGCCGACCGCGCCATGGCCTTGATCGGGTCGAAGTCGCTTTCCGCATCCTTCACGCCGTTGATGCGGAAGCGCTCGACGAGTTGCTCGGCATCCGCACGGGCGATGGTTTCATTCGACAGGAACGTGACCGCGACGATCGTCACGGACACCGGCACCGTCAGGATCACGAACAAGGCGAGGATGCTCGGCTTCAGCCGCCAATCGCGCTTAAGGAATGAAGTCATCTACCGGCTGTTCGGGTGGCGTGCGCCGTCGCGGCATCTCCTACTCTAACGCAAGCGAGATTCAGCGTCCATGCAGCGATCGGCGGCGGCATCTACAAAGACGGATGCTTGAGATGCCAGTCGGTCCTCTGCTGGAAGGCATGGCCTGCGGCAAGAATGCCCGACTCGTCGAATGCTCTGCCGACGATCTGGAAGCCGGTCGGCACGCCATCGTGCGTCATGCCTCCGGGCAGCGTGAGGGTCGGATGCCCGCTGAGATCGAACGGCGCCGTATAGCGCAGCCGCGCAGCCACCGCCTCGGGATCGCGCCCCGTGGCGGCGAGCCGGTCGAGCGACCAGGCCGCGGTACCCATCACCGGCACCAGCAGGAGATCGACGGAGGCAAGCAGATGATTCAGCCCGCCGGTCACGGCGGCACGCCGCGCCTGCAGCCGGGCAAGCTCGACCGCCGACATGGCCCGGCCGAGATCGATCAGGCCGGCGAGCACCGGTCCGTACTCCGCCGCACGCGAGGGATAGGTCGCTTCGTGCGCGAGTGCCGTCTCCGCGCCGCACAATCCCAGCCAGTCGCGCGAAGCCTGTTCGAAGCCGGCCGGCAGCGCGACGTCCACGACATCGGCGCCAGCCTTCCGCAGCACGGTCACCGCCCCGACGAGGGCGCGCTCGCTGTCCTGGTCGAGATCGACCAGTTTCACCGGCAGACCGATCCGCTTGCCCGCCACGCCGGTTACGGCCGCCGCGGCATAGTCGGGAACCGCGCCGGGTACCGCGGTGGGATCATCGGGATCGGACCCTGCGATCACCCCCAGCATCACGGCGCAGTCGAGGGCACAGCGCGTCATCGGACCGATATGGTCGAGCGACTCGGCCAGCGGAAAGATCCCCGCGCGGCTGACGCGGCCCCAGGTCGGCTTCAGGCCGGAAAGTCCGTTCATGGTCGAGGGGAAGCGGATCGAGCCGCCGGTGTCGGAGCCGAGCGCGCCGTAGCAGAGGCCCGCCGCCGTGGCCGCGCCGGAGCCCGACGACGAGGCGCCGGTCCAGTAGGCCGCATTCCAGGGATTGAGAGGTGCGGGAATGCTGGGATGGTGCGCGCCGAACGCGCCCTCCGTCATCTGCAACTTGCCGAGGAGTACCGCGCCTGCCGCCTTGAGTCGCGCCACCACCGTGGCATCCCGCGCCGGAATGTTGTGCCGATGGATCGCCATGCCTGCCGCCGTCGCGACGCCGGCTGTGTTGCAGAGATCCTTTACCGCGACCGGCACGCCATGAAGCGGACCGCGCCAGCGTCCGGCCGCGGCTTCGGCATCGCGCTCGGCGGAATCAGCCAGCGCCTGCTCCGCCATGACGACGGCATAGCTCTTCAGCCCCGGATCGAGGGCGTCGATCCGGTCGAGGAGCGCGCGCGTGACCTCGAGGGAGGAAAGCGAGCGCCCCCTCAGGCGTCGCGCGACTTCGTGGAGGGAAAGATAGTGCAGATCGGCCGGCATGGACGTCGGGGAACCCCTTCTCTGGCGGGGATGTTCGCCTCGACGACGGCAGCACTCAAGAGCGTCTTGGGTCCGAGCGTCTTGGGTTCCGGCACGATTCGGCGGGAAAGGAGACAGAGGCGGCACGCGCTGGCGCCGCCACTATCATCCAGGCATCGATGTCAGTCGGCAGCCTTGAGGTTCACCGCAGCAGCCCGGCCACGCTCGGTAGCGATCTCGTAGCTGACCTTCTGGCCCTCGTTCAGGCCATTCAGTCCCGCACGCTCGACTGCGCTGATGTGAACGAACACGTCCTTGCCGCCGTCAGACGGCTGAATGAATCCGAAACCCTTGGTGGCATTGAACCACTTGACGGTACCTGTGGCCATCACTCTCTCTCCTTAGGCTAGCTTAGGCAAGTACACATACAAAAAACCGCAGAGAGCAGACGCACTGCATCCATCTGTGGCGACTTTGGGATTTCGGAAAGAACGTGTTGGAAAACGGATCCGGTGCCCATCGAAGGCATGGCCAAAACCAAGGCCAGCTGCGCAAGTCGTGAATCGCATATGAGGTCGAGATACAGCTAAGTCAAGTTAACTGCATTGCAAACGCGCGAGACGTCACATCGTTGCACCGATTTTCCACGGTTCGAATTCATCGTCGCCGATGCCCATCGCCTCCGATTTCGTCTTCGCGCCGGAAGCTGTCTTCAGGATCACTTCAAATATTTTCTTTCCGCTTTCCTGGATGCTCTCTTCGCCGTCGACGATCGAACCGCAATTGATGTCCATGTCGTCGGTCATCCGCCGATAAAGCGACGTGTTCGTCGCGAGCTTGAGCGACGGGGCGGGTTTACAGCCGAACACGCTGCCACGTCCGGTTGTAAAGCAGAGGACGTTGGCGCCGCCGGCCACCTGGCCCGTGGCCGATACCGGATCGTAGCCCGGGGAATCCATGTAGACGAAGCCCTTGGCGGTGATCGGCTCGGCGTATTCGTAGACATCCATCAGGTTCGTCGTGCCGCCCTTCGCGACGGCGCCCAGGGACTTCTCCAGGATAGTCGTCAGGCCACCCGCCTTGTTGCCGGGCGAAGGGTTGTTGTTCATCTCCCCGCCGGTGCGCGCGCAGTAATCCTCCCACCACTTGATGCGCTTCACGATCTTCTCGCCGACCGCGCGCGACGCGGCACGCCGCGTCAGCAGATGCTCGGCGCCATAGATCTCCGGCGTCTCGGACAGGACTGCGGTGCCACCATGACGCACCAGCAGGTCGACCGCCGCCCCCAGGGCGGGATTGGCCGAGATACCGGAATAGCCGTCCGATCCGCCGCACTGCAGCGCAAGGATCAGCTCGCTCGCGGGAATCGCCTCGCGCCGGACGTCGTTGGCATCAGGCAGGAGTTCCTTGAGGAAGCCGACGGCGCGGGCCACCGTCTTGGCCACGCCGCCCTCGTCCTGGATGGTCATCGGAATGAGCCTCGGTCCCTCCTTGAGACCTTCGGCAGTCATCAGGCCGGCCACCTGGTTCGCCTCGCATCCCAGCCCCAGCACGACCACGGCCGCCATGTTGGGATGGCGGCTGTAGCCGGCAAGCGTGCGGCGCAGCACATCCATCTCGAGGCCGGCCGCCGCCATGCCGCAGCCGCCGCCATGCGTGAGCGGAACCACGCCGTCGATATTCGGATACTCGGCCAGCAGCGGTTCGAGCCGGGTCGCGATCATGCGGCTGGTGGCGGCGGAGCAGTTAACGGTCGTGACGATGCCGATGTAGTTGCGCGTCGCCGCCCGGCCATCAGGACGGCGGTAACCCCGGAAAGTGGCGCGCTCGGCCTCCGGCACGAAATCGGTGGGACGCGCATCGGCGCAGAAGGCGTAGTCGCGCTCGAAATCGCCCATGGCGCAGTTATGCGTGTGGATGTGTGCGCCAGGATCGAGAGCGTCAGTGGCGAAGCCGATGATCTGGTTGTACTTGCGCAGCGGCTCTCCTTTCCTGACCGCGCGCGTCAGGATCTTGTGGCCGGGTGGAATCCGAGTCGCCGCCGCGACGTCTCCCTCGACCTTCGTGCCCGGCAGGATGTCCATGCGGGCCACCACCACGTTGTCGGCGGGATGCAGGCGAAGGGCAACGGGAGCAGCCATGGACGTTCCTCCTCTTCTTTCCGTTCTTGCTTCTTCTATCTTGCGACGCGGGGCCGGATCGTAGCCCGCCGCCAACCGGCTGCGCAGCGGCATGATAACGCCGTCGCCCCGCACCGATCCAAAGGAATGGTGTCGACAGGCGCAAGGAAGGCGGGGCCTTGAACACCCCGCCTTCACTTTCACGACCGGCGCAAGATGCCGTGATCAATGCCGGTGGTCGAAGCCATGCCGCTCCGGGTCGCGATCCCAATGCCCGGGCTCATGGTGCCAGGCGTCATGGCCGGCGTCCGCCCAGCGGTCCGGAACCCAATGATAGCCGGGACGCGCACCGATCCAGTGACCGGGCGCCCAGATATGGCGGCCCCTTTCCCAGCGCCAGTAGCCCGGCGCCCAGACATAACCCGGACGCGGCGCTGGCATCGCCTCATAGATCGGCGCCGGAGGCGGCACCCCGATGGTCAGGCCCAGATTGAGGCTGGCCTGCGCGGCCGCGGGCGGCGCCACGGCGACGGCCGCCGATACCGAGATCGCGGCGGCGGCAAGGACCGTAATGAAAGAGCGAGTGCCCATGACTGTCTCCTCAGATGCGCGTTGCACCGC
>JAFEFG010000170.1 GCA_018240685.1 Pseudomonadota bacterium | reverse complement strand
GCCGGAGCTGCCCTGCGTCGATACCGACGTGCCGCTGGCGCTGCGATTGGCGGTCGCCGACGCGGTCGCTTCGAGAGTAGGTGCCAGGGCGCCGAACTTCTCCCGCCGCGTGGCCCGCGCTTCGCGGATCTTCGCCTTGGCGTTCGCAACGTCGAGATTCTTCTGGACCGCTTCCTCGATCAAGCCGGTCAAGATCGGATCGTTGAGTGACGTCCACCAATCTGCAAGCTTCGGCGCCTGCGCGGTCGTCGCCTTGTCGGCATTGGCCCACGTCCCGGGAACGGCCATGGCGGGCGTCTTGTAGTCAGGTCCCACCGCGCACGCTGCCAGCGTTGACAGAATGCATGCCCCCAAGGCTGCGCACCGGAAGATCTCCGTCGAGTTCATGGATGGGATATAGTTCAGCACCGCGCGGTGACGCGTATGCGCCCCATCGGAATCTTGTAGCGCTGCATTTCCGCTGCCGGAGCAGACATATCTGGAAACACAAAACGGCGGCGGCGCCGACCGTCGAGGGATGTAAAATCATCTTGTAAGGCGTTCGCCTGCATCCTGATCGTGGAGGACGATCATGAGCCCCGCACCATGGTCTCGCAGCTCACGCAAGAAAATGATCCGCGTGTACCAGTGACGGGGCACCCGTTCCATGGACCACGTCCCCGAGACCGCGCACGTCGCATTGCCGGTGTTCAATCTCATGCTGCAGGGCGAGGACAGCCTCGGCCCCTCCCACCGCCTGTACGGCGGAAGTGTGACCCTGCACGACAGGACACCGACGGGTCTCTGCGCGCCGGCGCCGGCGGCGGCCAAAATATGGCGCTGCGGCTCCGACCGGCGCCGGGGCCGGCTTTTGCGTTTCCGAAGGTTTCCCGCGGCACGGAAGAAACGAAGAGCAACAACTTCGCGGCCGCGCCAAATGGACGGAGCGGAGGGCGCTGCGGATATTCGTCTCGTCGCACAGGAGCACGAGATGAGCCATCGCCTTTCCCTCTGCCTGGTCACGGTGTCCGCCGTCACCCTGATGATCGTCGGCTTCGCCATGGGGTCGGAACTCTGGGCCTCGATGCGCCCCGATCTGCGCAGCGGTCCGGGGCTGGACGACTTCCTGATCGATTCGTGACCCCACATGTGCCGTCCTGCCGGCCCGGAGCCGATGAAGCGGTTGCAGCTCCACAATTCCGCCACATCGACGACGAATTACGGGCGCAAAGCCCTGACAAGAGCCCCCTCGTCCGCGCGGCGCAGGCGTTCCGACAAACCGCCGTACCGCAGCGCAGGACAAGCCCTCCGACGGACCGGTCTCCGCGAGATCCAATCACCCGCAGGCCAGCAGTCACGAAGGGCATCGACACCGTCCCCTGGCAGCGCTGGACCGCTTCGCCTCCGGACGGATCCCGGCAAAGTGCCGATCCGCCGACGGCGCACCGATGCATTGCGAGGATAGTATGATCAACAGCTTGATCCAGATTCTGCTCGGCCTCGTTTCGGCATTCCTGTGGGCCCGAGAAATCTCCAAGGGATACTGGCCCAGCATGTCTCTCGGGCCGTCGACGCTGGCCCGGCTGAGGGGCGAAGGATCCGCCCTGTTCGGCGTTTGCGTCGGGATCTGCTCCTTCTGCCTGCTGACCAGCATCGTCGTCGTGGTGTCGGCCGCTCTGGGCAGCCCGGCGATCTTCTAGAGGCGATAATTCCTGCCCCGGCCGCGACCCGGCCGGGATTGCGTATCCAAATGTTTCCGGCCGGCCTCCAGAAACAACGTGTGACACATTGGCCCCGCTGCCGTGTTCTCGCCGGTCGGCCACTCCGCCATAGTTGTGTTTGAAAATGCGACTCGCGCCATCCGGTGCCGGTCGCGCCGAATCGTCATGACCAAGGGCTCCGAATGCCACGCCATCCCGTCGATGTTCACGTAGGACTTCGAATACGCGAGCGACGCCAATCGCTGAACATGACGCAAAGAACTCTCGGGGAGGCGATCGGCCTGACCTTCCAGCAGGTGCAGAAATACGAATACGGCGCCAACCGCATCGGCTCGGGCCGGCTCTACGATTTCTCCCGCGTGCTCGGCGTGCCCATATCGTATTTCTTCGACCGCATGCCCGCGAACGCGCTCGACGGCATGGGCAAGACTGCCGGGAAGAACGGCTTCGGCGACGTGGCATCGCCGTTCGCCGACGGCAGGGATCCGCTCGCCAGCCGCGAAACCCGCGAACTGGTCGAGGCCTACTACCGGATCCGCGAGGCGCGGCTGCGCCGACGCATCTACGAATTGTTGCGCACCGCCGGCGCGGTCAGCCATGCCGACAAGCTCGCAAAGGAAAAGCAGGACGCTCGGCGCGCCGCGAAGCGGGCCCGCTCCCGCGCCCGCCGTTAGCAAGCGCTCGCGCCTGCCCTAGTCGATGATGTGGTAGCCGCCGTCGATGTAGAGGGTCTCGCCCGTGATCAGGCGTGTCGCATCGTGGGCCAGGAAGGCGGTGGCCACGCCCACGTCCTCGATGGTGACCAGCCGGTGCACCGGCGCCTTCGCCTTGGCGCGATCGAGCAGTTCGTCGAATTCGGGAATGCCCGAGGCGGCACGCGTCGCCAGCGGCCCGGGCGAGATCGCATGCACGCGGATGCCCTTGGGGCCGAGTTCGGCCGCCAGATAGCGCACAGCGCTTTCCAGCGCCGCCTTGGCGACGCCCATGATGTTGTAGTTCTTCACCACCATCTGGCTGCCGTAATACGTCATGGTGAACAGCGAGCCGCCCTCGGTCATCAGCGGCTCGGCCAGATGGGCCATGCGGAGGAAGGTCCAGCACGACACGTCCATCGTCTTGAGGAAGCCGTCGCGCCCGACATCGACCACGCGGCCGCGCAGGGCCTCCTTGGGCGAATAGGCGATCGAATGGACGACGAAATCGAGTCGTCCCCACTCCAGGGCGATGCGCTCGAACACGGCCTCCATCTGGCCGGGCTGCTCCACGTCGAGCGGCATGAAGATCGGTGCCTCGATCAGATCGGCGAGCGGCTGAACGTGGGGCTTCGCCTTCTCGTTCAGGTAGGTGACGGCGACCTCGGCGCCGAAGGCGCGGAATGCCCGCGCGCACCCCCAGGCGATGGACTGCTCGTTGGCGATGCCGACGACGAGCCCTCGCTTTCCCTCGAGCAGCTTGGCCTTGACGTCCGGAAGCGTGGCAACAGTCATCGATCCCAACCCACCCGATAGAGTGCGAAACGGAAAGCCCTGTCCCTCGCAGAGTTCCGGCGACAGCGGACCGACCGGCACGAGAGCCTCCTCCGGCACCGTTCCGTCGCCGCAGCTCTCTTCCTTTCGGCTGGCCCCTCCGTAGAACGGACGGCCGCGCACGACGTTGACACAGGTCAATTGGAACACGGTGATGCCCGTTAGGATGCCGTTAAGCTTTTGTTGTGTTCAGTGTTCGAGTCCTTCGTCCAACGTTCGAGCCGACACGAGGCCGCCGTCATGAGAAAGCTTTCCGACGTCATCCTGGAGCAACGCCCGCTGGTGATGAACGCCACCGCGCCGGTCATCGAGGCCGCGCGCCGGATGCGGGAGCGCGGGGCGGGCTCCGTCGTCGTCGTCGACGAAGCCGGCAAGCTCTGCGGTATCTTCACCGGCCGCGATGCCGTCGCGCGCGTCGTCGCCGAAGGCCGCGACGCCAAAACCACTCCGATCGCCGCGGTGATGACCCGCAATCCCGCCACCCTCTCGCCCGACGAGTCGGCCGTCGATGCGCTGCGCCTCATGTGGGACGGCGGCTTCCGCCACCTGCCGCTGGTCAGGGACGGGAAGATCCTGGGCGTCGTCTCGCGCGGCGACTTCAAGGGCCTGGAACTCGACCGCCACGACGAAGAGCGCGAACTCTGGGAGCACATGCGCTAGAACGGTAGCGCCCTGATCATCCCGCGCCCGTCCTGTCGCCGCGGCCTCGCGGTGAACGGGTCCGCTACTTCAACAGGAACACAGCCAACGCCAGGGCGCCGCTGCCGAGGATGGGATAGGCCGGGTTTATCTTGGTGCGCATCAGCAGCACGAAGACGACGACCGCGATCCCGCCCATGAACGGATCCGTCACCGCGCCGCGCGCCATGGTGATGGCGCCCGCCAGCACCAGGCCGACCGACACCGAGCCCAGCCCCTGCTGCACGGCAGTCCGCCAGCGCCAGGTCTCGAGCCGCTTCCACACCCGGCCGACTGCGAAGGTGCCGAGTGCGGTCGGGCCGAGGAAGCAGATCAGCGCGACCAGCGCGCCCAAGGGCCCTGCCACCCGCATGCCGATCGAACTCACCATCATCATGTTGGGGCCGGGCGAGAGCTGCCCGAGGCTGTAGAAGTGCAGCAGTTCCGGGAAGGTCACCCAGTGATAGACGTCGACGGTCAGGGACTTGAGCGCCGGAAAAGCGGCCATGCCGCCGCCGACGGTCAGTAGCGACAGATAGCCGAAGACGTAGGCGAGATCGCCGAGGTCCTTCATGGCGACGCCTCGTCGGGCTGCGGACGGCTGCGCTTGCGCGGACGCTTCCACCAGATCGCGACGATGCCGACGCCGATCAGCGCGTAGGGCACCGAGAGGCCGAGCCCCGAAACCGCCAGCGCGGTGACGGCGACGAAGAGATAGTCGTCCCACGTCTTCAGCGCCTTGGCCGCGATCTGCACCAGCACCGAGAGCACGAGGCCGACCGCCGCGGCGGCGATGCCGTGCAAGGCCGCCGTGGTCGCCGGCGAATCCGCCTGCAGCCCGTAGGCCGCGCCGGCCGCGCTCATGAGGAGAGCGCCCGGCAGGCACATGCCGAGCGTGGCGACCAGCGCCCCCGCCCCGCCGCGCAGCCTGTCGCCGGCCAGGATCGACATGTTGGTGGCGTTGAGTCCGGGCATGGTCTGGCTGATCGACAGCATCTCCAGGAACGACGCGTCGTCGAACCAGGCCCGCTTGCCGACGAGGTGCGAGCGCAGGTAGGCGACCACGCCGCCGCCCACGCTGGTGGCGCCGATCGTCAGGAAGGTCGCGAAGATGCTGCCGAGCGACGGCGCCGGCTTCTCGGTTTTCGTGTCACTCATGGCTTTGCGGCGGATTGCCCTTGAGCCGGTACACCGCCCCTGTCTTGGTGGTGGTGAGGGCGAGCCAATCCTGTGCAGCATATTGCAGCTGCACGAAGAATCTCTCGCAGGTCTGCAGTGCCTTGGGCGACATGTGACTGTCCGGCGGCAGGCGGAACTGGAAGGCGAATTCGCCGACGAAGGAGTGATGATCGCCGCGGTTGCGCCACAGGGCAAGATTGGCCATGGCCGACGCCCCGTGACCGAAATCGAGGATGCAGATGTCCTGCAGCAGTTCCTCGACGATGGTCTGGTTGACGAGCGCAATCTCGTCGGCGTCCTCGCAATCGATGCTCGTCAGCAGCGGAAACATGCGGCTGAGATCCGCCAGCGTCATGTGGCCGAGCGAGGCCATCACCATGCGCTGCTCCTCCGGCACCCGGCTCAGCGCGAATTCGACGTTGTGCGACATGAGACGCCGCATGCCGCCGACATGGTCCTGGACCGGCATCAGCTCGAGCTTGAACTTGATCTTGTACTTGCCGGCGATGCGCGGCCTCACGTCGACCGACGCGGCATGCAGGGGATCGGGATGGCGGAACTTGAAGACGATCTCCGGATCGCCGACGGCAAAGCCGTCCTCGTAGGCGATGCGGCGGCGCACGATGAAGGCGTTGTTGTAGAGGTGGAACTTCCCGGTATCGAGGAACAGCACCTCGCGTACCTGCGGTCTCCGGTCGGCGCTGTCGGGCCGACGGAACCCGATGCCGAGCGGCTCCGCCGCCCGCTTCACCACATGGGCGAAGTCCTTGAAGACCCGGACCGACGTGAAGTTGTCAGGCTTGAGGATCAGCTTGCATTGCAGATAGCCCACGGGGTCGTAGGGACTCCCATCGGCGTAGACACCCTGGTACCGCTCGGCCATCCATGCCGGCAGGCTGGCGTTCGAAATATCGATATTCACTATTGTTATTGCCCCGTTCGCAAAACCTTAGAGGATTTGCGCTGCGAGGCAAGCGGCAACAGGCGACGGCCGCCGGCAAGGCCGGCCGAAGCCGTCGCCATCCGGCCGACGCGGCAGCTCGTCACCGCCTCGCCGACGGCTCGACCGTAAAGCCCCCGACGACGGCCCCGTCCGGGGCGGCATGCGCCATCGACACCTCGGGCGAGCGTACGTCGCGCAGCCGCGCGGGATCGGCCTCCAGCCCGAGCGCCATGCCGAAGAACCGGTCGTGCGCGTGGTCGGCGACCACGAGCCGGGCCTCGGCGCTCACCTGCCGCAGGACGACGGCATCGGGGAACGGTGTCGGAAGCGCCTCGCGGACGGGCTCGAACCCGTGCACGGCGCCGCCGCGGCTGGTCCTGGGATCGAGATAGCGCTGCCAGACAGGGCGCGGAACGGCGAGATGGACATGCACCGAGTCGAGCGGCAGCGCATGCTGCAGGGCGAGGACGTTCGCGCCCTTGCCGGCCTGCGCGACGATGAACTTCGTCCACATCGGTTTCTTGATCGCCATCTGGGTCATGTCGAACGGCGCGAGGTTGCGCTGCGCGATGTGGCGGTCCTTCAGCGGGCTGGACTCCAGCGACAGCGCCATGCCGTCCGACGGCGTGTAGGCATTCGGCAGTTCGCCTGAGACGATGCGGACCTTCACGCAGGGATGGCTGTCCTTGACCCATTCCTCCGCCGTCGCACCGCCCAGCATGGCGGGCGGCAGCGCCTTCACCGCCTGGACGAGGCCCTTGAAGACGGTGTCGACGTCGAACCGGAATCCCGCCACGTCGTAGGTCCAGCCGCGCAGCGTGTACTGCTCGTAGATCGGATTGGTGCTCGCCGCGTCCAGCTCGCCGAGCGAGGGCAGCGGCACGTTGGGGCCCATGAAGGTGTTGAAGGCGAGGGCATCGGCGCGCACCTGGACGGACGGCTGGCTGCCGCTCGTGCCGATGCGTCCGGCCGCCATCGCGCTCGAATTGCCGATGATGGCCGCGACGTAGTAGTGCGCGCCCGGCTGGAGATGCAGCGGCTTCTGGATCGTGCCGCCGGTATCGGTGAGGAAGATCTGCGCGCTGTTCCAGTAGTGCGCCGGCACCTGCACGGCGGGCGGATCGGGCTGCGCATGATCGCCTGCGCGCCGGCCGTCGTCGCCGGGCCGGCTGCAGACGAACAGGATCGGCGTGAGTTCGGTGGGCTTCAGCGGAAACTTCGCCGGCGGCGTGGCGGCCAAGGCGGCGTAGGTGAGCGGCGCGCTCTTCGGCCGGTCGTCGGCCTTGCCGTTGTGGATCCAGGTCCAGAGCGCATCGATCACGCGCGGACTGCCCGCCTTGTTGAAGTCGAGCCACACCGGATACATCGAGATGTCGCCGTTGAGCGGCGGCGGCATGACGGGCCAGGACTGGCCGTTCACCACGATCTTGTCAGGCAGTGGCGGCGTGCCGAGGGACGCGGCGAGGATCGCATAGAGCGGGTTCTGCTCGGGTGTGTCGTTGCCCGACACCAGCGGTGCCATGTTCTGCTGGTATCCCCAGGTCGGCGCCGCCGGCCCCAGGGCGCCGAAGACGCCGTAAGGACTGTCGGGGGATTTCAAGGTGAAGCCGCCGTAGAACTGCGTCGCCTGGTCGTTGTCGTTGTTGATGTGCGCCGATGAGGCGGCCCCCGTGGCCTGCAGGCGCTTGAAGATGGCGTAGTAGAAGCTCGGATCCGGCATCGACGTTCTCCCCTACCCCATCGCCACTCTGCCTCACGGCGTGCCGGGGACAACCATCGAAAAATGCACATCCCGGCGCCACAGGCCGGCACACAGACTGCAGTCACGACTCCCGATCGCCTGTCCAGGCGGACGCCGAAGCGAGGCATGCGTGGACCCGGCCGGTCGCAAGGGATAATTTGTCGTCCGGAGTAACTGCGAGGCCATTCAGTCGATGGTCGAATTGGAAGCCGATCGCGACAAGATAACAGTCGATCTCGTCGCGTTGTCTGCTGGCCGGACGATCGGTCGTTACGAGATCGTTTCGGTTTTGGGTCAGGGCGGTTTCGGGATCACGTAC
>JAFEFG010000016.1 GCA_018240685.1 Pseudomonadota bacterium | reverse complement strand
GACGCTCGCTGAGGCCGCATCGGAGCGGCCTCAGCGAGTTCCGGTGCGCCGTTTGACGAATCTTCAAATATTGAGTATTTTCAGTATATTGAATTAATTATCTAAGAATTGAAATGAGACTCCGCCGGCTTTCCTGCCTCGCTCTGCCCCTGGCTGTCGGGCTGCCGCTGCTGGCGGGAGCCTGTGCCCCGGCGGCCGTGACGGCGGCCAGCTATGGCGTCGACGGCGCTTCGATGGTGGAGACGGGCAAGACGGGCGCGGACCATCTCGCCTCGATCGTCACCAAGCAGGATTGCGCGATGTGGCGGACGTTCCAGAACCAGGACATCTGCCGGCCGCGCGAGGGCGGGCGCGATCCCTACGACGTGAATTACAACGCACCGTTTCGACAGGCGGGTGAGGACGGCGTCGAATATGCGCCTCCGCCGCACGCGGCCGCCGATGCGCCCGCAGCGAGCTGGGATCCGGCGGTCTATACCGCGACGGCCAACGCTGCGGCTCCCACGTCCTCGGTGCCCGCCGAGCAGCCGTCGTCACCCGAGGCCGTGAGTGCGGGTACGGCCGCCAAGGCGAATGCGGCATCGGCTCCGGCGACCACCGCCAAGAGCAAGGACAGAAAGAAGACCGCCGGCCGGCACAAGACCATCAGGAAGAAGCACGCACCTGATCGGGCGGCGTCTGCCCTCTGAGGAGGTAGGCCTCGAGATTGTCGAGGGCCCTGAAGCCCATGGCGTTGCGGGTCTCGACGGTTGCCGAGCCCATGTGCGGCAGCAGGAAGGCGTTCTCCAGATCGTAGTAGCCCTGATGGATCCGCGGCTCGCCGTCGAACACGTCGAGACCGGCGGCGGCGAGGTGTCCGCTCTTGAGTGCGGCAATCAGGGCCTCGTCGTCGACCACGCCGCCCCGCGCCGTGTTCACCACGACCGCCCCCTTGGGCAGCCGGGCGATGCGCTCTCGATTGACCCATTTGCGCGTCGCTGGCGTGAGCGGTGCATTGATCGACAGGAAGTCGCAGTGGGGCAGCATGCCGTCGCCATCGGCATGGAAGATGGCTCCCTTCTCCAGTTCGGGCGGCAGCCGGCTGCGGTTGCTGTAGTGGATCGTCATGCGGAAGGCGCGGGCGCGGTCGGCCACGGCCTGTCCGATGCGCCCCATGCCCAGGATGCCGAGGCGCTTGCCGGTGACGTGCACTCCCATGAGCTGGGTCGGGCTCCAGCCCACCCAGCGATGGCCGCGCAGCATCGTCGCGCCTTCATGGGCACGCCGGGCAGCACCCAGCAGGCAAAGCATGGTGATATCCGCCGTCGCATCGGTCAGCACGTCGGGGGTGTTGCTCACCAGGATGCCGCGCTTCGCGGCCGCGGCGACGTCGATGTGCTCGTAGCCGACGGAAAAGGTCGCGATCATCTTCACCGACTCGGGCAGGGAGGCGATGGCCTGGGCATTCATCGCATCGCCCGCCGCGCACAGGATGGCGTCGCAGCCCCGGGTCGCTCCGGCGAGGGCGGCGCTGTCGAACAGCCGGTCTTCCGGGTTGAGGACGGCGTCGAAGCTGGCCGCTAGGCGTGCCTCGACATCGGAAGGGAAATGCCGGGTCGCGAACACGCGCGGCTTGCGTTCACTCATGGATGCCATCCTCCCTGTGCAGCCCTGACGCAGGCGATGATTCTGGAAATCTGCGCGCATGGATATTACGCTTACGCGTCTGGCTACAAGGCCTAGCCCCCTGCCAATTGCCGTTGACCAGGTATAGTTTTCGCCGTTCTCGCGCTCAAACTGCGACCCCGATCGTCGCGGTGAGCCTGTGCCTTGCGCTCTGTCTGTGGATAAGCGTCGGCGCCAACGCCCAGCAGCCGCCGGCGCCGCAACAACAACAGCAGCAGCAACGCCCGCAGGCCGTGCAGCGGCCGGAGGCCGAGCAGCCGCAGGCGGTGCAGCGTCCGCAAAGTGCGCCGACACCGACGCCGCCGATCGAGTTCCCCGCCGATATCGTTCTCGCGCCCAACCGGGCCACCTACGACATGAAACTCGCCGTGGCCCGGCCCAACAGCGGCATCGTCGAGGTCAACGGCAACATGGTGCTGGAGACGGTCGATTCCTGCGACGGCTGGGAGATCAAGCAGCGCATCAAGCTCACCTTCCTGCGCAATGACGGCGAGGAGTTCGAGACTGATTCGAGCTTCACCAGCTATGAATCCAAGGACGGGCTGCAGCTGCGTTTCAGCGTTCGCAATGCACAGAACGACGAGGTCGAAGAGGAGCTGCGGGGGCGCGCCGACCTCGAAGCACTGGGCGGCAAGGGGCGGGCGAGCTTCACCCTGCCCGAGGTCCGCAGCTTCGAGTTGCCGGCCGGCACCCTGTTCCCCACGACCCACATGGCGCTCGTCATCAAGCACGCCCGGGAAGGTGACAAGTCGGTGTCCTACCGGGTTTTCGACGGCGCCCGGCTCGACGGCGCTTTCCAAGTGAACGCGGTGATCGGCCACTCGCCGCGCCCCGCTCCGGGGACGCCGCCGGTGCGCGGCGATATCGGCCTGTTGCGCAACCAGCCGTCCTGGGGGGTGCGCTTCGCCTTCTTCGCCAACGGCGATCAGGGCGCCCAGCCCGAATACGAGCTGGCCCTGGACTTGCTGGGCAACGGCATCGCGCGGTCGATGCTTCTCGACTACGGCGACTTCGCCGTGAAAGCCAATCTGGTCCAAATCCAAGCGTTGCCGAGGCCGAAATGCTGAATGTCCACCGCCGGATGCTGCTTGCCGTAGGGGCCGTGGCGGCCGCTTCTCTGGCCGTTCCGGCGGGGGCGCAGGAGTTGCAGCCGCACCGGGCCGCCTATGACGTATCGCTGCTGGAGCACGGCAAGCCGTCGCCGACCTCCCAGGGCACCTATGCCTATGAGCTGAAGCTCACCTGCGACGGCTACATCATCAACCAGCGCCTGCGCCTCGAACTGGACGGTGCGCGGGGATCCGTCATCACCGAGCAGCAGTCGCAGATGACGGAAAGCCGCGACGGCCGCAAACTGCACTTCGAGCACGAGGCGAGCGCCAACGGCCGCAAGGCGACCCTCGTCCGCGGCGACGCCACGCTGAAGGCCGACGGCAGCGGCGAAGCCCGCTTCACCGAGCCCGACGGCCAGGTGGTGGCTCTGCCGGCCGGCACGATGTTTCCGATGGCCATGACGCTCGCCACTCTGAAGCACGCGGCGGCCGGCGACGGCGGCTTCGATGCCTTGTTCTTCTACGGCGAGAAACCCGCGCCGCCGCAATCGGTGAACGTGGTCATCGGCCGCGTGCCGAAGCGTCTGGCCGATCTCAAGGTCCCCGAGGAAGGCGTGTCGATCGTCAAGGGCCGGGCGCGAACCTACTTCCGTGCCGGCTTCTTCGACGCCGAGGCCAAGAAGGACGGCGAGCGGGCCGCGTTCGAGATCAGCAGCCTGACCCTCGACAATGGCGTCGAGCTCTATGGCACGCACGAAGAGGGCGACAGCGGTTTCGAGTACCGGATCTCGCGCCTCGAGCCGCTGCCCAAGCCGAACTGCAACTGAGCCCGGCTCAGGCCTTCGATCCCGCCGGCCACAGCCACGCCGCGCCGCGCACGCCGCTCGAATCGCCGTAGCGGGGCGGGAGCAGCCTGGTCGCGATGTGCTCGGGCTCGGAGAAGATGTAGCGTCGCCAGAGCTCCGGCACCCGTCGGTAGAGCATCTTCATCTTCGACAGCCCGCCGCCCAGGACGATGGCGTGCGGATCGACGATGTTGATCACGACCGACAGGGCGCGCGCCAGCCTGTCGCTGTAGAGCTCCATCTGGGCGGCGGCGTCGGCATCGCCCCCGGCCGCCGCCTCGGCGACGTCGGTCGCCCGCAGCGTGCGGCCGGTGCGAGCGGCGAACTGCTCCTGCAGGCGCGGTCCACTGAGCCAGGTTTCGACGCAGCCAGTGCGCCCGCAATAGCAGGCCGGTCCCGGCCGCTCGTCGTCGTGCGGCAAGGGCAGGGGGGTATGGCCCCATTCGCCGGCGATGGCCTGAGCTCCGGTGAGCGGACGGCCGTCGATCACGATGCCGCCGCCGACGCCGGTGCCCAGAATCACGCCGAAGACAATCCCCAAGCCCGCCGCCGCTCCGTCGGAAGCCTCGGAGACGGCGAAGCAGTTGGCGTCGTTCGCCATCCGGATTTCGCGCCCCAGCGCCTGTTCGAGATCGGCCTTGAGAGGCCGCCCGTTGAGCCGCGTCGAGTTCGCGTTCTTGATGAGGCCCGTGGCCGGCGATATGGCGCCGGGATGGGCGATGCCCACAGTGCAGCGTTCCCCCACTCGCCGTTCCAGTTCGGCGATGAGGCCGGTGATGGCCTGCACGCCGTCCTCGTAGGAGGTACTCGGGGTGGGCACGCGAAGGCGGGCCCGCTCGCTCCCCGTGTCGTCGAGGACCAGTCCTTCGATTTTGGTGCCGCCGAGGTCGATACCGATGCGCATGGGAGCCAGATTCACAGAAAGCGGGCGGCGATGTCGACGCTGGTCTTGACGCCGATGGACTCGAACGTCGAAGCGAGCCACCGGGTTGCCGCCGCCCGGCCGAGCCGGAACAGGTGCTGGAGGAATTCGGGCTCGACGTTGAACTTGCTGACCGACCCGAGGGAGGCCAGCGAGTCGTCATCGTTTATGGAATGGATGAGCATGGCCTTGAGGCGGGTGCTGGCCGTGCCGGTGAGGGCGCCCTCACGGATCAGATCCTGGACGAAGGCGATCGCGCGCATCTCGGACATCAACGCGCCGCCGAAGGTGATCTCGTTCAGCCGGTCGGCGATCTCCGCATTGGAGCGGGGCACGCCCATCCGCACCGTCGGGTCGAGCTCGACGATCACCACGTCGCGACTTTCGCAGGCATAGATGAAGGGCCAGACCGGCGGATTGCCGCGATAGCCGCCGTCCCAATAGGGCACGCCGTCGATGACCACCGCATCGTGCACGTTGGGCAGGCAGGCCGATGCCAGAAGGGCGTCGATGGAAAGCTCCTGGCGCTCGAAGATGCGGATCTTGGCGGTCTGCACGTTGGTGGCGGCGATGAAGGCCTTGATCTCGCTGCAGGCGCGCACGGCCTCCTGGTCGAAATGCTTGCGCAGGAGGTCACGCAGCGGATCGAACTTGAACGGGTTGCGTTGCCCCGGCGACAGGGTGCGCTGGACCAGGTCCGCCCACAGCGCGGCCGGGGAATCGTCGAGGTTCCAGTTGCCCTGCAGCCGGTCGAGCGGCGTGCGCTGGATCGGGCTTGCGGATGCCATGTCGCCGATGTCGTTCCAGAAATCGGCCAGCGCCTTGCGGGCGCCGTCGCGACCGCCCTTGGCCCAGCCCTGCAGCATCATGGCCGCGTTCATGGCGCCGGCGCTGGTGCCGCTGACGGCCTCGAAAGCGAGGCGGCCGTCCTCGATCAGCGCATCGAGCACACCCCAGGTGAAGGCGCCGTGCGAGCCGCCGCCCTGCAAAGCGATATTTATGCATTTGATCGAACTCATGCAGCTGTTCTCCGCAAGACGGCCGCGTTACGCTTCCGTGACATGGATGGACACGACAAGATGGATGCGATTGTGGCCACCGGCCTCGCAAGCAGGCCGTGGCGAAAGCGCCCATCGACCATTCTATGGGTATTGTCGCTTGGCCAGCTCATCACCTGGGGCCTTGTCTACTACACATTCCCGCTGTTCGTGGCGCCGATGGAGAAGGAACTCGGCTGGTCGCGCAACGAGCTCTACGGGGCTTTGTCGGCGGGCCTGCTGGTTGCCGGTCTCTGCTCGATCCCGGTCGGCGCTTGGATCGACCGCGGCCGCGGGCGCCTGCTGATGACGGGCGGCTCGCTGCTGGCCGCTGCGATGATGTTCCTGTGGTCGCACGTCCATTCGCTGCCGCTCTTCTACGTCGTGTGGCTGGGGCTGGGTGCCTGCCAGTCGGTCACGCTCTACGAGCCGGCCTTCGCGGTGATCACGCGCGTCTATGGCCCGCGCTATCGCCAGGCCATCATGGTGATGACCTTCGTCGGCGGGCTTGCCAGCACCTTCGGCATTCCCCTTGCCCAGTTCCTCATTGCGCACATCGACTGGCGTCCGACACTGATGGTGCTCGCCGCCATCAATCTCGGCGTCGCCTTCTTCATCCACTGGCTGTTCGTGCCCGGGCCGTCCGAGGAGGCCGTTCCCATCGCGCACATGCCGCAGGCCAGTACGGGGCTGCCGCGCAGGAACCCGCTTGCGGCGGCGGTGCGCGTGCCCGCCTTCTGGGGGCTCGTCGTCGCCTTCGCCGGCTATGGACTGGCCTTCTCGGCGATGAGCTTCCATCTCATTCCGCTCCTGGAGGAGCGCGGCGTCACGATCGGCGTGGTGATGGCGATCATCGCGCTGATCGGACCGATGCAGGTGCTGGGCCGCATGCTGCTGATGGCCGGGCAGCGTCACATCACCACCATCCAGCTCGGCGCGCTGATCTACTTCGCCTTCCCGATCTCGATGGCGATGCTGGCGAGCGGGATTCGGGGCTTTTATGCATTGGCCCTCTTTGCCGTCATCTACGGCGTTGCCAACGGGCTGCTCACGATCCTGCGTGGCATGGCGGTGCCGGAGTTCATCGGGCCGGAAGGCTATGGCGTGGTGTCCGGTGCGCTGACCATGCCCACCAACATCATGCGCGCGGCAGGCCCGCTGATGGCGTCGCTCGCCTGGAGCCTCCTGGGAGGCTACACGCCCGTCCTTTGGGGGCTGGCCGGGATCATGGTGGTGGCCGCTCTCGGATTCGCCGCAGCCGCCTTTCTCTCCCAGAAGCAGCCCGCTCGCCCGGCTGCCCAGATCTAGTGGGCACGAACCAGGCTTCCCATTAAAAAACGGTGGGAAAATGGAAAGGGGAGGTTCGCGTCCCAAGATGTTGATTCGCGCATCGGACTGCGGCGACGGCATCCGTCCTCCTGAAGACAGAGATCGCCCAAGTTACATCCGTCCCGCGCCGGAACCGATTCCGGTCGTCAACGCTCCCGCTGCAGCCGGGCGTGCGCAAAAGAAAAGCCGGCGATTGCCGGCTTTTCCGTTCGGATGCAGCAACCGCTATTCTGCCGCCATGCGCTTCGGCGCAGCGGGCTTGAGATGCTGGACCTTGGGCATCACCTCGCGCGACAGCAGTTCGAGCGAGCGGCGCCAGGCGTCGGGCTTGTCGACATAGTCGAAGCCGAACACCAGGAGCTGACCGAAGCCGCCGACCTCGTGATAGATCTTCTCGATCTTCTCGATCACCGTCTTGGGCGAACCGATGATCCAGTTGTGCTTGGCGCAGTATTCCGGCGTCACGTCGGAATCCGGCACGTTCGGATCGTGCTTCAGGTATTCGAAGAAGCCGAACTGGGACAGCAGCGGCAGGAAGTATTCCCGCATCATCCGACCCATGTTGGCGCCAACCGAGAGCTTCATGGCTTCCGCGTCGGTGTCGGCCACGAAGATCTCGCGCACGACTCGCCAGTCGTTGCGGTTGGGCGTGCGGCCGGCCTTGGCCGCGCCGATCTCGACCGAGTCCCAATGGCTGCTGACATAGCCGGGATTGAGATTCAGGCTCATCGGCAGGAAGCCCTTTTCCCCGGCAAGCTTGAGCGTGTCCGAGTTCTTCGACAGACCGGCGACGCCGATCGGCGGATGCGGGGTCTGCAGCGGCTTGATGTGCGGCTTCAGGAAGCCGAACATCGTATCGGGTTTGGTCACGTGCCAGTATTTGCCCTTGTAGTCGAAGGGCTCCTTCGAACTCCACAGCTTCAGGATGATGTCCAATGCCTCGCGGGTCATGTCGCGGTTGACGCCGGACATGCCGTCGACGTTGAACATGGCCCAGTCGCTGGGCAGGCCCGAGGCCGCGACGCCGAAGTTGAGACGACCGCCCGAGATGTGGTCGAGCATGGCCACGCGGTTGGCGAGCTCGGCGGGATGATGGTAGGGCAGCAGGAAGCCGCCGGGGCCGAGGCGGATCCGCTTGGTCTGCATCAACGCCTGGGCAACCAGAAGGTCGGGCGAGGGATGCGGCTCCCATGGAGCCGTATGATGCTCGCCGATCCAGCACTCGGTGAAGCCGAGTTCATCGAGCCATCGGATCACTTGCAGGTCCCACTCATGGCCGTCTTTGAGCGGCCTCTCGGGCGGGTGCGATGGCATCGTGAAATATCCGAATTGCATCGTTTCCTCCTGTGTTGTCTTTGTTGGCAGAGGAAGTCGACTACCATTGTACGGACCGCGCAAGAGGCCATGCGTGCATGACTGGTGAGGCCCCGATCACCATCGCCCTGCGGCATGCGAGAGGCGTTGGAAGCGGGGACCGCGGCGCAATCCCGACACGGACTGGAATCTTCGTCGATCGCTGACGGCCGGCGGGCCGCGATCAGGCCGTGTCGACGTCGTTCGCGCGGAGCTACGCTGCGATCACAACAACCCTCGTGAAGCCCGGCGCCGCCCCAAGGAGCCGCTTACGGCGAGCACGCCGAGCACGATCGCCAGCGTTGCGATGCGGAGCCAGAGCAGCGCCGTCACCTTGGCCGTGGAAGCGCGGACCGTTGAACCGGGTTGCAGCGGTCCCAGGATCAGGACGTCGTCGCAGGCGCGCAGCGGCGGAGGCCAGCCGTTCATCGCGTAGTCGACGATGCCGTGAGGCGCCTGCGCGATGGCGAGGTAATGATTTGTCGCCACGACACCGGCCTCGAGATCGACGAACGAGGCCTGCTGCCGGTCGGTTGCGGCAACGTCGCAGGCGCTCGGAAGATCGGCATAGTTCGGCAGGAATTCGTTCCGACCCCAAGGACTCGGATGCTCGACATAGGCGCGATACCAGGCGGCGTCGCCGTCCGTCGTGAAGAAGCGGGGAAGATTGACCTGGGCCGCACCCAGCAGAATGCTGGTCATCGTCGCGAGGGACAGGACGGCGAGCAGCGCCAGCGGCCAGCGCGGACCGTCCTGCTGGCCCCATCCCGACAGCAGTGCCCCGAAGCCGAGGAAGGCGACCGGCAGCATCAGCCGCCAGATGAACAGGGAGTAGGAGAGCAGCGGGATGTGGACGGCGATGGGCTGCAAAGGCTCCGTCTGCAGCGCAAGACCCGCGGCGAAGCTGAGGCTCAGGACCCAGGCCCGCCAGGAGATGCGCAGACCCATCGTCACGATCATGAGCGGAACGGCCAGGGGCAGCCACCAGCCGAGGCTGCGGACATAGCGCAGCCCCAGCGCCTGCGACAGCGGCAGGAACGTTTCGGGGAAGGCGGCGGGCAGGTGCGACGTTCCGAGGACATATCCCTTCCATAGGAACTGCGGCACCCAGAAGGCGGCCGCTCCGATCGCGGCGAGGAGGCCGGCGACGACCAGCCGACGGACCATCGCCAGGAAGGGTTCTCTCTCCAGCGCCCAGGCGACCACGAAGGCTGCGGCGACCGCCTGCGCAAAGACGATCGGATGGGCAGCGGCCTGAAGGAACAGCAACGCGGTGAGCGAGCGGATCGATCGGCCCTGCACGAGGAACAGGGCCACCCACGGCACGAGGCTGTAGACCCAGATCTCGGCGAGGGCCATGCGCGCCGTCCACAGGCAGAACACATAGTTGGCGCACAGGAAGAGGGTTGCGGTCAGGTGGCCGAGGTCGCGGTTGCGGGCTCTGACGGTCGTGGCGTCGACCAGGAATTTCAGGCCGAGCGCCATGATCAGGAGTTCGCCGCCCAGCGCCAGCTTGACGGCGGCATGGGCCGAGAAGCCCAGCAGCTTCAGGGCGACGCCGGGCAGGTAGGGGAGGAAGCTGTAGTAGACGAAGGTCGGCAGCGCCTCGCCATCCGTCGGATTGATCAGGATCAGGCTGAGATGGCCGAGGCGGATCTGCTCGGCGAGGACAATGGTCCGGTAGACGTGATGGTTGAGATCCTCTCCGAAGAAGAAGACGAGATTGACGAGGACGATCGAGACGCAGGACCAGAAGGCGAAGTCGCTGCGGCCGCGCCAGATGAAGAGGGCCCCGAGCAGGACCAGCAGTCCCATCGCGCCGAGGTACAGTTCGCACGCCAGTGGGAAGGCATGCCAAAGCTGGTTGTAGGTCTCCCACCAGGCGGAGAGGCCTTGCAGGATCGAGGCTTCCATGGCCGGCGGCTCCGCGAGCAATTTCCTCGTATTTTAATCTTATCCCGGTCCGGCCGCTGCACCGTCGTCCCAATGTGCATGAAATGTATCAATATGTGTGACGGCTTGTCCTGATACCGGCATCAGGCAGGGCGTTCCGGGCCGGATGTGGGTAGCGGTTTCACGATGCGGGTGTCGTGTGCGGCCCCTGTCGGCGCAGCGTCGCCGGTCGCGGGCTTCGCCCTATGCGGTCGTGGCAGGACATGCTTAACATCCCGCCGGTACAACAGATCACGCGGACCACGGAGGAAGACCATGCTGGAACGGCTTCAATTCTATATCGACGGCAAGTGGGTCGATCCGGTCACGCCCAAGACGCTTGATGTCGTCAATCCGGCCAACGAGGAGGCGTTTGCGCGCATCTCGATGGGATCCAAGGCGGATGTCGACAAGGCGGTCGCGGCGGCGCGCCGGGCTTTCGAAACCTATTCGCGGACGACGCGCGAGGAGCGGCTCGCGCTGCTCGAGAAGATCATCGCCGCCTACAAGGGCAAGTACCAGGCGATCGCCGAGGCGATCAGCCAGGAGATGGGCGCACCGATGTGGCTGTCCAAGGCCGCGCAGGCCGGGACCGGCCTCGGCCACCTGACCGAGACGCTGAAGATCCTGAAGGACTATCCGTTCGAGGAGGTCCGCGGCGGCACGGCCATCCTGAAGGAGCCGGTAGGCGTGTGTGGCTTCATCACGCCCTGGAACTGGCCGATCAACCAGATCGTCTGCAAGGTCGCGCCGGCGCTGGCGGCAGGCTGCACGGTCGTGCTCAAGCCTTCCGAAGTGGCGCCGCTGAATGCCATGCTGTTCGCCGAGGTGCTCCATGAGGCGGGCGTGCCGCCGGGAGTCTTCAACCTCGTCAACGGCGACGGCCCCTCCGTCGGCGAGGCGATGTCGGCGCATCCGGGGATCGACATGATGTCGTTCACCGGCTCGACCCGCGCCGGCATCGCGGTCGCCAAGGCCGCGGCCGACACGGTCAAGCGGGTGGCGCAGGAACTGGGCGGCAAGTCGGCCAACATCGTGCTCGACGACGCCGACCTTACCAAAGCGGTGTCCTCCGGCGTGATGAGCATGATGCTCAATTCCGGCCAGTCCTGTAACGCGCCCTCGCGCATGTTCGTGCCGCGCGGCAAGAACGACGCGGCCATCGCCATCGCGAAGGCTGCCGCGGAGAAGATCAAGGTCGTCGATCCCGCGACGCCCGACGCCGGCCCCGGCACGATCGGCCCGGTGGTGAGCGAAGTGCAGTTCAACAAGATCCAGGCCCTGATTCAGAAGGGGATCGAGGAAGGGGCGACCCTGGTCACGGGCGGCCCGGGCCGGCCCGAGAACATGAATCGCGGCTATTATGTCCGGCCGACGGTGTTCGCCAACGTCACCAACGACATGACCATCGCGCGGGAGGAGATCTTCGGACCAGTCCTGACGATGCTGGCCTATGACGGTGACGAGGATGCGATCACGCAGGCCAACGACACGGTCTACGGCTTGTCGGGCTACGTGCAGTCCGGCGACATCGATCGCGCCCGCAAGGTCGCCTCGCGCCTGCGGACCGGCAACGTCCATCTGAACGGCGCCGGCCCCGATTTCGGAGCGCCCTTTGGCGGCTACAAGCAATCGGGCAACGGCCGCGAGTGGGGCGAGTACGGCTTCGAGGAATTCCTCGAGATCAAGGCGGTCATGGGCTGGGTGCCCAAGTCCAAGGCGGCGTAACCGTCCGCCCCTCCTTGCAAACGAAAAGCCGCCCGAAAGGGCGGCTTTTTTGCGCGCGCCCCAAGGGGCCTGCGCTTCGTTCAGGGCAACACCCCCAAAGGCGTGCTACTTGATCTTGGATTCCTTGAAAACGACGTGCTTGCGCGCGACCGGGTCGTACTTCTTGAGTTCGAGCTTCTCGGTCTTGGTACGCGGGTTCTTCTTGGTGACATAAAAGAACCCGGTGTCCGCGCTGGACACCATCTTGATGAGGATCGAGGTCGGCTTGGCCATGGTCTTTGTCCCTGAGCCCGGGCGGGCGGAATTCCTAAGAGGCGCGCAAAGTAGTCGGCAAACCGGCGGTGTCAAGCGCCCCGAGGGGCGAAAGCCGCCTCAGCGGGGAGCGGCGGCCTGGTCCACCGAGCCCAGACGCACGGCCTGCGCATAAAGAGTCGGGTCGTGCAGCAACCGGCCCGCGATCTCCACGTCGCGCCGCGGCAGGTCCTCGCCCGGCGGGCAGATCCGCCGCAGAGTGGCCACTTCCTGTGCGCTCGGATGGCGTTCCGCATGCCACTGCTGCAGCAGCGACCGGTTGGCGTCGACGGCCGACGGCTGCAGCTTGTCGGGGTCTGCGACCTTGGCGGTGCAGATGTTGGGCATGACGCCCAGCTCGTTCCAGGTGTAGCCCGAGGGCGCGAGCAGCCGTGACCAGGTCAGGATGAGTTCGCCCTGGTTGGGCAGCCGCACGACGGTCTGGACGGTGCCCTTGCCGTAGCTCGTCGTGCCCACGATCACGGCGCGCCCGCGGTCCTGCAGGGCCGCCGCCACGATCTCCGCGGCGGACGCCGAGTTGCCGTTGACCAGCGCCACGATCGGCAGGGTGCTGGCATGCCCATGGCTGTTGCTGCGATAGGTGCGGTCGGCATCGGGATGGCGCCCCTTGGTCGAGAAGATGACGCCGTCGCTGATGAACAGCTCGGCCACCGACTCGGCCTGGTCGAGCAGGCCGCCGCGGTTGCCGCGCATGTCGATGATGATGCCGGCGAGCTGCGGTCCGATCTGGGCCTTCGCCTTGTCGATCGCCTTCACCAGGGCTTCGGTCGTGCCCGAGTTGAAGGCGGAGAGGTGGATTAGGGCCAGGTTGCCGTCACGCTCGTAAGCGACGGTGGTCGGGATGATGCGGCCGCGCCGGATCGCTGCGGTGATCGTCTGACCGCTCTCGGGGCGCAGCACGGTCAGCATGACCGGGGCGCCCACCGGTCCGCGCAGCTTGTGGACCACGTCGATCAGCGGCCGGTCGACCATGTTCTCGTGATCGACGGAAAGGATCTGGTCACCCTCGTGGATGCCGCCCTTGGCCGCCGGCGAGCCGTCCTGGACGGCCCGGATGATCGTCTTGTTGTCGGTGCGCTCGATGGTGATGCCGATGCCGCCGCCGCCGTCGCGCTGGAAGCGGTTGTCGCGTGCTTCCTCCGGATCGGCATAGCGCGTGTTCTTGTCGAGCTGGCCGGTCGTGGCGACCATCGCCGCCTTCGTCAGCGCATTGCGGTCGCTCTGCTGCAGGACGGGCGATGCCCCGATCGAGGCGGCGAACAGCTCGGTCAGCAGGGCGCCCCAGGCCCGCCCGTCCGCCGGGTCGGTGGGCGTCGGCCGCGACAGAATCACCTTGCCGTCGCGCAGGATGGTGTAGGTCTGGTCGGTGGCCTGCAGCGACAGTTCCGGGTCGGCGCTGGCAAAACCCCGATAGGTCTCCACGGAGATCTTGCGGAAGTCGGGCTCGTTGACGTGACGGTCGGAGATCAGCCGGTAGGCCTGGAGGATGACCCGCTCGGGGCTGGTCTCCGCGGTCGACGGTGTGGCTGCGGGCGGCTGCGAGGCCCCGCCCGTCATTTCGCAGGAGGCGACCAGCGAGGCGGCAATCAGGGCGGCGGCGGTATACGACAGCGCCGAACGGAACAAATTAATCAACGACACAAGCATACCCTACGACAAGCGGTGTCGAGTGCAAGCCGACACCGCAGGAGATCAGGAAGAAAGGTCGACCCTGCTCGCCGAGGGATTGGGGGCTGCCGCCCGGTATACCCAGAGAAGCGCAATCACGCCTCCCTTGATGCGCGGCAGCAGCAGCAGCGCCAGCAGGACGGAGAGGGGCAGCCACAGCAACGCGTGGAACCAGAGCGGCGGCTGGTCGCCATAGCGTTCCACCAGGAGCACCAGCGGGACGATGATGTGACCGACCGCGAAGATGGTGAAGTAGGCGGGGGCGTCGTCGGCGCGGTAGGGTTCGAGGACGAGCCCGCAGGCCGGGCACTGGCTGCGCATCTTCAGGTAGCCGCCGAACAGGGCTCCTTCGCCGCAGCGCGGGCATCGGCCTCGCCAGCCGCGGCCGAGCGCGGTGCGAAAATCAACGGGCGCGTGTGTCGTCGACATTCCATTGAAGATGAGGGTTTCGCCTACGTTCGTCGTCGCGACCGTTTGTCCCGACCGCCCTTGCGGTGCGCGACGCGACGACGCGGCCCCTCGCTCTCGCCGCCGCGGCGCCCGCCGCGATGGCCGCGCGGCAGGGCGTGGCGCTCGACCCGCTCGATCACCTCGACCAACTCGAACAGCAGTCCGCCGGTGGCGGCATCCGCCTCGGCGAGCTTGACCAGGAGCCGGTCGCCGAGGCCGAAGCTCTGGCCGGTGTGCTCGCCGACCAGCATCTGCCGGCCTTCTTCATGGCGAAAGAACTCCTGGCCGAGGCTGCGGATGGGCAGCAGGCCGTCGGCGCCGGTGCCGTCGAGCGCCAGGAAGAGGCCGAAGCGGGTCACAGAGGTCACGCGGCCGGGGAAGGACGCGCCGACATGCTGGACCATGTAGGCCGCGACATAGCGGTCCATGGCGCCGCGTTCGGCGGCGACCGCGCGGCGCTCGCACATCGACAGGTGCTCGCCGAACTCCTCGAAGCGCCCGCGTTCGGCTTCCGGCAAGCCGCCCTCGCCGAGCCCGAAGGCGGCGATCAGGGCCCGGTGGACGATCAGGTCGGGAAAGCGGCGGATCGGCGAGGTGAAGTGGGCGTAGCGCGCGAGCGCGAGGCCGAAATGACCGGCATTGTCGGGACTGTAGACGGCCTGGCTCTGGCTGCGCAGGATCGTTTCGTTGACCAGGCGCGCAACCGGTTTGCCGGCCACGGCGGTGAGGATGCGGTTGAGGTCCGCCGGCCGCGTGCGCGGCCCCGGCGTCAGGGAGATGCCGAGCGTGGCCAGGAACTCGCGCAGCGCCTCGAGCTTGGCCGCATCGGGCTGGTCGTGGACACGATAGAGGCATGACATGCGGCGCTGCTCCAGCGCCTGCGCGGCCGCGACATTGGCGAGGACCATGAATTCCTCGATCAACCGGTGGCTGTCGAGCCGCTCGCGGACGCCGATCTCGGCGATGCGGCCGTCCTTACCGAGCTTCACCAGCCGCTCCGGCAGGTCGAGGTCGAGTGCGCCGCGGTTCTCCCGCGCCCGCAGCAGGACCCGGAAGGCGCCGTAGAGCGGGGCGATGACGGTATCCATCAGCGGCCCCGTCTCCTCGTCCGGCACGCCGTCCATGGCCTGCTGCACCCGCGTATAGGTGAGGCGGGCGGCGGAACGCATCATGCCGCGGTGGAAGCGGTGGCGCTTGAGGTGGCCGTCGGCGTCGATCCACATCTCTGCCACCAGCACCGGCCGGTCCTGGTGCGGCACCAGCGAGCACCAATGGTTGCTGAGCTCCTCCGGCAGCATCGGCACGACCCGGTCGGGGAAATAGACCGAGGTGCCGCGGCGATAGGCGGCGCGGTCGAGCGCCTTGTCGTGGCGCACGTACCAGGCGACGTCGGCGATGGCGACCAGCAGTCGCCAGCCGCCCGGATGGTCGGGATCGGGCTCGGCGAAGACGGCATCGTCGAAGTCGCGTGCATCCTCGCCGTCGATTGTCACCAGCGGCACCTTGCGCAGGTCGAGCCGGTCGCCCAGCGGCGCCGCTTTGGCGCGGCGGGCCTCGTCCAGGGCCGTTTCGGGAAAGTCGACCGGCACGTCGTTGGCTGCGATTGAGATCAGGCTCACCGTGCGCGGATCGCTCATCGGGCCGATGCGCTCGATGACCTTGGCGCGGCGTGCCAGGTGTCCGCCGACCTCCTCGATCCAGACGATATCGCCGGGGTGGGCGCCGTTCCTGTCGGCCGGCCGCACGTCGAACTCGCGCCGGAGCTTGCGGTCGGTGGGAGTCACCATGCCGAGTCCGTTGCGGCCGGCGGGTTCCTCATACAGGCCCAGGATCTTCTTCGGGCCGCTGCCGAGCCGGCGGATGACGCGCGCCTCGTACGTCGCCTTGCCCCGGCGCTTGAGCGAGGCCAGCACACGGTCGCCCACGGCCGGTGCGACGCCGCCGCGCGAGGCGTGCGGATCGACCATGATGCGCGGCGGAGGACCTTCCTCCTCGTCGTGCCGGTGCGGGACGGCCAGCAGGTGGCCGTCCTCGTCGACCTTGACGATCTCCAGCACGGCAATGTCGGCCAGCGCGCCGGGGGCCTTGAAGGTCTTGGCGCGGTCGGTGGCGACTTCGCCCTTGTCGCGCAGGTCGCGCAGCAGCTCCTTGAGCTCGATGCGCTGGTCGCCTTTCAGGCCGAAGGCGCGCGCGATCTCGCGCTTGCCGATCGGCGTGGTGCTTTCCTTGATGAAGGTCAGCAGTTCGTCGCGGGTCGGGACGCGCCCTTTAGCCATCGGTTCCGGTGCGCGGCGGGGTATCGGCCTTGGCCTTGCGCTTGGAAGCCGTCTTCTTCTTCGCGGCGGCCTTCTTGGGCGCAGGCTTCTCGCCGGCGTCATTGGCGGCGACGGGAGCGGCCTTCCGGGCGCGAGGCGTCTTGGCCTTCTTGCCGCCGCCCTTGGCCGCGCGCTCGGCCAGCAGTGTTACCGCCTGGTCGACCGTCAGTTCGTCCGGCTTGATGTCGCGCGGGATGGTGGCGTTGACGCCGCCATGCTTGACGTAGGGGCCGTAGCGGCCCTCGTAGAGCTCGATCGGCTGCTGGTCGCCCGGATGCTCGCCCACGACGCGCAGCGGCTTGGCGGCGGCGCGGCCGCGTGCCTGCTTGGCTTCGGCGAGCAGGGCCACGGCGCGGTTCATGCCGATGTCGAGCACGCTCTCGTCGGAGGGAATCGATTTGTACTTGGTGCCGTGCTTCACGTAGGGCCCGAAGCGGCCGACGCCGGCCAGGACGGGCTGGCCATCCTCCGGATGCGGGCCGAGCTCGCGCGGCAGCGCCAGCAGGGCCAGCGCCTTCTCGAGCGTGACCTCGTCGGGAGTCATGCCGCGCAGCAGTGACTGGCGTTTCGGCTTCTCCTTGCCCTCGGGCTCGCCGAGCTGGACGTAGAGGCCGTAGGGGCCGTTGCGCAGCGTGACTTCCTTGCCGCTCACGGGATCGGTACCCAGCACCTTCGGCTTGTCGAGATTGGCACCCGAGGCGGCGTCCGCGTCGGCGTCGACGATGCCGAGCTTGCGGGTGAAACGGCACTCCGGATAGTTCGAGCAGCCGATGAAGGCGCCGAACTTGCCGAGCTTGAGACCGAGCCGGCCGTTGCTGCAGGACGGGCATTCGCGCGGGTTCTTGCCGTTCCCCTGGCCGTTGTCGTTGGCGGGGAAGAAGTGGGGCCCGAGCTCCTCGTCGAGCTTGTCGAGCACCTCGCTGACGCGAAGATCCTTGGTCTCGCCGACGGCGGCGGAGAATTCCTTCCAGAAGTCGCGCAGCACCTGGCGCCAGTTGATCCTGCCGTCCGAGATCTCGTCCAGCTCTTCCTCGAGATGGGCGGTGAAGTTGTATTCGACGTAGCGCGGGAAATAGGTCTGCAGGAAGGCGGTGACGATGCGGCCACGATCCTCCGGCACGAAACGCTTGCGGTCGAGCCGCACGTAATTGCGCTTCTGCAGTACCTCGATGATGCTGGCATAGGTCGAGGGCCGGCCGATGCCGAGTTCCTCCAGCTTCTTCACCAGGCTCGCTTCCGAATAGCGCGGCGGCGGTTCGGTGAAGTGCTGCTCGGGAATGACTTCGCGCCGCTCCAGAGCCTCGTTCTCCGTGACGTCGGGCAGGATGGCGCCGCTCGCGTCGTCCTCCGGCGTCTCGTCGCGGCCTTCGTCGTAGAGCGTGAGGAAGCCGTTGAACTTCACCACCGAGCCGGTGGCGCGCAGGCCGACGTTCTTGTCGCCGCTGGCGATGTCGACCGTCACTTGGTCGAGCACGGCGCTTTCCATCTGGCTCGCCACCGTGCGCTTCCAGATCAGCTCGTAGAGGCCGAGCTGGTCCTTGTCGAGGTAGGGCGCCACGTCCTGCGGCGTGCGGAAGAGGTCGGTGGGGCGGATCGCCTCGTGCGCTTCCTGCGCGTTCTTGGCCTTGGAGCTGTAGAGGCGCGGCTTCTCGGGCACGTAGCTCGGCCCGTAGCGGTCCTCGATCAGGCGGCGCGTCTGGCCGATCGCCTCGGGCGCGAGCTGCACGCCGTCGGTACGCATGTAGGTGATGAGGCCGACCGTCTCGCCGCCGATATCGACGCCCTCGTAGAGCCTCTGGGCGATGCGCATGGCCGTGGCGGCGCCGAGGCCGAGCTTGCGCGACGCCTCCTGCTGCAGCGTGGAGGTGATGAAGGGCGGCGGCGGGTTGCGGCGGACCTGGCGGCGCTCGACCGACGAGACGGAAAAGGCGCGGCGCTCGATCTCGTGCTTGGCGGCCTGTGCGCGCTCGGCGGTGTCGAGGTCGAACTTGTCGAGCTTGCGGCCGTCGAGATGGGTGAGGCGGGCCTTCAGCGTCTGCTTCTTCGCGGTGCCGAAGACCGCGTCGACGGTCCAGTACTCGCGGCTCTTGAAGACCTCGATCTCGGCCTCGCGCTCGCAGATCAGGCGCAGGGCCACGGACTGCACGCGGCCGGCCGAGCGGCTGCCCGGCAGCTTGCGCCACAGGACGGGCGAGAGCGTGAAGCCGACGAGATAGTCGAGGGCGCGCCGGGCGAGATAGGCGTCGATCAGCGGTTGGTCGAGATCGCGCGGATGGGCGACGGCGTCGAGGACCGACTGCTTGGTGATGGCATTGAAGGTCACCCGCTTGACGTCGACGCCCTGCAGCGCCTTCTTGCGGGCCAGCACGTCGAGGACGTGCCAGGAGATCGCCTCGCCCTCGCGATCCGGGTCGGTGGCGAGGTAGAGCTTGCCGCCCTGGCGGACCGCGCTGGCGATCGCATCGAGGCGCTTCTGGGAGGCCGCATCGACCTCCCAGTCCATGGCGAAATCCTCGTCCGGACGAACCGATCCGTCCTTCGGCGGCAGGTCGCGCACATGACCGTAGGAGGCCAGCACGGTGTAGCCGGGGCCGAGGTATTTCCCAATCGTCTTTGCCTTGGCAGGCGACTCGACGACCAACACGTCCATCGTCGAAACAAGCTCCAGTAAAACATTAAAAACCGGAGCTAAATCGCTGATCTAGATCAGTGATACGCGGTTACCCCGGTGCCTCTCCAGGCGGCCTTCCAGCTCGAGGGCCAGCAGCACCTCCGCCACGGTGGCGGCGGACACTTGGCATCGGCGTACCAGTTCGTCAACCGCGGTGGGCGTCGGGCCCAGCGCGGCGACGACCCCTGCAGCATCTCTGTCACACGGCATTTGTGACGGTTTTTCAGAGGGTTGAGGGGGTAACCGCGGCTTTCCGAACACACTTATAATATCGTTGACGTCACGCACCAGAATAGCCCCGTCACGGATAAGGTTATTCGAGCCTTCATAGCGCGGATCGATGGGAGAGCCCGGAACGACGAAGACCTCTCGGCCCTGTTCGGCAGCCCGTTGCGCGGTGATCAGCGAGCCGGATCTGGCCGCGGCCTCGACGACGATCACCCCCAGCGACAGGCCGCTCACGATGCGGTTGCGGCGGGGGAAGGCGCGGGCGACGGGCGGGGTGCCCAACGGCGATTCGCTGAGCAGGAGTCCACGTGCCGCGACCGCCGCCTGCAGCCCGGCATTCCGGGGCGGATAGACCTGATCGATGCCGCCGGCGAGGACCGCGACCGTTCCGGTCGCCAGCGCGGCTTCATGGGCGGCCGTGTCGATGCCTCGGGCCAGGCCGGACGCGATCGTGAAGCCTGCGCTGCCCAGGCCGGCGGCGAACGCCGCAGCCAGACGGTGGCCGGCGAGGGAGGCCTCCCGCGCGCCGACGATGGCGATCGTCTCGCGGCGGAGCAGGCCGATATCGCCGACGGCCGACAGCACGGGCGGCGCATCGGGCACGGCCGCCAGGCCGGCAGGGTAGTCGGCATCGCCGATCACCAGGAAGCGGCCGCCGAGCGCCGCCAATGCCTGCTCCTCGCGCGCGATCCCGGCGTCGGCGACGGCATCGAGTTCCCGGCAGGCCACCAGAGCTGAGCCAAAATGGTCGAGCGCCTCGCGGAAGGAGACGGGGCCGAGACGCGGCGTCCGCGCCAGCCGAAGGCGGGCGCGGCGCTCGGCGGGATCGATTTCGCAAGCGGCAGGACCATCGAACATGGCGCCAATCCTATTGCGATAGTCATACCAAGTAAAACAACCGAAAGTTGAATTCAGGCGGCCGCTGCCATCCGACGGCACCGGAGGGCGCCGATGCTGCCGGCCGCCCCGAGCAGGCCGGCCAGTGGGCCGAAACCCTCGAAGCCGACGGTGCTGATCGCGACGGCGCCCAGGCCGGCGGCGCAGATCCAGCCGAGGCTTGCCGAGGTGCCGTTGAGGCCGAGCACGGTGCCGCGCACCGCCTCTGGCACGGATGCCAGCGCCGCCATATAGGACGGGCGTCCCAGCGCATTCATCATCACATACAGGAAGCCCAGCGCCACCGAGATCGCGGGCGCGGGGTGCCACATGAAGAGGCCGAGCGCAGCGACGCCCGAGAGGGCCATCGCGACGGCGAAGGTCAGGAGCCGGTCGTGCAGGCGGTCCGCGAGCTGTCCGCCGAGGATGGTGCCGAGCACGTTGCCCAGCGCGAACACGGCAAGAGGAATGGCGATCTCGGCCAGCGACAAATGGTAGACGGTCTGCAGGAAGGTGGCGAAATAGACGGCGGCGAGGCCATAGCAGATGCGTTCGGCAATGCCTGTGCCCAGCAGCGCCAGCACGCGTCCCGACAGGGCTTGCCTCAGGGCAGGCCGCCGTTGTTCGGTGCGGTCCGCCGCCATGGCGGTCCGCCGGACCGTAAGCGAAAGGCTGAGACTTGCCGCCAGCGCGAGGCCCGCCACGCAAAGATTCCAGCCGCGCCAGCCGATCATCGAGCCGATCCAGGCGGCCAGCGGAACGCCTACTACAAGGGTCAGGGACTGGCCGCTCATCACCCAGCCCAGGGCACGGCCGCGCTGTCCGTCCTCGACGCGCGCGGAGACTTCGGCGAACACGACGCCCATGAAGGTGCCGGCGGAGCCGCCGGCGATGCTTGCCGAGACGGCCACCCACAGGAAGGTCGGGGCGCCGGCCTGCGCGCACATGGCGAGCGCCAGCGCGACGAGGCCGGCAATCAGCAGGGTGCGTCGCCCGATCAGGCCCGACAGGTAGCCGCCGGCTGCCGAGGCGATGCCCCAGGCGGTCGCCGTCATCGAAACGAGGTTGGCGACCAGCGGCATGCTGACATCGAGATCGTGCGCCATTTCGAGCAGGAAGGGCGCGCGGGTCGTGCCGCTCGACGTGGCGGCGAAGGAACCGAGACAGGCGGCGCCGATCAAGGCCCAAGGCAGCGCGCGGGAGGCGGTCGGAGTGATCATGACGCCAAGCGGCGCGACCCTACCGGCGCTGTCGTGGCCCAGCAATCGCGGCCGCGCCTGGAGCGTCGCTATGCGGTTGGGCCGCCGGCGTTCGCCTTGCGCTGCCCGATCTTGGGCTCGATGCCCTTGAACAGGCGTTCGATGTTCTCATGATGCCGGATCCACACGAGCGGCACCAAAGCGGTGATCGCCGTCGCCACGCGCCAGTCGAGCAGGATCCAGGCGACGATCGCGCCGACGACGATGCTGAGAAGCGCAGCGAGAGACGAGTAGCGGAACAAGGCTGCGATCAGCAGCCAGGCCGCACAGGTCACCGCGCCGACCGGCCAGCTCAGTCCCCACATCACGCCCAGCGTGGTCGCGACGCCCTTGCCGCCCTTGAAGGAGAGCCACACGGGAAACATGTGGCCCAGCACGGCACCCAGCGCCGCCGCGATCGCCGCCGTCGGCCCGAACACGGCACAGATCATGACCGCCGCGAAGCCCTTCAGCGCGTCGAGCAGAAGGGTTGCTGCCGCCAGACTCTTGCGGCCGGTCCGCAACACGTTGGTGGCCCCGATGTTGCCGGACCCCACCTTGCGGATGTCGCCCAGGCCCGCGGCGCGCGTCAGCAGCAGGCCGAAAGGAATCGAACCCAGCAGGTAGCCGAGCGCGAGCGGCACCACGACATGGAAGGCATACCACTGCATCGGTGGCTTTACGGGCTCAGCGCCCGGCAGTTCACCGAATCGACATAGGCGGTGGTCGGCGGTCCGATCACCTCGGTCGAGATCTGCTCGCCCGGTGCCAGCGGAGCGGGGCCGAAATAGCCCTCGCCGACGGAATTGCCGGCGTTGCGGAAGGTGCACTGGACCTGGGCATCGACCGTCTTGGTCGTGTTCGACGTGATCGAGATCGACACCTGCCAGTAGCGCGACGAGCCGTAGGTCAGGTTGCTGGCCGTCAGGGTCACCAGCGGCATGCCCTGAGACGACGAGGGAACCGGCCGCGGGCCCGTGCGGCGCACGGTGGGCTGGGGGCGGGGCATCGCCACGCCGGGCGCGCTCGAGGCCGTGGAGGGATCGAATGCCCGGTCGGGATCGGGCGCCGTCGGCGTCGGCTGCGCCTGCTGGCCGCCCAAGGTCGCCACGCCGCCGCCCGGCACAGTGAGCGGTGGGGGCTGCAGTGGCGTGCCAGAGATCGAGGAGCCGCCCGTCATCGGAGCCGGCGCAGAGGCCACGGGCGGAGGCGTCAGGGGCTGCGGCGCCGGAGTGGTCGTGGCGGGCCGGCTGCTGGCGAGCGGGGTCGGCTGCGATGCCGTCGGCGCAGACGCGGGAATATCGCCCACGTGCGTCTGCACCTTGTCGTAGCAGGCGAGCCGCTGCTGCCCGTCGGTGATTTCGGAGCAGATCTGGATGTGCCGGGTCAGCTCGTCGAGCAGGTCCTCGCGGGAGCGGCCCGATTGCGCATAGCCGGTGCCGGCAACCGCGGTCAGCGCGACGCCGAGAAGAAGAGAATATCGATGCATTATCGCATGCCTTGCTTGCGGGAGGGGCGACCATAGCAGACCAAATGGCCGTTTCGAGGCAATTTCAGCCAGGCCGACGCCGCACCTATACAGGGCAGCGGCACACGCACGGTGGGGCTTGGGATAACTTTGTGATCGCTACAGCGCGATGACGTTCGGTCAACTCAGGCCGTCGTCCCGGCACATGCGCGGCCGACGCCACGGGCGCCGGGACGACACCCGAAGCAATCGCGTTTCAGACCATGGCCACCCGTTCCACGTGGATGCGGCGGCAGTCCATTTCATATTCGAGATCGACCACGGGCGGGCGGTTGAAGTGCCAGGTCAGCCCGTTGCGCAGCACACCCCGCCGGCCGAGCTCCGATTCGAGAAACGGGTAGATGTCCTGCACGGTGTAGAGCTGGACGCCCGTGGTCTGTTGCCAATCGCCGCCGAAGGCGCTCATGCGGCGCTCCATCTCGTTCAACACCCACTTCGCCTTTTCGAGCATTCCCTCGGGACTCGTATCGCCCAGGCGAACCGTGTGGTCGCGGTAGTTGGCCTTTCCTTCCGCCGATTCACCCGAGCCGGAGACGACGAACGAGGATTCGGTCCCACTTGCAGGTCTCGTGAAGCAGAAGGCGTGAAAGCCGGGCTCGGCCGGCGGGGCCAGCTTGGGGCAGACATTGCTGCGGGCGATCGGGTTGAGGCCGTCGGTGATGATGTTCCAGTCGAGCAGGGTTTCGACATAGGTCTCGTTGAAGGCCTTGAAACCCTGCTCGGTGAACGGCGCCGGCGAACGCAGTTCGCAGGCGCAGAAGGCCTGCAACGGCCGGCCGGCCGCCTTCAGGATGTCGGCGATCTTCGCAAAGCCCTGCCGCATCGGCACCACCTCGCTGAAGCGGACGCGCTCGATGGTGAAGCCGGGAAGTGCCCCGACGCCGCAGGAATACTGGGAAACGCCCGGCATGAAGGCGTAGCCGCCGGCCGCCATATCCACTGTCTTGGTCATTTCGTCTCTCTTTGCGTTGGAATCGATACGGATGCTCTAGTCGGCAGGCACACCGAGATAGGCGTCGCGGATGATGGGATCGGCCAGAAGCTCGCGGCCCGGGCCGGTCCGCACGATGCGTCCCATGTCCATGACATAGGCCGAATGGCAGAGTTCGAGTGCGACCGTGACGTCCTGTTCGACGAGGAGGATCGACATGCCCTGGCCATTCAGCACGCGCAGCGCAGCGACGAGCTGTTCGACCAGCAGCGGCGACAGGCCGAGCGACAGCTCGTCGATCATCAGCAACTGCGGCGCCGCCATCAGGCCGCGGCCGATGGCGCACATCTGCTGCTCGCCGCCGGACAGGGTCGCGGCCGCCTGGCCGCGCCGTTCGCGCAGCTTCGGGAACGTCGCATAGACCCGATCGAGATCGCGCTTCAGTTCGGTGCGGCCGATGTCGCGCGAATAGGCGCCCATCAGCAGGTTGTCCTCGACGCTCATGGCGCCGAAGAGGCGCCGCCCTTCGGGAACGTGGACGATCCCCCGGGCGATGACCTGTGCGGCCGTGGCTCCGGCCAGATCGACGCCGTCCGACCGATAGAGGGCGCATTCCATGGGGATGAGGCCCGACAGGGCGCGCATCAACGTCGTCTTGCCGGCGCCGTTGGAGCCGATCAGGGCGGTGATTTCGCCCGTGCGGACGGCGAGATCGATGCCCCACAGGACCTGGATTTCGCCGTAACCGGCGCGCAGGTCGCGGATCTCGGCGACGAGGGTATCAGCCATGGGCGCCGTGCCGTTGCGCGTATTGCTGACCGAGATAGGCGTCGATCACCGCCGGGTTGCGCACGACGTCGCGCGGCGCGCCGTCTGCGATGAGCTCGCCGTTGTGCAGCACGACGATGCGGGTGCAAACGTTCAACACCACCTTCATCAGGTGCTCGATCATGACGATCGTGATGCCGCCGGCCGCAAGCTGGCGGATGAGAGCCGTCGCCTTCTCGACCTCGGCGCTGTTCAGGCCGGCGTTCACTTCGTCGAGGAACAGGAGCTTCGGCTTCATGGCCAGCGCCTTGGCGAGTTCCAGGCGCTTTCGCATCGCCAGCGTCAGCGTGGAGGCCGGCTGGTCCGCCTGTCCGTCGAGCCCGACGAAGGCGAGATGTTCGCGTGCGTTCTCGCGCGCCGCCTTCAGGCTCTGCCCCGGTTGCGAGAACAGCGCTGCCGTGGCGACGTTGTCGAGAGCGGAGAATTCGGCGAAGGGCTGCACGATCTGGAAGGTGCGTGCGAGCCCCAGCCGTGCCGCCTGGTAGGGCTTCAGCCGCGTGATGTCGCGGCCGGCGAATGTCACGGTGCCCGCACTCGCCGGCGTCACGCCGCAGACGGTGTTGACCAAGGTGGTCTTGCCGGCGCCGTTGGGGCCGATCAGGCCGACGATCTCGCCCCCCGCGATGCCGAGGCTGACGTCGCGCAGGGCCTGCAGGCCGCTGAAATGGCGCGACACGCCGGCAAGGGAGAGGATCTCAGGCATGGCCTGCCTTGCGCCGGAACAGGCGCGTCCGCAGGGAAACGAGCCCATGCGGCAGGAACAGCAGCAGCAATACGACCAGCAGGCCGAGCAGGCCCGAGTGGATCTGGATGTAATTGCGCCAGACCACTTCTTCGAGCCCGAGGTAGACGAGGGCGCCGCAGACGACGCCGAGCGGCGAGCCCAGGCCGCCGATCAGTGCCATGACGATCGGCTTGACCGAATAGAGGATGTCGAACACGTCCGACGGATCGATGTAGTGGACCCAGGCGGCATAGATGCCGCCGGCGACGCCGACGAAACAGGCCGACAGGCCGAAGGCGATGCTCTTGTAGAGCGTGGTGTTCAGTCCGACCATGTTGGCGGCCGTCTCGTTCTGCCGGATGCAGGCAAGACCGAAACCCAGCTTGGAGGCGGATACGGCGATCACCATCGCCGCCGTCAGGGCGAGGACGATCCACATCGCGTAGAAGAAGAACAGGGCGTCGCCCAGGACGCTCGAATTCGAGGCCAGCGGGATGTTGAGGCCCATGCCGCCGCCGGTGAGGTCGGTGGCATTGTTCACCACTTCGCGCAGCACCTCGACCAGCGACAGGCTGGCGATGGCGAAGTAGTGGCCGCGCAGCCGCAGCAGCACGGCGCCGAGCACCGAGGCGGCGAGGAGACAGGTGATGAGGGTCGCCACGAGCGCGAGCGGCAGCGGCACGCCCAGGGTCATCAGCACGCCGGTCGCATACGCGCCGAAGCCGAAGAACGCCGCGGTGGCGAATGACGGATAGCCGAGGAAGCCGCCCACGATGTTCCAGGACAGGGCGAAGACGGCGTACATGCAGGCGATCGTGCCGAGGCGCAGGGCGTAGGCGCCGCCCACCAGAGGCAGCAGCGCAAGGACCGCGAGCAGGACCGCGAGGGCGATGCTCGATCGCGTCATTCGAAGCCCTTGCGGCCCAGCAGCCCCTGCGGCCGCACGATCAGGAACACGATCAGGAGCAGGAAGGAGAGGGTCGTCGCGTAGGAGGGGCCGACGACGACGGCGCCGACACCCTCGACGAGCGCCAGAGCGAGGCCGCCCACGAGCGCCCCCGACACGCTGCCCAGTCCGCCCAGCACGCAGACGACGAACGCCTTGCCGAGATAGGCCGACGAGGTCAGCGGCGAAATCGGGAAGATCAGCGCCATCAGCACGCCGGCACAGCCTGCCAGCGCCGCGCCGAGGCCGAAGGCGATGGCATAGATCGACTTCACGTCGACGCCCATCAGGACCGCGGCGTCGTGATCCAGGCGAACCGCGACGACGGCGCGGCCGACACGCGAGCGGCGCAGCAGCAGGTAGAGCAGGCCGGTCAGCACGAGGGCAAACGCCGTCGCGATGACGCGATCGACCGGAACCACCACGCCGCCGAGGGAGATCGAGCCCAGCGACGGCACCAGGGTGAGCTTCCGATAGTCGGCCTTGAAGAAGTAGATCATCGCGTTGTTCAGGATCAGGTCGAGCCCGAAGGTCAGCGTCAGCGTGACCAGCACCGGCGCGGTGATGACCTTGTTGAGCAACAGCCGCTGCAGCAGATAGCCGATGGCGAAGAAGAGCGGCGCCGCGACCACCAGCACGTACCAGGGCAGGACGCCGATCCACTGATACAGGCCCCAGGCCAGATAGGCGCCCAGCACGATCAACGATCCGTGGATCAGGTTGATGACGTTCAGCACGCCCCAGACGAGGGAGAAGCCGATCGCGATGCAGGCGTAGAGGCAGCCCAGCACCGCTGCATTGACGAGGACCTGGGCTGCCAGCATCGCTTATGGACCGATCGCTTATGGGACCGTCGGGTGCGCGCTCAGTTGACGCCGAGCTTGAGGTCGCCCTGCTTGATCGCCTGCGGGAACACCACGACGGGCTTGCCGCCCTGGATCTGGAACACCGGCGGATCGAGCGAGTTGATCTGTCCGTTCGATCCGAACTTCACCGGGCCGAAGAAGGTCACGACATCCATCTTGGCGAGTGCGTCGCGCACCTTGTCGCGATCGAGCGAGCCCGCCTGCTCGATCGCCAGTTGGAACAGCGCCCCGCACAGGGCGGCGGACGCCTGGCCGTAATCCGGTTCGGTCTTGTACTTGTCGCGGAACAGCTTCACGAAGTTGGACGTCTTTCCGAAGATGTCCTTGCCGTCATACTGCTCGGCCGGATGCCACCAGGCGGCGCTGCTGATGTTCTCGGCGCTCGGTCCCAGGGCGTCGATGAACTCCTGGTAGGCGGGACCGGCGATCATGGTGACGACCGGGGCCTTGATCTGCTGGTCGACCATCTGCTTGCGGGCCAGCAGCAGGTCGTTGATGTAGCCGGTGATGAAGATCCATTGCGGCGCCAGCGACTTGATCTGGGACAGCGTCGCCGAATGGTCGAGCGTGCCGATCGCATATTTGTCGAAGAAGACGACCTCGATGCCGTTGGCCTTGGCCGACTTCTCCATCTCCTGCGCGATCGCCAGCGGGAAGAGATCGTTGCGGGCAAGGATCGCCACCTTCTTCACGTCCGGCGCCTTGGCCTTGACGATCTTCGTGAGCGGCGTCGTCAGCGTGTCGTTGGGCGTGAAGGTACCGAACAAGTACTTGTAGCCCTGGTCGTAAACCTGGGACGACGATGCGGTCGCCGCGAGGGTCGGGACCTTGTACTTCTCCGAAATCGTGCTGGCCGCCTTGGCGGCGCCCGAACCGAAGGCGCCGAACAGGAAATTGACGTGGTCCTGGGTGATGAGCTGTTCGGTCGCCTGGACCGCGCGCGGCGTGTTCGACTGATAGTCGACGTAGACGATCTCGACCTTGTACTTCTTGCCGCCGACGGAGATGCCGCCCGCCTTGTTGGCCTGCTCCGCCCACAGGTCGTAGCCCTGCTTCTGCTTGATCGCTTCGGGCGCCAGCGGACCCGTGATCGGCAGCGGCGCTCCGATCCGGATCACATCCTCGGCCGATGCCGTGGATGGCAGTCCGGCCATGCCGGCGACTGCCAGTGCAAATCCGCCGCATGCGATGGCGCGGCGCCGAAGCCGAAAGCGAAACATTCAGGATCCCTCCGTCCCAATCCAACCCCAGCAAAAAGTTTGCAAATCGAGAGCTCGAATAAAAGCATTGAAATTCGACGCATTAGATCGAAAAAATAGAATTTCCTGATCCATCTGCCTTATATCGAGGCATCGCTGGAGCGAGTCATGGCGATTGAATCAGCCACCCTGCGCTATTTCCGTGTCGTGACCGAATGCGGCTCCATCAAGCAGGCGGCTGCGGCACTGCGGGTCGCGCCCAGCGCCATCAGCCGGCAGGTCCAGGGGCTGGAAGAAGAGCTGTCGGTCAAACTGTTCAAGCGCGGGGCCCGCGGCATGAGCCTGACCGATGCCGGCCATATGCTCTATCGCTACGCCGTCGAGAGCCGCCAGCAGCTCGACAGCCTCAGGAGCAGGGTGGGCGAGTTCGCCTCGCTGCGTCGGGGCCACGTCAAGATCGCGACGGTCGAAGGTCTGCTCGTGCGCTTCCTGTCCGACTTCGTCGTCGAACTGTCGCGCGACCATCCCGGCATCTCGATTTCCGTGACGGCGGTCGGCTCGCGCGACGTGGCCGACATGGTGGGCCAGAACGACGTCGATCTCGGGCTGGTGTTCGGCCGGGCGCCGCGCCGCGACCTGATCGAACTGGCGCACATGCGCCAGTCGCTCTGCCTGATCGTGTCGCCCCGCCATCGCCTCGCGGCGCGGCCGAGCTGCTCGGTCCGCGAACTCGCCGGCCTGCGCGTCGTCGCCCCCGACAGTTCCTTCGGCATCCGGCAGGAAATCGACAAGGCCTGCGCGCAGGCGCGCGTGCCGCTAGAGATCCTCTACGAGACCAATTCGCTCGCTTTCGCGCAGGCCGTCGTGGCCAGTTCGGACCTCGGGACCTTCCTGCCGCGCAGCACCGCCTTGCCGCTGATCCAGGCCGGTGCGCTGGTGGCCATCCCGTTGCGGGAGAAGAGGCTGGAAGCGACCCAGACCACGCTCGTGCAGTCGAGCGTCACACGAGCTTCTCCGGCGGCGAAGCTCGTGGCCGACCTGATCGTGGCCAGGATGGAGGCTGACGGCGCGGGCTAGCGCGCCGGCCTCTCAGGCCGCGGCCGCGGGCGCGAAATGGTCATCGCGGTAGATGGTCCGCCCGCCGACGATGGTGGCCATCACCCTGCCCTGCACCGGCCGCTCGTCGAAGGGCGAGTTCTTGGTCTTGCTCCAGATATCCGCGCGGTCGACCTTCCAGGCATAGTTCGAATCGAAGATCACGAGATCGGCCGGCGCGCCCTTGGCGAGCTTGCCGCCGGGCAGGCCGAAAAGCCGGGCCGGCGAACTGGACAGGCACTTGAAAAGCTGCGGCAGGGTGAGGTGACCGTTGTGCACCAGCTCCAGCGACACCGGCAGCAGGGTTTCCAGCCCGATGCCGCCCGGCTCGGCCTGGGCGAAGGGCACGCGCTTGCTGTCCTGGTCCTGGGGACGGTGGTCGGAGACGATGGCATCGATGACGCCGCTCTTCAGTCCCTCGACGATCGCCAGCCGGTCGGACTCGCTGCGCAGCGGCGGCACGAGCTTGCCGAAGGTGCGATAGTCGCCGACCGCAAGATCGTTCAGCGCGAAGTAGGGGGCGGCGGTGTCGCAGGTGATGTTGAGCCCGCGCGCCTTGGCGGCGGCGATCACCTTCACCGATTCGGCGGTGGAGATCTTGGCGAGATGTAGCCGCCCGCCGGTCATCTCGACCAGGCGGATATCGCGCTCGACCATCATCACTTCGGCCAGCGGCGGAATGCCGGACAGGCCGAGCCGCGTTGCCATCAGGCCGCTGCTCATGTGGCCGCCCGAGAGAGTCGGCTCCTGCGGCAGGTGCACGATCAGCGCATCGAACGCCTTGGCGTAGTAGAGCGCGCGCCGCAGGACCTGCGCATTACCGACCGCATGGTCGGCGTCGGTGAAGCCGACCGCGCCGGCCTCGGCCAGCAGGCCCATCTCGGCCAGTTCCTTGCCCTCGAGGCCCACCGTCAGCGCGCCGTAGGCGTACATGTTGGTGAGCTTGATCTGGCGCGCGCGGCGCGCCACGAACTCGATCAGCGAGGCGTCGTCGAAAGGCGGCTCGTTGTCCGGCAGCAGCACCATAGAGGTGATGCCGCCGACCGTCGCGGCCTGGGCGGCGCTCTCCAGCGTTTCCTTGTGCTCCTCGCCCGGTTCGCCGGTGTGGACCCGCGTGTCGACGATGCCGGGGGCGAGATAGAAGCCGCGGCAATCGACGGACTGGATGCCGTAGGGCGCGCCGGAGGCGAAGAGGTTGGGACCGAAGTCCGCGATCTTGCCGTCGCTGATCAGGATGGCGCCGGTATATTCGCTGCCGGCCGTGGGATCGATGATCCGCGCGTTGATATAGGCAGTCGAACCGGCATGGGGCGGGACGCCGCGCAGGATGTCGCCGCTCATGCCGCCGCTCCCACCGAATTGCGCCGGCCGCCGATCAGCGCCTCGAGGCAGGCCATGCGGACGGCGACGCCCATCTCGACCTGCTCGTGGATGACGCTGCGATCGAGATCGTCGGCGACCTCCGAGTCGATCTCCACGCCGCGGTTCATCGGCCCGGGATGCATGATCAGCGCATCGGGCTTGGCGACCTTGAGCTTCTCGCTGTCGAGACCGAAGAAGCGGAAATATTCGCTGATCGACGGCACGAAGGAGCCTTGCATGCGCTCGGTCTGCAGCCGCAGCATCATGACGATGTCGACGTCCTTGAGGCCGGTTCGCATGCTGTAGTGGACCTCGACTCCCATCTTGTCGATGTCGGTGGGCATCAGCGTCGGCGGGCCGACGACGCGCACGCGTGCCCCCATGATCTGCAGCAGGTGGATGTTCGAGCGTGCGACACGGCTGTGCATGATGTCGCCGCAGATCGCCACCTCCAGCCCCTGCAGGCTGCCGCGTCGGCGCCGGATCGTCAGCGCGTCGAGCAGCGCCTGCGTCGGATGTTCGTGCTGGCCGTCGCCGGCATTGATGACGGTGCAGTTCACCTTCTGCGACAGCAGGTTCACGGCTCCCGATTCGCTGTGGCGCACGACGATGGCGTCGGGGCGCATGGCGTTCAACGTCATCGCCGTGTCGAGCAGGGTCTCGCCCTTGCGGACGGAGGAGGTGGCGACGTCCATGTTGATCACATCCGCGCCCAGCCGTTTGGCGGCGACCTCGAAGCTGGTGCGGGTGCGGGTCGAATTCTCGAAGAACAGGTTGATCACGGTACGGCCGGAAAGGAGATTCCGCCGTTTGTCGACCGATCGGTTCTGATCGATGTAGCTTTCGGAAAGGTCGAGCAGGCCCGAAATGGTTTCGGGCGACAGACCTTCGATGCCGAGCAGATGGGGCAACCTCGGCACGCCCGCGCGTTTGTTTGTCACTAAAGCGCGACGTTAAGCACGCGCGGTGCGCGGCTGCAAGGACGCGCTTTGGTGGATAACGCTCACGCGGCGGGGCGCGGCCCGATGTAGCGCGCCCGCGGCCGGATCAGGCCTCCGTTGGCGGCCTGTTCCAGCGCATGGGCGATCCAGCCGACGGTGCGTCCCAGAAGGAACAGGGCAAGCGCAGAATCCTTCGGCAGGCCCAGGACGCGCTCCAGCGTCACGGTGGCGAAATCGATGTTGGGCCTGCGCCCGCTCGCCCGCTCGATATCGGCCGCCAGCGCGTCGGCGAAGGCAAGCGCGGGCGATCGCGGCAATGCCTCGTGCATCAGCGCGAGCAGCGTTACGGCGCGAACGTCGCCGTCGGGATAGAGCGGGTGGCCGAAGCCGGGCAGGTCGGCCGGCTCGTCGGCGCGGCGGACCAGCTCGGCCTCGCGGTCGGTCGCCGTGGCGAGCGCGTCGAGCAGGGCCGCGACCCGGCGCGTCGATCCGCCGTGGCGCGGGCCGTTAATGGCGGCGATCCCGGCGATGGTGGAGCCGTAGAGGTTTGCTCCCGTCGAGGCGACGACGCGGGCGGCGAAGGTGGAGGCGTTGAATTCGTGGTCGGCCGACAGGACGAGCGCGGCGCGAAGAAGAGGGGCGAGTTCGGACGGCACGTTCCAGGCGGCCGCGAGCTGCTCGTGGACGGGCAGGGCGGACACCGGTTCCGCCGTCACCGCTGCCGTCAGCAGTCGCAGGATGCGTGCGCCCGTCTCGAGCATGGCGGCGCGGTCCTCCACCCAGCTCGGATGGTCCCAGCGCGCAGCGGCCGGCAGCAGGACCAGGCAGGCATCGACCGTCGAGAGCGTCGGCGTGGCGTTCCAGGCCGCGCGCAGCGCCGTCGACAGGGCCGGCAGGTTCCTGGCCGCGAACGGCCGGTCGTCGCACTCCCACAGGAGCTGTGCCACCTGCTCCAGTGACATGCTTCGCGCCAGGCGCGCCGCATCGTGGCCGCGGTAATAAAGCCGCCCGTTCTCGATCAGCGTCAGCGCCGATTCGAGCACTGGTGTCCCGAAGTCCAGCGCATGGGCGGCAATCGATTCGGCCTTCCGGCCGACATCGCGGCGCCGTTTCAGGCGTGACACGTCGTCGGCGCGGTAGCGGCGCTCGCGCCGCCCCTCCGTCGACTCGGATCGCAGCAGACCGCGGCTGACATAGGCGTACAGCGTCGCGGCCGAGACCCCGAGCCGGCGGGCGGCTTCGGCCGACGTGATCCATTCGGTGCTCATGACATATTATTGATGAATTCAATCAATATTGACAATATATTCGTCGGGACGAATGTTCCCCTTGAACAGCGAAAGGGGACTTCGGATGTTGCAGACGCGTGTGGACAGCGGCCTCGATGGGGTGATCGTGGCCGATACGGTCATGAGCGAGGTCGACGGCGAGGCCGGGCGGTTGATCGTTCGCGGCCACGGCCTGCAGGAACTGGTCGCGAGCCGGGGTTACGAGGGTGTCGCGGCGCTCCTGTGGGAAGGTTACGGCGAGGGTGGTGGTGACGAGCCGGCCGTACGCGAGGGGCTTGCGACGGCGCGTGTACGCGCCTTCGCGCTGGTGCCGCGCCTGCTTGCCGCCACCGAGGGGCTGACGCCGGTCGAGGCGCTGCGCGTGGGACTCGGGATGCTGCCCGACTCCGACCCGACGCCGCATCACTATCTCGTCTGCGGAGCGCTGCCGGTGTTCCTTGCCGCGCTGCTCAATGCACGCCGGAACCTGCCGGCTGTCGCGCCCGATCCCTCGCTCACGACCGCGCAGGACTTGCTGCGCATGATCCGCGGCCAGCGCGCAGGCGAGGCGTTCGAGAAGGGGCTGGACACCTACCTCACCACCGTCGCCGACCATGGTTTCAACGCCTCGACCTTCACGGCGCGCGTGGTCGCCTCGACCCGCGCCGGCCTGATCTCGGCCGTGCTCGCGGGGCTCTGCGCCCTGAAGGGGCCGCTGCACGGCGGCGCTCCGGGGCCGGTGCTCGACATGCTCGACGAGATCGGCGACGCGTCGAGCGCCGAGGCGTGGTTCGACGATGCCTTCGCCAGCGGCACGCGCCTCATGGGCTTCGGGCATCGAGTCTACAAGGTGCGCGATCCGCGCGCCGACGTGCTGAAGGCCGCCGTCGCCACCTTGCCGTCGACGGCCGGCCGTCTCGCCTTCGCGGCCGAAGTCGAAGGGGGGGCCATCGCCGCCCTGCGCCGGTACAAGCCCGGCCAGCGGCTCGAGACCAATGTCGAGTACTACACGGCGCTCCTGCTCGAGGCGCTCGACATCCCGCGCGAAGCCTTCACGGCGCTGTTCGCCGTCGGACGTGTCGCCGGCTGGTGCGCCCACATCTTCGAGCAGGAGAAGGGCGGCCGCATCATCCGGCCGCAATCGAGCTATGTCGGGCCGCGGCCCGCGCTAGCGGCCTGAGAACCACATCCGCCGGAAGATTCCGTCACGGCGCATGACGTCGTGGCGGACAACGGCGGCGATATGGAGGGCCAGTACGGCGATCAGCAGCCACGCCAGCCAATGGTGCAGCGTGCGGAGCGTCGTGAACAGACCCATGTCGCGCGGGACGAAGTCGGGCACGCGCATCAGTCCGAACCACCAGATCGCGACGCCGCCCGCCGAGCTCATCAGCCAGCCGCTGAGCGGCAGGGCGAGCAACAGTCCGAGAAGGGCCCGATGGCCCCAGGGCGCAAGCTGCCGCTCCCAGGGGGTGACCGCCGGGGGCAGGGGCGGCGGCGGTGAGCGCCACCGCCAGAGAAGGCGCGCGACCGTCAGAGCCAGCACGGTGAGGCCGATCCACTTGTGCCAGGCGTAGGCCTGGAGCTTCGGCAGGCCGATGGGGAGACCGGTCATCCAGAGCCCGAGGCCGATCAGTCCGAGCACGGCAAGCGCCGTGATCCAGTGCAGGAGCCTCGCGGCCGGACGATAGCGCGGTTCGGCCACGCGCCGGCCTCAGCGCCAGGCGTCGGCGCGGATCGAGATCTCCACCGTATCGCCCACCACGTCGACATATTTCGTCATTCCGAAATCGGAGCGATTGATCCGGGCATTGCCGCGGAATCGCGCATAGCGCGTGCCGGCCGGCGCATTCGGCCGCCGGTCGGTCACGGAGATCTCGAGCACCATCGGCCGGGTGATGCCGCGCAGGGTGACGTCGCCGGTCACCCGCAGCGTCTCGGCACCGGTACGCTCGACGGCTCTGGACCGAAAGGTCATCTCGGGGAACTTGTCGACGTCGAAGAAATCGGAGTCCTTCAGCATGTCGGTCTGCTGCTCGTCCAGCATCTCGATGCTCCTGGTGTTGATCCGGACGCTGACGGAGCTGTTGGGCACGTTGGCTTCGTCGACATCGACCATGCCGCGCCAGTCCTTGAACGAGCCGGTGGTGCGGAAGATCTTCGAGTCGCCGACGGCAAAGTCGATGGTGCCGCGGTCGCCGCCGATCTTGAGCTGATCGAGCGCCAAGGCAGCCCGCCCGGGCACCAGCGCCAAGGCGGCGCTTCCCAGCAGAAGCCGACGGCGGCGAATCCCGGTCTTTTCGTCGGGCGGCATAGAAAAATCATAGCACGGAAGCCCGGCATCACGGAAAATCACGGTATGGCGACCAAGGCGTTGTTTCCCACGTTGGTGTACCGGGCTCCGTTGCGGCCCAAGCCCTCTCCACGCTTCGACCAGAACCTGTCCGACGAGTGCCAGGCTCTCGCTCTTTCCGACGTGGCTGGCCAGCGCTGGTCCGAGCGGCATTATCTCGGCGGCTACACCTCATATGGATCGCTCGACCGGTTGCATCTGGTGTCGAGCCTGTTCGGCAGGCTGCGCCGCGGTATCGACCCGCATGTCCAGCGTTTCGCCCGCGCCTTGCACTACGATCTGGCCGGTCGCGAGTTGGTCATGACCGACTGCTGGTTGAACGTGATGCCGGCCGGTGTGGTGCATTCGCTCCACCTCCATCCCAGCTCTTTCATCAGTGGCACCTACTACGTGGCCGTTCCGAAGGGGGCGGGCGCGATCAAGTTCGAGGATCCCCGGCTTTCGTCGCTGATGGCAGCGCCGCCGCGGCGCGCCGATGCGCCGCAAGCGGTCCGGGCGTTCGTCGAGCTGCCAGCGCAGGCGGGCGATGTCGTGCTGTTCGAGAGCTGGCTGCGCCACGAAGTCCCGCCGGCGCGCTATAAGGGAGATCGCGTCTCGATCAGCTTCAACTACGCCTGGGTTCCGGCGCCTCCCAGGACGTCGAGGGGCAGGCGTCGCGTACGAGAGTGAGCATATGCGTATTGTGCGTATCGTCGTTTCGGGGCTCGCGCTTGCGACGACCCTGGGGGTTGCGTCGGCCAGAGCCGAGTGTCCCATGGACCTCGGCCGTGGCAGCGGCTGGGTCCTCTTTTCGCAGCACTACATGATCACCTTCCGCCCCGACCCGCTACAGATCGAGGTCGGCGAGCCCGTGGCGCTGGTCTTGAACGTCTGCACCAAGGACGGCGAGGCGGCCGAGCTGGTGGGCGTCGGCGCCGAACGGGTCGACGATGCGGCGACCCCGGCTCAGCGCCTGAAGCTGAGCGGCGGCCGCGACGGACGCTACCGCGCCGAAGGGCTTTCCTTCTCCAGCGGCGGACGCTGGGAGATCGAATTCGACGTTCGCTCCGACGGCGAGACCGAGGAGCTGACCCACGAGATCGTGGTCAAGTAGTCACTTCAGGCGCGCGAGGGCGCTTTCCAGGATCCAGGCCGCCGCCGCCGCGTCGACGCGTTCGGCGCGCTTGGCCCGGCTCATGTCGTAGTCGTCGATCATGCCGCGGGTGACGGCCGCCGTGCTCAGCCGCTCGTCCTGCAGGACCACCGGAAGGCCAGCGAGGGCAGGTGGGCCGTGCGCGGCGATGTTGGCGACGAACTGGCGGATCGACTGGCAGCGCGGGCCTTCGCTGCCGTCCATGTTGAGGGGCAGGCCGACGACCAGTGCCTTGACCTCGTGCTTCTTCGCGAGGTCGGCCAGCGTGGCGAGATCGGCCGCGAGCTTGGTGCGTTTCAGGAGCGCAAGCGGCGTGGCGAGGCTCCTGAGGAGATCGGACGTGGCGACGCCGATGGTTTTTGTCCCGACGTCCAGCGCCATCAGCCGGCCGTCGCGCGTGAGCTGGGCCTTGAGATCGGAAAATTCGACGATCGGCATGAGTTCTTATAGGCCGCGCGTGTCGCCCGGTCGACACGCCGCGGTCGACAAGCGGGCCGTGTGCGTTAAGTTGCGTGGGTGACCAACGTCATTTTCACCATCCTGGCCATCGCCGCGCTGTTCACGTTGGTCAGTCTGCTGGTTCCGCTGTCCGAGCGTCTGCGCCTGCCGCACACAGTGCTGCTGGCGGTGACCGGACTCGGCCTGGGCTTGTGGACGACGTGGATCTCCGCCCATGCCGAATTCGACGGCGTGGGCCGGGATGTCGTACGCGGATTGCAGGGACTGGAGCTCGGCACCGACGTCTTCCTGCCGCTGTTCCTGCCGCCGCTGCTGTTCACGGCCGGGCTCACGATCGACGTGCGCCGGCTGATGGACGAAATCTTCGCCGTCCTTCTGCTGGCGATCGTGGCCGTGCTGGTGTGCATTGCCGGCGTGGCGGCCGTCACCCATTTCGTCACGGGCTACGACCTCCTCGTCTGCCTGCTGGTGGCGGCCATCGTGTCGACCACGGATCCGGCGGCGGTGATCGGCATCTTTCGCGACGTCGGCGCGCCCAAGCGGCTGTCGATCCTGGCCGAAGGCGAGTCGCTGCTGAACGACGCGGTCGCCATTGCCGCCTTCGGGTTCTTCCTCGAGATGCTGGTCGCCCGCTACTCGCCCGAGCTCGGCCTTCCGGCGGAGCCGGACGCGATGGCCCCGATCCTCACCGCGCTCAGGAACTTCCTGGGCGGCGGGCTGTTCGGCTTCCTCATGGCGCGGGCGACCATGGTGATCCTGCCGCGGCTGGGCGAATCGGACGTCGCCATCACCTCCGTGACGGTGAGCCTCGCCTATCTCAGCTACATCCTGGCCGACCACTATCTCGAACTGTCCGGCGTAGTCGCGGTCGTGGTGGCGGCGCTGACAGTGGCCGCCTACGGCCCCACCCATCTGCATCCACGCAAATGGGAGACGCTGCGCCACATCTGGCACCAGCTCGATTTCTGGAGCAACTGCCTGATCTTCGTGCTCGCCTCGATGGTGGCCGCGCAGTTCCTGCCGCAGATCACCTGGCTCTACATCTGGGGCCTGGTGGCCGTCGTCGTCGGCGCGACGCTGGCACGGACCCTGGTCGTGTTCGGCATGCTGCCGCTCCTGGAACTGGGGCGCCTCGTGCAGCCCGTCGACCGTCGCTACAAGTCCGTCCTGGTCTGGGGCGGGCTGCGCGGCGCGGTCACGATCGTCCTCGCCATGGTGGTTGCGGCGAACGGGCAGCTGCCGGAGAGCGTTCGCGAATTCACGGCCGAACTCGCGACCCTGTTCGTCCTGTTCACCCTGCTGGTCAATGCCACCACGCTGGGCGTCGCTGTGCGGACGCTGGGCCTCAACAAGCTGAGCCGTGTCGAGACGGCCATGCGCGACCGCGTGCTCGCCCTGTCGCGGGTGAATGTGCAGCGCCAGCTCGGCCAGATCATTCGCGAGCACAACGAACGCGTCGTGGGCCTCGACGTCGATCCGGCCTCCGCCGGCGAGGCCGAGATCGAGGCGCCGCCGCCCGACCTCGCGCTCGATCTGTCGGAGAGGCTCGTCGTCGGGCTGCTCACCCTTTGCGCGCAGGAAAAGGAACTCTATCTCGACCTGTTCGAACAGCAGACGCTGTCACGCCGGATGGTGGCGATCCTGACGGCGCGCGCGGACCGGCTGATCGACGCCGTGCGCGATCGCGGCGAGGCCGGATACCAGGAGGTCGTGCAGAGCTTCACCCGGCCGCACATGGCGTTCCGGGTCGGCCTGTGGCTGCAGCGGCGCTTCGGCTTCGAGCGCCTGCTGAAAGAGTGGCTGGCCGACCGGTTCGAGGTCCTCATGGTGTCCCAGGACGTGCTGGCGGAACTCTCCGCCTTCAACCTGAGCGCGGTGGCGGACCTGCTGGGCGCCGATGCCGAGGAAAGACTCGGCGCAATCATCAAGGATCGCCAGGAACTGGTGGCGCGCTCGCTCAGGGCCCTGTCGCTGCAGTATCCGGGTTATGCCGAGTCGATCCGGGATCGACAGCTCGAACGCGCTGCCATCCGTTACGAGGCGGCTGAATATGCTCGCCGCCTGCATGAGTCGATCATCAGCCGCGAGGTCTACACGGACCTTCGCCGGCAGCTGAATGCGCGGCGCAAGGGCGTCGCCGGCCGACCCACGCTCGACCTCGGCCTGGAACTCGCAGCCATGATCGAGCGGGTGCCGCTCTTCGCCGCCCTTGACGCCGCCTCCGTCCACGAAGTGGGACGCCGCCTTCGGCCGCTGGTCGCCATGCCGGGCGAGAAGATCGTGACCAAGGGCGGACCGCCTGACGCCATGTACTTCATCGCCGCCGGCGAGGTTGAGGTCCATCTCGGCGACATGAAGGTGACGCTGAAGGAGGGCGACTTCTTCGGCGAGATGGGGCTGCTGGGGGCCCGGCCCCGCAACGCCGACGTGGTGGCGCCGGGCTACTGTCACCTGCTGGTGCTGTACCGCAAGGATTTCAACGAGCTGCTCGAACACCGCCCGACCATGCGGGCGGAGATCGAGGCGGTCGCGGCCCGGCGCATGAGCGGACAGCCGGCCGCCTCCTAAAGCGCGATGGCTTTTGCTTCGGCCATCGTCCCGGCGCTCGCAGCGCAGCAACGCATGCGCCGGGACGACGGCGTGATCCGACGAAAAGTCATCGCGCTGGAGTCGGTTGCCCGTCCGGGCCAAAACGGCTACCAACCGCGCCATTCAGCCGTTTTCGGAGCAAGAGGGATGTCGCTCGACAAGGACACGGTGGCGCGCATCGCGCGGCTCGCCCGTCTGAAAGTGCCGGAAGAGGAACTCAGCACCCTGGCGGGAGAGCTGTCGGGAATCCTTGCCTGGATCGAGCAACTGAACGAAGTCGACACCAAGGACGTCGCGCCGCTGGCGAGCGTCTCCGACGTCACGCTGCCGATGCGGGCTGACAAGGTGACCGACGGTGGCATTGCCGGGAATGTGCTGGCGAATGCGCCGGGCGGCGCCGTCTATGTCGATCCGACCGACAAGAATGCCGGCGGCTTCTTCACCGTGCCGAAAGTGGTGGAGTAAGCCATGACCGCTTTGACCGATCTCACCCTCGCCGAGCTGGCCGCTGCGATGGCCAGGAAGGACGCGAGCGCCGTCGAGGTGGTGGATGCGCACCTCAAGAAGCTCGACGAACATCGCGCGCTCAACGCCTTCATCACGGAGACGCCGGACAAGGCGCGCGAGATGGCCAAGGCCTCGGATGCCCGCCGCGCCAAGGGAGAGGCGGGCCTGCTCGAGGGCGTGCCGCTCGCCATCAAGGATCTGTTCTGCACCGACGGCGTGCAGACGACGGCGGCCTCGCACATCCTCGAAGGCTTCGTGCCACCCTACGAGAGCACCGTGACCGCCAATCTCTGGAAGGCGGGCGCGGTCATGGTCGGCAAGACCAACCTCGACGAGTTCGCCATGGGGTCGTCGAACATGACGAGCTACTTCGGCGGCGTCGAGAACCCGTGGAAGCGCAAGGGCGACAATCGCAAGCTGGTGCCGGGCGGCTCTTCGGGCGGCTCGGCGGCGGCGGTGGCTGCTTACATGGTGCCAGGCAGCACCGGCACCGACACCGGCGGCTCGATCCGCCAGCCGGCCTCGTTCTGCGGCATCGTCGGCCTGAAGCCGACCTATGGCCGCTGCTCGCGCTGGGGCGTCGTGGCCTTCGCGAGTTCGCTCGACCAGCCCGGTCCGTTCGCCCGCACCGTCGAGGACACGGCGCTGTTGCTGCAGGCCATGGCAGGCCACGATCCCAAGGACTCGACGTCGGCGCCGCTCGCGGTGCCGGATTTCGCGGCCGCGGCGCGCAATCCAGCCGTGAAGGGCCTCAAGGTCGGCATTCCGAAGGAGTATCGCGTCGACGGCACGTCGGCCGAGATCGTGGCGCTGTGGGACAAGGGCGTGGAGATGCTCAAGGCCGCGGGCGCAGAACCGATCGAGGTCTCGCTGCCGCACACCAAATATGCGCTGCCGGCCTATTACATCGTCGCGCCGGCCGAATGCTCGTCGAACCTCGCCCGCTATGACGGCGTGCGCTACGGTCTGCGCGTTCCGGGCAAGGACCTGGTCGAGCTGTACGAGAACACGCGCGGCGCCGGCTTCGGCAAGGAAGTGCGTCGGCGCATCATGATCGGCACCTACGTGCTGTCGGCCGGCTACTACGACGCCTACTACAAGAAGGCGCAGCAGGTGCGCGCACTGATCGCGCGCGACTTCAGGCAGGCATTCGAGAAGTGCGATGTGCTGCTGACGCCGACGGCACCGACGGCCGCTTTCGCGGCCGGCGAGAAGATGGACGATCCGGTGACCATGTACCTCAACGACATGTTCACCATTCCCGCGTCGATGGCCGGCCTACCCGGCATCTCGGTGCCGGTCGGGCTGGACAAGGACGGGCTGCCGCTCGGCCTGCAGCTGATCGGCCGCTCCTTCGACGAGGAGACGGTGCTGCGTGCGGCCGCTGCGCTGGAGAGCGCTGCGGGCTTCAAAGGCCGGCCGGCGGGTTACTGATCGGGCGCGTCGGCCGTTCGGCCGCAGGTCGCTCCTCTTCGGTCGAGGTTTGCGGCGTAAAGCGCGAGGGGGATGTTCCGAAGTGGCGGCGGAACATCGCTGTGAAGGCGCTCGGGCTTTCATATCCAAGGTCGAAAGCGATATCGGTGATCGACGCACCGGTCGCGAGCCGGTCGAGGGCCTGTAGCAGGCGCAGCCGCTGCCGCCATGCCGAGAAGGTGAAGCCCGTCTCGCGGACGAAGTGACGGGTGACCGTGCGGCGCGAAAGACCGACCGTGTCGGCGAGCGCGGCAAGGGAACGGGAACAGGCGGGATCGGCGACGACCTTTTCGGCCAATCTGGCGAGGCGAGGGTGGGTCGGGATCGGCAGGAACTGGCTTTGCAGCGGCAGCGCTGAAATTTCATCGACCACGATCGCCTCGACACGTGCCTCCGGTGAGGCGGCGACCGGCTTGTGCGCCCACGAAGTCACCCGGGCGACAGCCTCGCGCAGCAAGGGCGGCGTGCTCGCCGTGCCGGGACGGCGCGGCAAGGCCACGCAAGCAGAACGCGCCACATAAACATAGTAGCCCGAAAGATCGCCGTGCAGGCGGAGCGAGTGCTCATGGTCCGGAGGGATCCAGAAGGTATGTCCGGCCGGTACAACCCAGCTTCCCGCCTTTGTCTGCACCGTCAGCAGGCCGGTCGAGATCAGGAGTGCCTGGCCGCGTTCATGGCGATGGGCGCTGACCGCAGCCGGCTTGTGGACGCGGGTCCGCCCCATGGCGAGCACGAGCGGCTGCCCCGGATGGTCGATGTCGGCCAAGCTCTGAATGGGTCGTCGCATGTCCCCAACTCGATAGTTCTGGTCCCCGATCCGAAAGCGCGACCTATAAGGGAAATGATAATCATTCGCAATTAGATGATGTCATGGCCCTGGGCCCGGTAGAGGAGCGCAATGAAGCGAGGAAGGCGAAGCGCACCGCGAAAAGCGGTTGGCGCCACAATGATTGCTTTGTCGACGATTCTGGGGGCACCGGCGACGCAGGCTCAGGATGCCGATGTTTCAGGAGACAAAGCCGACAAGTCCACCAACCCCGCCGCGCCGTCCATTACCTTGCCGTCCATTACGGTCACGGCCGACACCGCTGACGCAGTGAAGGGATATGTCGCGCCGACATCCTTTGGCGCCACCAAGACGGGAACGCCCCTTCTGGAGACGCCGCAGACCGTCAACGTCATTACGCGCCAGGAGCTCGACGCCCGCCAATCGCAGTCCTTGCGGATGGCCTTGCAATACGCGCCCGGTGTCCAGGCCAGCAACGACGCCGACAACCGCCTCGACAGCATCACCGCGCGCGGCTTCACCCTCGATCAGTTCCTTGATGGCCTGAAGCTGCTGTCCGGTACCTGGACGGTGCCGAAGGTAGAGCCCTATCTGCTCGATCGGCTGGAAATCCTCGAAGGTCCGTCGTCGGTGCTCTACGGCCAGGCCTCGCCGGGCGGCATCGTGAACATGGTCAGCAAGAAGCCGACAAAGACGCCTGTGAACGAGGTGCAGCTCCAGACCGGCAGTTTCGGGCGTCTTCAAGGGGCGTTCGATTTCGGCGGCCCGCTCGACGAGGAGGGGCACTTCCTCTACCGGCTGACCGGCGTCGCCCGCACGACCGATACTCAGGTCTCCTACATGCAGGAGCAGCGGCTCAACATCGCGCCGGCCTTCACATGGGCTCCGGATGCCGATACGCGCTTCACGCTGCTGGCAAATCTTCTCTATGACCCAAAGGGCGGCTTCTGGGACCTGCTGCCCACCAACGGGACCCTTCAGCCCAATCCTTACGGCCAGATTCCACGCAACTTCTACACAGGTGATCTCGGCTTCGAGCATTTCTACCGTACGCGGGCGATGGTCGGATACCAGTTCGAACATCGGTTCGCTGACGGCATTACCGCGCGCCAGAACCTGCGTTTCAACCATATGGTCATCGACTACGCAGCTGTTCAGGGGCTGACCCTGCAGGCGAACAACTTTACGCTCAATCGACAGGCCTATACCGCCAACGAGCAGCTCGACACGATCAGTGTCGACAACCAACTGCAGGCGAACCTTCAAACGGGGCCGGTCCAGCACACGCTGCTGGGCGGCCTCGATTACCAGCATGTCATCTGGAACAATCTCACGCGGCTTGGGGCGGCGCCGACGCTCAATATCCTGTCACCGACCTACTACCAGTTCATTCCTTATCCTGGGGTCTTTCAGAACGCCTTCCAGACCCAGGATCAGGTCGGCGTCTATGCCGAGGAGCAGGCTCGCATCGACCGATGGTCGCTGCTCCTGGCAGGGCGTGGCGATCAGGTCAGTTCGAACACGTTGAACCGCCTCACCAACACGACGTCGACGCAGAGCAACGTCGCCTTCACGACCCGTGTCGGGTTGACGTATCTGTTCGACAGCGGCGTCGCTCCCTATGTCAGCTACGCAACGTCGTTCCAGCCAACGATCGGCACTGGCGCGTCCGGGACGCCGTTCCAGCCGACAAGAGGCGAGCAGGAGGAAATCGGCATCAAGTACCAGCCGCATGGTGTGAACGCACTGTTCACGGTGTCGGCCTATAACCTCGTGCAGACCAATGTCCTCACGGTCGATCCCAGCAATCCGAACTTCAACGTCCAGACCGGCGCCGTGCGATCACGCGGTATCGAGCTTTCGGCCGTGGGGAGTCTCCAGAACGGACTGAATTTCCGCGCTTCGTACAGCTACCTCGACAACAAGATCATCAGTGCCAATGACGGTACGGTTGGCAATCGCCTTGCCAACGTGCCGTCCAACCTCGCGTCGCTATGGGCGGATTACACCCTCCAGAACGGATCGCTGGCGGGTTTCGGATTGGGAGGAGGCGTACGGTATGTGGGACAGAGCTATACGACCAATGCCAACACCGTTCAGATTCCCGGCTATGTCGTCTTCGATACGGTGGTGCACTACGACTTTGGCGTGACGCATCCCAAGATGAAGGGCATCCGGTTTGCGTTGAATGGCTACAATATCGGCGACAACGAATATGTCTCGTTCTGCTCGGCCGTTGGCTGTCGCTACGGGATGGGGCGCACCGTCCTTGCGACACTGACATACGGTTGGTGAGACGCATCTCAATGGAGGGCGACCTCGTATCGTCTCGAGATCCTTCGGTTGCGACCGAAGGATTTCACAATAGAGCGCTGCGACGATGGATGGCTATCCACAAATGGACGGGCCTTGCCTGTACAGCATTCCTTTTGGTCATCTGCCTGACCGGATTGCCGCTGGTCTTCCGAGAGGAACTCCGCGATTGGCTGAACGACGATCCCCCATATGCCGTACTGCCTGCCGATGCTCCGTCGGTCGATGTGGACGGCCTCGTCGCGGAGGCACGGCGCCGTCATCCGGAGATGATCGTTGCTACGGTCTTCATCGATGACGACGAGCCGCGGGTGGTGGTCTGGATGGCGAAATCCTGGCTGGACTTCCGCGCCCCCGAGAGCCGCCACTTCATCCAGTTCGATGCCCGCACCGGACGGGTCATGAGGGAATCTGGTGGGGAACAGGTGGCTGGCGACGCGGTCCTGGCCTGGATACTTCACTTGCATGCCGATCTCTTTGTCGGCCTGAGCGGTGAACTGCTCCTGGGCGCGCTGGGCATCCTGTTCGTCGTGGCGATTGTTTCGGGCGCCGTTCTTTATGGGCCGTTCATGCGCAAGCTCGCCTTCGGAACCGTGCGGCGGGAACATGGACCACGCGCCAAATGGCTCGATCTCCACAACCTGCTGGGCATCGTCACGCTGAGCTGGGCTCTGGTGGTGGGCTTTACCGGCGTCGTCAACGAACTGACGACCCCCTTGTTCGCTCTCTGGCAGCGCACCGACTTGCGCATGGCGTTATCGGCTGGAACGAGAGAGCCACTCACGGCAGCGACGGATATCGCCTCGTTGCAGGCAGCACTTGGCACCGTACGCGCCGCGATGCCCGGCCGATTCGTGATGAGTGTCGCCTTTCCAGGTAGTCTCTACGGCGCACCCCATCACTACCTGATCTGGACCAAAGGCGAGACGCCGCTGACGGCCCGCCTGTTCACGCCGGCGATGGTCGATGCGCGAACGGGGGAACTGACGGCGGTGCTGACGCTGCCCTGGTATCTGCGTGCCCTCGAGGTTTCGAGGCCTTTGCATTTCGGCGATTACGGCGGCTTGCCGCTGAAGGTGATCTGGGCGCTACTGGACCTGGTGACGATCGTGGTCCTGATCAGCGGCCTGTATCTCTGGCTGTCGAAGCAGCGGCTTCGCGGCGGGCCTCGAGCGGCCATTCCGGAGAAGCGGTGAAGATGCGTGATGCTTCGGCGTGGCGATGGCCGGCAGTGCTTGCGATATTGACGGCGACTGGCCTGTTGTCCGCGCTTCTGGGGCAGGGCGGCGTCTGGCGGCTGCTGTCCTGGGTGGCCTTGGCGGCGCCTCTTGCGGTGATCGCGGTGTGTCTTGCCTCTCGGATCAAGCGACCCGTGCGGTGCTGACACCGCTACATTCCTGCCGTTGCAGATGGCTTCCGGCCTTTCGCCGGGCCATTCCGAAGGATCGCTTGCCGATGACGTGAGAGGGTGAGACGCTGTTGCGTGTTGCAGCAGTTCTCACGAGGCGGCGGCATTCAAGGGCGGGCGGCCGGCTACTAGAAAAAGGAGAGGACGGATATGCGATGGGGGTCGCTCGCAGGCGCTACTGTTCTTGTGCTGGTTCTCGCGTCCTGTGCGCATCAGCCGCCGCCCACCGGCGGCGCTCCACTGCCCGGATTCTTCCTCGGCCTGCTGCACGGCTACATCTCGTTCTTCTCGTTGATTGCCAGCCTCTTCTTTCAGGTCCGCATCTACGAATTTCCCAATAACGGATTCTTCTATGATCTCGGCTTCATCGTCGGTGTTTTCGCCTTCTATGGCAGCGGCCGGCAGACCTACGTCTATACATCGGCGCGTTGGCGATAACTCATCGCTGGACGGCGGCCGTCACTTCGGTAGCCAAGCCTGCCTGACGGCCGGCCAGTGCCGCTGAGCGAACGGGGTTGATCCCCTCCTTCCTTCGATTGCGTTACACTTGCAGCAAAATCGGAGGAACGACATGGCAGACCACGATCTCGTCGTGCGTGGCGGTACGGTCGCCGATGGAACCGGCACTGGCCTGCGTGAAGCGGAGGTGGCTGTCGCGGACGGCAGGATTGTTGCTGTCGGCGCCGTGAGCGGCCGAGGCGTCGAGGAAGTCGATGCCAGAGGGCTGCTGGTCACGCCAGGCTTCGTTGACATCCACACGCACTATGACGGCCAGGCCACTTGGGACTCCCGCCTGCAGCCATCGAGCTGGCACGGCGTCACCACCGCCGTCATGGGCAATTGCGGTGTCGGCTTTGCTCCAGTGAGGCCGGCTGATCGCGACCGCCTGGTCGAACTGATGGAAGGGGTCGAGGATATCCCGGGGGCCGCTCTGCACGAGGGCCTCAACTGGTCGTGGGAATCCTTCGGGCAGTATCTTGACGTGCTGGAGCGGCGGCCGCGGGACATGGATCTCGGCGCCCAGCTTCCGCACGGTGCCCTGCGCGTGTTCGTAATGGGAGAGCGGGCGGCGCGCCTGGAGGAGGCGACAGAGGAGGAGGTGGCGCAGATGCGGGCGCTCACGGCGCAGGCAATGCGCGACGGTGCGCTCGGCTTCTCGACCTCGCGCACGCTCAACCATCGGACGGTGAAAGGCGACCCGACGCCGTCCCTGCGTGCCTCGGAGGCGGAGCTGCTCGGCATCGCGCTCGGGATGAAGGACGCGGGTTCCGGCGCGATCGAGTTCATTTCGGATTTCAACGTGCCCGACCCGGAGACCGAGTTCGCGATGATCGACCGCCTGTTGACGGCGAGCGGCCGACCGTTCTCGGTATCCCTGGCGCAGCGGCACAGCCGCCCCGAGGGGTGGCGCCGTCTGCTCGGCCTGGTCGAGGGGCTGGCGGCCAAGGGCCATCGGGTCAAGGCACAGGTGGCGCCGCGGCCGATCGGCGTCCTGCAGGGGCTGCAGGCGAGTCGGATCCCGTTCTCGATGTGCCACTCCTACAAGGCGGTCGCGCACAAGAGTGTGACCGAACGGCTGGCCATCCTGCGCGATCCTGCCTTCCGGGCGAAGATCCTTGAGGAGTCGCAGGAGCCGCTGCGGTCGGAGATGGCGGCCCGGCTGGTCGACTACGACCGCATGTTCCCGCTTGGCGATCCGCCGGACTATGAACCGCCGCAGGAAAGCTCGTTCGGTGCCCGCGCCCGCCGTGAAGGCCGCGATCCGCGCGAGGTAGTCTATGACTACCTGATCGAGGGCGAAGGGACGAACTTCATCTTTGCGCCCTTCGCCAACTACGCTGCCTACAATCTCGACTGCTGCAGCGAAATGATGAAGAGCCCGCACACGCTCATTGGACTTGGCGATGGTGGCGCGCATGTCGGGCTGATCTCCGACGGCTCCTTCCCCACCACGTTGCTGGCTCACTGGGGACGCGACCGCAGGAGCGGCCGGCTCGATGTTTCCTGGCTCGTAAGGCGGCAGACGCGCGACAACGCTCAGGCCGTCGGACTCAACGATCGCGGCCTTGTCGCGCCGGGCTACAAGGCCGACCTCAATGTGATCGACTTCGACAAGCTCGGACTCGAAGCGCCAGTGATGAAGTGGGACTTGCCCGCGGGTGGCAAGCGCCTGCTGCAACGCGCGCGAGGTTACCGTGCCACCATCGTGTCGGGCGCGGTCACTTATCGCGACGGCGAACCGACTGGCGCGCTCCCTGGAAAACTTGTGCGGGGACCGCAAGCCAAAGCTTGATCGAGAGAGGGGATGCGCGGCTGCATCCTTCCATACCGACGATACGTCGGCCCCCTCAGCGCCGGCTGGTGGGCCGTGCTTCTTTTCTCTCGATCTGCCGCAGGCGTCGGCGCAGCAGGGCAATGAACGTTTTTGCCGCCGGGATGAGCGTGCGTTCGCGTTTGTAGACCACGGCGAAATCGACGAAGACCTTCTCCTTCGCCGGAACATCGAGGATGGCCAGCCGACCGCCTGCGAGATCCGCTTCGATCTGGCTCGGATGTCCGAGCGTGATGGCGTCCGTAGCCGCCGCGATTTCGAACATGCTGCGGCAGGAGGAGACGGCGATCGAGGGAAGGATGCTGCCGGTCGTCGTGTCGATAGAGGCGCCGGAATCGAGATCCTTGATCAATCCGACACGGCTCGAGGGCAGCCCGGTCGCAACGAAGGGGAATCGCGCGAAGTCCGAGACCTGCAGCGCACGTTGGTCGAGCAGCGGATGGCCGGCGCGACAGACGTAGCTCGCCTGCAGCCTGCCGAGCGTCTCCACACGCAGTGTCGGCACGCTGCTGATCTGAAGGGGGTCCATGATGGCGAAATCGGCCCGATCGGACATCAGGGTCTCGAGGACGCCGTGCCATTCGCGTTCCAGCAGCTCCAGCCTGATCGCAGGACTCGCCTGGATGAATTCAGCCGCAGCAGGGCGGACGGCGATGTCGTGGACGAAGGCGCCGGAGGCGACCCGTAGCCTCCCTTCGCGTCCATCGCGCACGAGCTTCAGGCGATTACTCATGCCGTCGAGGCGCGCCACCAGTTCGTCGGCCATGCGCAGGACATCTTCGCCTGCGGGAGTGGGGGTGACGTCGCGGCGAGACCGTTCGAATACACGCACGCCGATTTTTCTTTCGAGCGTTGCAATGCCCCGGCTCAACGCCGGCTGACTGATGCCGAGGGTCTTGGCGGCCCGTCCGAAGTGGCGGTGACGCGAGAGAACGACCGCATATCGCATCAGCTTGACGTCAAGTTCCATGCTTGCAGCGTATCGTACGGTGCATTGTGAAGCATCGAACTTTTCCTATCTTCGCCTGCACAAACCCGACGCCGTACCGATGGGAGGAGTGCATGCCGAAAAAGGGAATCCTGCGTTTGGCCGCGGTTGCCGTACTGGCCGTGGCGAGCGTGATCTGGGCAGCGCCGACGACGCTGGCGCAGACTGCGCAGCGCAAACCCAACATCCTGGTGCTGTGGGGCGACGATGTCGGCATCACCAACGTCAGCGCCTACAGCCGTGGCCTGATGGGCTATCGCACACCCAATATCGATCGCATCGCCAGGGAAGGTGCACTATTCACCGACTCCTATGCCCAGCAGAGCTGCACGGCGGGACGTGCCTCGTTCATCCTCGGCCAGCATCCTTTCCGCACCGGCCTGCTTACCATCGGCATGCCGGGCTCCGACCACGGCATTCCGGACTGGACGCCGACCATCGCCGATCTGCTGAAGGAACAAGGCTATGCGACTGGCCAGTTCGGCAAGAACCACCTCGGCGATCGCGATAAGCATCTGCCAACCGTGCATGGCTTCGATGAGTTCTTCGGCAATCTCTACCACCTCAACGCCGAGGAGGAGCCTGAGACCTACTACTATCCGAAGGATCCGGAGTTCAGGAAGAAGTACGGCCCGCGCGGTGTGCTGCATTCCTATGCCGACGGCAAGGGCGGGCAGCGCATCGAGGACACCGGCCCGCTGACGCGCAAGCGCATGGAGACGATCGACGAGGAGATCCACTCCGCGGCCAAGACGTTCATCGACAAGGCGACGAAGGACAAGAAGCCCTTCTTCGTGTGGCTGAACACCACGCGCATGCACATCTGGACTCACCTCAAGAAGGAGAGCTACGGCAAGACGGGCGTCAGCATCTATGCCGACGGCATGACCGAGCTCGACGACATCACCGGGGCGGTCCTGAAGCAGCTCGACGACCTCGGCATCGCCGACAACACCATCGTCGTCTGGTCGACCGACAACGGCGCGGAGACCGTCTCCTGGCCCGACGGCGGCACGACGCCCTTCCGCGGTGAGAAGGGGACCACGTGGGAAGGCGGCTTCCGCGTGCCGATGCTGGTGCGCTGGCCCGGCGTGATCAAGCCCGGCACGGTCTACAACGACATCATTTCCCAAGAGGATTGGATGCCGACGCTGCTGGCGGCGGCGGGCGTGCCCGACGTGGTCGAGAAGCTCGAGAGCAAGGACGGCTACAAGGCCAACGGCAAGACCTGGCGCATCCATCCCGACGGCTACAACTTCATGCCCTATTTCAAGGGCGAGGCGGCGAAGGGGCCGCGGCAGGAGATCTATTACTTCAGCCAGGAAGGCGACCTGAACGCGATCCGCGTGCAGGACTGGAAGATCCACTTCGCGACCCAGGTCGGCAACATCGCCACCGGCACGCGCTCGATCCCGTCCTGGCCGCTGATCGTCAACCTGCGCGCGGATCCCTTCGAGAAGGGACCGGCCGAGGCGGAACTCGGCTACCTGCGCTGGTACGCGGACAATCTCTGGACCTTCGTTCCGGCCCAGGGCTACATCCGAAAGTTCCTGACGACGCTTCGGGACTATCCGATGCAGGACGGCAGCAGCCTCAACGCGGCCGGGATCAACTACAACACGCTGAAGCTCACCAACGCGCTCAAGCGCCTGACCGAGATGGAAGAGCTGACGCCGAACCGGTGATGGCCTCGGCGATCGCGGGACGCGCCGCTTCGGCGGCGCGCCCTGCATCGATCTCCACCATCTTGACCGGCAGCGGGGGCGACGTCAGTCGCCCTTGATGTCGTTGTCCTTGATGACCTTGAACCAGCGGTCCTGCTCGCTCTTCTGGTAGGCGGCAAAATCCTCCGGCGAGGTCGTCAGGATCTCCATGTTGAACTGCTCGACGAACTTCTTCGTCACGTCGGGCGCATGGGCGGCTTTGACAAGCTCGGCATGCATGCGGTCGACGATGGGACGCGGCGTTCCCGTGGGCGCATAGATGCCCCACCACGAGTAGGACGGATAGGTCTTGAGACCCTGCTCGAGCAGGGTCGGCGTATCCGGCAGGGCCGGCGTGCGCTTGTCGCTGGTGACGCCGATGGCGCGCACCTTGTTGGCGCGGATATGCGGGCTGAGCGAGGTGAGGCTGCCGATCGCCACGTCGGTGACGCCGCCCAGGATGTCCTGGTTGAGCGGACCGCCGCCCTTGTAGGGGATCAGATTGAGGTCGACGTCGTTCTCCCTCTTGAGGAGCGTCATCAGCACCAGCGCCTGGCTGGTGCCCAGAACTCCCATGCTGACCTTGCCGGGCCGCTTCTTCGCATCGGCCACCGCTTCGGCGAAGGTCTTGTAGGGACGGTCAGGGTGGGCGACCACGACCTGAGGCGTCCGTCCGACCTGCATGACGTTGGACAGCTCGGAGTCCTTGTAGGGCAGGTTCGATGCGAAGGCGGGATTGAGGATATGGCTGTCGAAGGTCAGCATCCAGGTCTGGCCGTCGGGCGGCGACTTCGCCACCACCGCTGCCCCCACCACACCCGTACCGCCGGGCTTGTTCTCGACGACGATGTTCCAGCCCGTAAGTTCGATCAGCTTGGCCTGCAGGATGCGGGCGACCGGGTCGGCCGAGCCGCCGGGCGGGAAGGGGACGATGATCTTGAGCGGCCCCCGGGGCCACTCGCCCTCGGCCTTCACGATGGCGGGCGCAGCAAAAAGGGCGGCTGCGGTGCCAGCCAGCACCGAGCGCCGACGAACGACGGTCATATCTTCTCTCCCTGTCCGGTTTGGTCTTATTGGGGCGGACCCTACTGCATGCGTTGTGCATCGAAAAGCCCGGTGTTGGGGGCTGGCGACCGGAATCGGGCCGGCGGCGCGGATGGCCTAGAATGGCGGTGCGGGCGGCCATCCGTTGCCACAACATCTGGCATCGCCGTCGCCCGCAGCCATTTTCCCGCCATTTATTTAATGGGAGGCTGCCTGCGGCATACAAAATGAAGTGGTCCTTGATCCGGGCGAACCCGTCGCCCTATTAACAGGTCATGTCACTCATCAAAGGCGAAACCGGCGACTGGGAGATCGTGCTGGGGCTGGAAGTCCACGCCCAGGTGATCTCCGAGGCCAAGCTCTTCTCCGGCGCTCCGACCGCGTTCGGGGCCGACCCCAACACGCAGGTGTCGCTGGTCGACGCCGCCATGCCCGGCATGCTGCCGGTGATCAACGAGCGCTGCGTCGAGCAGGCGGTCCGCACGGGGCTGGGGCTGAATGCCAGGATCAACCTGCGCTCGGTATTCGACCGCAAGAACTACTTCTATGCCGACCTCCCGGCCGGCTATCAGATCTCGCAGTACAAGGACCCGATCGTCGGCGAGGGCGAGATCGAGATCGATCTCGAAGGCGGCGGGACCTGCAAGGTGGGAATCGAGCGGCTGCACCTGGAGCAGGATGCCGGCAAGAGCCTGCACGACCAGCACCCCAGCCAGACCTATGTCGACCTGAATCGGGCCGGCGTGGCGCTGATGGAGATCGTCAGCAAGCCGGACATGCGCTCGGCCGACGAGGCGGCGGCCTATCTGACCAAGCTGCGCTCGATCGTGCGCTATCTCGGCACCTGCGACGGCAACATGGACGAAGGCTCCATGCGCTGCGACGTCAACGTCTCGGTGCGCAAGCCCGGCGATGCGCTGGGCACGCGCTGCGAGATCAAGAACGTCAACTCGATCCGCTTCGTGAAGCAGGCGATCGAGTACGAAGCGCGGCGCCAGGTCGAGATCATCGAGGGCGGTGGCAAGATCGTACAGGAGACCCGCCTGTTCGATTCCGGGCGCGGCGAGACGCGCTCCATGCGTTCCAAGGAAGAGGCGCACGACTATCGCTACTTCCCGGATCCGGACCTGCTGCCGCTGGTGCTGAAGCAGGAATTCGTGGACGGCATCAAGGCGAGCCTTCCCGAACTGCCCGACGCCAAGAAGGCGCGCTTCATGAAGGAATACGGGCTGACCCCCTACGACGCCGGCGTGCTGGTGGCGGAGCGCGAGACGGCCGAGTTCTTCGAGACCGTGGCCAAGGGGCGCGACGGCAAGGAGGCGGTGAAGCTCGTCACCGGCGACTTCTTCGCCATGCTGAATCGGCGCGGCCTGTCGATCGTGCAGTCGCCGATCAGCGCCGAGCATCTCGGCAAGCTCCTGGATCTGCAGGCGGACGGCACCATCTCCGGGCGCATCGCCAAGGACCTGTTCGTCGCCATGGAAGAGACGGGCAAGGACCCGGCTGTGCTGGTCGAGGAGCGGGGCCTGAAGCAGGTGACCGACACGGGGGCCATCGAGGCGGCGGCCAGGGCCGTGATCGACGGCAACCCCGACAAGGTCGCGGCCTACAAGGCCAAGCCGACCATGTTCGGCTGGTTCGTGGGTCAGGTTATGAAGGCCACGGGCGGCAAGGCCAACCCCAAGGCCGTCAACGAGATCCTGAAGAAGATGCTGGACGGCTGAGGCCGGCCGGCGCCGCGCTTTCCGTCGAACCGGGCTTCGCCGTTTCGGGCCGGGCCTCGCGGCTGCGCGACAGCCTGAAGGCGGTGTTGATCAGGGCGATGTGGGAAAAGGCCTGCGGGAAATTGCCCAGCAGGCGCCCTTCGCGGGGATCGTATTCCTCCGCGAGCAGGCCGAGGTCATTGCGCACGGCCAGCAGGCGCAGGAAAAGCGCCTCGGCGTCGGCATGGCGGCCGATCGACATGTAGGCATCGGCGAGCCAGAAGCTGCAGGCGAGGAAGGCGCCTTCACCCGGTTGCAGGCCCTCGTCGGCCTCGCTCATGTTGTGCCGCATCACGAATCCGTCGCGCAGCAGCTCGCGCTCGATGGCCTCGACGGTGCCGACGAAGCGGGGATCGTCGGCATCGATGAAGCCGGTGTGCGCCAGCAGCAGGAGGCTGGCATCGAGTTGGTCGCTGTCGTAGGCGGCGCGGAAGGTATTGCGGGTCTTGTCGAAGCCCCTGTCGAGGACCTCGTTCCTGATGTCGTCGCGAATCGCACGCCAGTCCTTCACCGGGCCTTCGAGCGCATGCGTCTCGACGCTCTTGATGCCGCGATCGAGCGCCACCCAGGCCATGACCTTCGAGTGGACGAAGTGCCGTTGCGGACCGCGTGTCTCCCAGATGCCATTGTCGGGGTTCCGCCATACCTGGGTGACGTGGTCGACCAGGGAGCGCTGCAGTTCCCACCCTTCCTCGGCCGCGGCCAGGCCGCGCCGGCGAGATCGCTCGAACACGTCGATCAGTTCGCCATAGACATCGAGCTGGAACTGCTGGTGGGCGGCGTTGCCGATGCGCACGGGCCGCGAGTCCGCATAGCCGGGCAGCCAGTCGGCGATCCATTCGGTGAGCCTTCGTTCGCCGCGCAGCCCGTACATGATCTGCATCTCGGCCGGCGCTCCGGCGACCGCGCGCTGCAGCCAGTCGCGCCAGGCCGCCGCCTCGTCGTAGATGTCGGCCTCCATCATCGCGAGCAGGGTGAGCGTCGCGTCGCGCAGCCAGCACAGACGGTAGTCCCAGTTGCGCACACCGCCGAACCGTTCGGGCAGCGAGGTCGTGGGAGCGGCGACGATGCCGCCGCTCGGCAGGAAGGTCAGGGCCTTGAGCGTGATCAGCGAGCGCTTGATCGCCTCGGTATGAATACCGTCGGTCTTGGTCCGCGCTGTCCAGTCGCACCAGAACTTCTCGCATTTCTGGAGCGAGTCGTAGGGATCCACGGGTGCAGGGACGGGCAGGTGAGAGGGCCCGTAACTCAGCACGAAGGGAATCGACTGGCCTTCGGCGAGCACGAATTGCGCCATGGTCTTGAAGTTCTCGCCGCGAAAGGAGGCCGGCGTGCGCAGGACGACCATGTCGGGACCGGCGACGGCCCGCATCGCGCCGCCTTCCAGCCGCGTCACCCAGGGTGTCGTGGCGCCGTAGCCGAAGCGCAGCATCAGTTCCATGCATACCGGCACCTCGCCCGCATCGCCCCTCACGATGCGGATCAGGTCTGACGAGGGGCTGTCGGGCAGCATGAAGTCGATCAGGGTGATCCGTCCCCTCGCGGTTTCGAACTCGGTCTCGAGAATGAGCGTATCGGGACGATAGCGCCGCCGGACGGCGCGCACGGCCTCGTTGGGCGTGATCAGCCAGAAGCCGTTGCTCTGGCCGCCGAGCAGGGCGGCGAAGCAGGCATCGGAATCGAAGCGCGGCCAGCAGAGCCAGTCCACCGATCCGTTCTTGCCGACCAGCGCTGCCGTCCGGCAGTCGCCGATCATGCCGTAGCTTTCGATCGGAGCGCTCATGCGCCGTCGGCTCGGAAGTCCTTTGCCCGCATGCATGCATGATAGCCTCCGACGCGCGCCGTCGCCATCGGTCGGATCGATGTTCCGGTCGGGGCCGGAACGCCGAGCCGATCGCTTCGGTTCCTGCGACTTCCTGTGCTAGCGTGCCGTTATGACCGCGAAGCTTTATGCACTGACCTGCGGCCGCCTCGTCGGGCGGCTGAAGGACATGATCGAGGGGGAGGAGGGTGAGGTCGCGCTGCCGGTGCCCTCCTATCTGATCGAGCACGCCAAGGGGCGGGTGCTGTTCGACACGGGCATGCATCCCGAGTGCCGCACCGATCCCGCCCGCCGCCTCGGCGAGCGCGTGGCAAAGATCTTCGGCTTCCAGCACTACGGCGCCGAAGACGACATCGGCTCGCGCCTGCAGGCGGTCGACCGCGACCCCGGCAAGGTCGACTACATCGTCAACTCCCACCTGCACTTCGATCACGCCGGCGGCAACGAACTGGTGCCCAACGCGACGATGGTCGTGCAGAAGCGCGAATGGCAGGCCGCCAACGATCCCGATCTCGCCGCCAAGGTCGGCTTCTTCAGGGCCGATTTCGATCACGGCCATCCGGTGAAGCAGGTCGACGGCGAGCACGACCTGTTCGGTGATGGCAGCGTGGTCTGCCTCCCGACCTACGGCCACACGCCGGGACACCAGTCCCTCAAGGTCCGCACCGAGAAGGGCGAGGTCGTGCTCACCGGGGACGCCTGCTACTTCTGCCGCACGCTGCGCGAGCGCCGGTTGCCGCGCTTCGTGTTCGATCG
>JAFEFG010000169.1 GCA_018240685.1 Pseudomonadota bacterium | reverse complement strand
GTCGTCGTGCGGGCGCCGGTGAGCGGGCGCATCGCGGCGATCCCGGCGCTGGCGGGGGCCGCGGTGGAGAGCGGGGGACTCATCGCCACCGTCGTTCCCGACGGCGCCAGCCTGCATGCCCGGGTGTTCGTGCCGACGCGCGCCATCGGCAGGATCCGGGCCGGCCAGCGCGTCTCCATCCGCTACGAGGCGTTCCCCTACCAGAAGTACGGCACCTTCAGGGGCCGCATCCAGGAGGTGTCGAACTCGGTGCTACTGCCGCGCGAGATCGAGACGGTGTCGCCGGTGCGGCTCGGCGAGCCGGCCTACGTGCTCGACGTCGCCATCGACCGCCAGGCCGTGGCGCTGGGCGACGGCCGCGAGGCGCCGCTGCGTCCCGACATGCTGTTCTCCGCGACCATCGAGGCCGATCGCCGGCCGATCCTGGCCTGGATCGGCGAGAGCGTGTTCGGCGTGTCCCAGCACTGAAGCCACCGCAAAGGAGCCCGACCATGTTGCCGCGCTTTCGCTACCTTCCCCTCGTCCGGCAGGCCGAGGCGACCGAATGCGGTCACGCCTGCCTCGCCATGATCGCGGGCTGGCACGGCCACCAGATCGACCTCGTGTCGCTGCGCCTCCACCAGGCGGCCTCGGCCAACGGCACCAGCCTGCAGGCGCTGGCGCAGCTCGCCGGGCAGTTCTCGCTGCGCGCGCGCGCCCTGCGGCTCGAACCGGGCGACCTGCCGCGCCTCGCGCTGCCGGCCATCCTGCACTGGGACATGAATCATTTCGTGGTGCTGAAGTCGGTGAGCCGGCGCGCGGCGACGATCCACGATCCGGCGCGCGGGATCGTGACCCTGTCGCTGGAGGAGCTGGGCCGGCATTTCACCGGCATCGCCATGGAATTCTCGCCGGCCGAGGGCTTCCGGCCGATCCGGCAGGAGCGCCGCCTGCCGCTGTCGACGCTGTTCCGCGGCGCCGACGGGCTCGCTTGGCGCAGCCTCCAGGTCGTGCTGCTGTCGCTGTTCTTCGAGGCGCTGCTGCTGCTGGCGCCGTGGTACCTGCAGATCGCCATCGACAACGTGATCCCGAGCGGCGACACGCAGCTGCTGTGGATGCTCGCCGGCGGCTTCGCGGCGGTGGCGCTGTTCCGGCTGCTCACCGAGGTCTCGCGCGCGACGGTGCTGGTCTACATCCAGAGCCGGCTCGACCTCGCCTTGTCGAGCCGGCTGCTGTCCCACCTGCTGCGCCTGCCGCTGCCGTTCTTCGCCAAGCGCGACGACGGCGACATCGTCTCGCGCTTCCACTCGCTGGAGCCGATCCGGCAGCTGCTCGCCGAGGGCCTGCTGCTGGCGCTGATCGACGGCGTGCTCGCCCTCGGCACGCTCGTGCTCATGGTCGTCATCAGCCCGCTGCTGGCGGCGCTGGCGCTGGGGGCGCTGGCGCTCTATGCGGCGCTGCGGGCCGGCTTCTACCTGCCGCTGTTCCGGCGCGGCGAGGACGTCGTGCGCGCCGAGGCGAGCTGCACGACCCATCTGATCGAGAGCATCCGCTCGGCGCAGGCGATCAAGCTCTTCAACGCCGAGGCCGACCGCGAGGCGCAGTTCGTCGGCCGCACCGCCGAGGCGGTCCACAGCCGCGCCGCCCAGCAGCGGATGATGGCGGCCTTCAAGGCCCTGCGCGAGACGATCTTCATGCTCGAGCAGGTGGCGTTCGTCGCCGTCGCCTCCTACCTGGCGCTGCGCGGCGAACTGACGATCGGCGTGCTGTTCGCCGTGCTTGCCTACAAGAGCCAGTTCATGACCACCGGCGCGCACATCGTCGAGAAGGCGGTGGAGTTCCGGATGCTGAGGCTGCACCTCGACCGCATCTCCGATATCGCCATGTCCGACCAGGAGCGCACCTACGGCAGCCGGGTGGCGGAGCGGCCGCCGATCGAGGGCGGTCTCGAACTGTCGCGCGTCAGCTACCGCTATGCCGACACCGAGCCGTTCGTGCTGAGGGACGTGTCGCTGCGCATCGAGGCCGGGGAATGCGTTGCGATCACCGGGCCGTCGGGCTGCGGCAAGACCACCCTGATCAAGATCCTGCTCGGCCTGTTCGAGCCGACCGAAGGCGAGGTGCGGGTGGATGGCATGGCGCTGCCGGTGTTCGGCGAGCGCGCCTATCGCCAGCAGGTCGCCACGGTGATGCAGGACGACCAGCTCATGGCTGGCTCGATCCTCCAGAACATCAGCTTCTTCGACGAGCACGCCGATCCGGCCTTCGCCGCCGAATGCGCCCGTCTCGCCTGCATCCACGAGGAGATCATGCGCATGCCGATGGGCTACCGGACGCAGGTCGGCAGCCTGGGCAGCACGCTGTCGGCCGGACAGAGGCAGCGGGTGCTGCTGGCGCGGGCGCTCTATCGACGCCCGAAAGTGCTGGTCATCGACGAGGGAACGGCAAATCTCGACGTCGAGTTGGAGAGCAAAATCAATCACACGTTGCTCTCGCTTCCAATTACTCGAATCCACGTTGCGCATCGGCCGCAGACCATCGCCATGGCCGATCGCGTGATCGAGCTTGGAAACACGGGCGATTCCCGCCTTCGGCGCAGCGTCGGCGACGGTGCCGGGAAGGGCAGGAGCGCGCATCTGGTCTCCGCCTGAGCGCGCGCGTCGCGATGATGTAACAAACGTAAGGTGTTCTTTACACGAAGTGAGGTTGCGTTAGTCTTTTTGCTCGTGGCGAGAACCAACGATATCTCCCCCTATGTCATCGTCGTGGAGGACGAGGAGTTCCAGCGCGATACGCTGATCGATTTCCTGAGCAGAAACGGCTATCGCGCTTCCGGCGTGGACTCCGGTGAATCTCTGCGCAGGGTGGTCGAGCGGGATCCGCCGGCCCTGGTGCTGCTCGATGTGAAATTGCCCGGCGAGGAAGACGGGTTCGCCCTGGCGCGCTTCCTGCGCGAGCGCAGCCGCAAGGTCGGCATCATCATGCTGACCTCCAGTGACGACACGGTCGACCGCGTCGTCGGCCTGGAGACCGGCGCCGACGACTATGTCGCCAAGCCCTACGAGCCGCGCGAGCTGCTCGCCCGCATCAAGGCGGTGCTGCGCCGTGCCGGCGGCGCGATGAACGCGACCGGCACGCCGCGGGTCCGCATCGGCAAGTGCCTGATCGATCTCCAGTCGCGGCGGCTCACGACCCTGTCGGGCGAGGACATCCCGCTGCGGGCCGGCGAGTTCGAGCTGCTGAAGCTCCTGGTCGAGAATCCGAACCGGCCGCTCGCGCGCGACTGGCTCCTGCAGACCACCAGCCATCGCGAGACGCAGGCCTTCGACCGCGCCATCGACATCCGCATCCTGCGCCTGCGCCGCAAGGTCGAGATCGATCCCACTCGTCCGGCCTGCATCCGCACCGTGCGCAGCGCCGGCTACATGTTCGTCCCGCCCGAGGACTAGGACGCAGCGTCCCCGAAGATCCGGGTCATCGCGCGTCAGGCCGCGGCCAGGATGATGTGGGCCTGGATCTTGGCGGCGACCTCGCCGCTGCCGTGCTTGTCCGCGATCACCGACTCGGCGTAGTCGGTCGCGGCGTCCAGCTTTCCCGCCTCCCGGGTCTCGATCTCGTTGCGCAGGAGCGTTCCCTTGCAATAGGCGACGGCGGGAACGCGCGGCGAGGCGGCGCGGCTCTGCTCGGCTCTGGTGTCGATCGCGACGCGGGCGAAGCCGGCGGCCTCCAGGTCGCTGCGGATCTGCGCCGTATCGTGGTAGCCGTGCGGCGTGCGGGCGAGGAAGCGCGGCGGATCGTCCGGAAAGATCCTGGCCAGCGCGTTCGTCACGTCGTCGGCGAAGACGTTCTCCTCGATGCGATCCCACACGCTGAACAGGAAATGCCCGCCGGGCTTCAGCACCCGCCGGGCCTCGCGGTAGGCGGACGGGCGGTCGGGAAAGAACATCGCGCCGAACTGGCAGCAGACGAGATCGAAGGTCGCGTCCTCGAACGGCAGCGTCAGGGCATCCGCCTGCCGCCACTCGATGCGGCTGTCGGGACCCTGGCGCGACGCGGCGTAGTCGAGCATCGGCTGGTTGAGGTCGGTGACGACATAGCGGGCGCCGGCGGACAGATTGGGCGCCAGCGCGCGGGTGACGACTCCGGTGCCGGCGGCGGTCTCCAGAACGGCGGCCGGCGACAGCGATGCCGCGCGCCGCGCAAGATCCGCAGCGAACGGCTCGAAGATCAACGGCACCATATGGCGATCGTAGTTTTCCGGGATCGAGCCCGCGAACACCTTGTCCGTTTCCAACATTGCCATCATCCGCCTCCGTTTGATGGCTCCCCAGCGCGGCATGTTATTATCGATCGCGGCCGTGGCCAATCGCCCCCGGCGCTGCGATCGCGGAGAGCCGACCGACTTCAGTTCCGTCTCCCACGTGTCCGCAACTTGGGTATCTCGCTGTCATCCACTTTGCGTCGATTCGAGGCCGTCGTTCCAAGTATGCTGGCGCGTCGACGATCCGACGCCGGCGATCGATGCCGGTTGGTATGCATCAACACCGCCCACGGCTTGTCGGGGAGCGAGTCGGGGGAGCGAGCGGGTCGGGATCAGCAAGGGATGTCATCATGAGATTTTATGCAGCGGTCTTCTCGGCACTGGCGGGGGTGGCCCTTTCGGCGGTGCCGTCCGGCGCCCAGCCGTACAAGTACGAAACGCCGCCGCCGCCGGGCGTCGCCACGCCGGACACGGTCGAGACGTCGATCGGCACGCTGCACCTGTCCGACGGCTATCCCGATCCCGCCACCGTCGCGAAGGTCTACGACAACCTCGATGCGTCGCGCGCCCTGCAGGCCTATCTGCTGGCGCTCCCGATCGTGAACCAGGCCAGCATGCGGGACACGCTGCGCAAGTTCGGACCCGACAACCAGACCGACGTCATCTGGGAGACGCTTGTCGATTCGCGGACGGTGGAGCTCACGGCCAACGACAACACCGTCTACAGCTTCATCTGGCTCGACACCCACAAGGGGCCGCTGGTGGTCGAGATTCCGCCCAAGGTCCTGGGGCTGATCGACGACTTCTGGTATCGCTGGGTCGCCGATATCGGCATCACCGGCGCCGACAAGGGGAGGGGCGGCAAGTACCTGGTCCTGCCGCCCGGCTACGAAGGCGCGGTGCCGGACGGCTATTTCGTCGTCCGCCCGAGCACCTACGGCACCTGGATGCCGTTCCGGTCGTTCCTGGTCGACGGCTCGCCGAAGCCGGGCGTCGAGTCGGTCAAGCAGCACCTGAAGATCTATCGGCTGGGGGAGGCGGCCAGCGCGCCGGAGATGAAGTTCGTCGATGCCTCCGGCAAGCCGTCGAATTTCGTCTATCCCAACGACTACTCGTTCTGGAACCTGCTGAACGAGGTCATCCAGGAAGAGCCGGCGGGCGGGAGCGATCCGACGACGCTCGGCCTGTTCGCCTCGATCGGCATCGTGAAGGGCAAGCCGTTCGCTCCCGACGAGCGGATGAAGAAGATCCTGACCGATGCCGCGAACATCGGCGCCGTGACCGCGCGCACGATCGCCTTCAGGATGCGCAGCCGCGAAGCCTACTTCTATCCGGACAGCTCGTGGCGGCTGCCGTTCTTCGGCGGCTACAAGTTCGAGATCGCGCCGGGGGTCAGCAACCTGGATGGGGCCGTCTTCTTCTACTACTTCGCCACCGGCGTGACGCCGGCGATGGCCATCAAGATGGTCGGCGAAGGCTCCCAGTATCCGTGGACCGGGCAGGACTCGAAGGGCAACCGCCTCGACGGCGGCAGGAACTACAGGCTGCATCTGCCGCCGCACATCCCGGTGAAGGATTTCTGGTCGGTCATCGTCTACGACAACCAGACGCGCTCGATGCTGCAGACCGATCAGCAGTTCCCGAGCGTGAGCAGCCAGAAGAAGGGGCTCAAGGTCAATGCCGACGGCTCGGTGGACGTCTATTTCGGCCCGAAGGCCCCGGCCGGCAACGAAGCCAACTGGATGCAGACGGTTCCCGGCAAGGGCTGGTTCATGATCCTCCGCCTCTACGGGCCGCTGGAGCCGTGGTTCGACCAGAAGTGGCGGCCGGGAGAAATCGAACTGCAGCCCTAGACCGTCTCCGCGGGCCGCCCGCCCCGGCTTCCCGGCCGGACCGGGGCGGCCCCGCGGGATCGGCCCGTGGGATCGGCCCGTGAGATCGGCCCGTGGGATTGGCCCCGTGGGATCGGCCCGCGGGATTGGATTGTCGAGGATACGATCTGGACAATCCGCCGGCCGGTGCGGCATAACCTGCCCATGCGGACCGCATTCCCGATCGTCGTCGTTATTCTCGCCATCGCACCGGTGGTGGGTTAGCGCGCGTCCGTAACGGTCCCGAGCAACCCGCCCCGAGGAGGCGGGTTTTTTGTTGCCTGTCCCTCGGCCCTTCCGACCAGAGGAGACAGACCATGTCCGACCATCCGCCCCATCCGCTGCCGCAACAGGCGCCGCCCGACGCACAGGCTCCGTCGCCGCCGCTCTCGCTGCCCGAGGTCATCGCCGCCGCCGACCGCGCGATCACCGACGAGGACTTCGATGCCGTGATGGCGTTCTACACCGAGGACGCCACGCTGGTGGTGAAGCCCGGCCTCAACGCGACCGGCAAGGAGCAGATCCGCCGCGCCATGGAGGCGATCGCCGCGCACTTCAACCACAGCCTGGTGGTGACGCAGGGCGAGATGGTCGTGGTCGAGGGCGGCGACACCGCGCTGGTGCTCGCCGAGACGATGCTCGACTGGACGCAGGCGGACGGCACGCTCGCCTCGGCGACGCGGCACGCCACCTATGTCTTCCGCCGGCAGGACGACGGAAGCTGGCTGTGCGCGGTCGACAATTCCTACGGCACCGACCTCGTCGCGCCGCAGGCGATGCCGGAAGCGGCGGCGTGAGCTACGCCGCTTCCTTCCAGGCGCCGTCGACCACGGCGACGATGTCGCGCATGATCTGGGTCAGGTCGAAGTCCTTGGGCGTGTAGACGCGCGCCACGCCGGACTTGATCAGCGCCTCGGCGTCGGCGGGCGGGATGATGCCGCCCACCACCACCGGCACGTCGCCGATGCCGGCCTTGCGCATGCCGTCGAGCACGTCGTTCACCAGCGAGACGTGGCCGCCCGACAGGATGGAGAGCCCGACCACGTGCACGCTCTCCTCGAGCGCGGCGTTGACGATCCGCTCGGGCGTCAGCCGGATGCCCTCGTAGACCACCTCCATGCCGCAGTCGCGGGCGCGCACGGCGATCTGCTCGGCGCCGTTGGAATGGCCGTCGAGGCCGGGCTTGCCGACCAGGATCTTGATCCGCCGTCCCAGCCGGCGCGACACGGCCTCGACCTCGCGGCGGGCCGCATCGAGGCGGGCGTCGGTGACGCCGGCCGCGCGCGCGACGCCGGTGGGGGCGCGGTATTCGCCGAACACCTCGCGCAGCGTCTGCGTCCACTCGCCGGTCGTCACGCCCGCCTGGGCGCAGGCGATCGAGGCCGGCATGACGTTGCGGTCTTCCTTGGCTGCGGCGACGAGGTCGGCCAGCGCCGTCTTCACGGCCGCGCCGTCGCGCGACGCGCGCCAGGCGTTCAGCCGCTCGATCTGGTCGCGCTCGACCGAGGCATCGACGGTCAGGATGGCGCCGTCGCCGGCCGAGAGCGGCGAGGGATCGCCCTCGGTGAAGGCGTTGACGCCCACCACCGTCTGCTCGCCCGCCTCGATGGCGGCCAGGCGCTTGAGATTCGATTCGACCAGCCGCTGCTTCATGTAGGCGGAGTCGATCGCCGCCACCGCGCCGCCCATGTCGGCGATGCGCTGCATCTCGGCCAATGCCTCCTGCTTCAGGCTCTCGACCTTCTTGGCGATCTCGGTGCTGCCGTCGAAGATGTCGGCGTATTCCAGCAGGTCGGTCTCGAAGGCCACGATCTGCTGCAGGCGCAGCGACCATTGCTGGTCCCACGGCCGCGGCAGGCCGAGCGCCTCGTTCCAGGCCGGGAGCTGCACCGAGCGGGCGCGGGCGTTCTTGCTCATCACCACCGCGAGCATCTCGAGCAGGATGCGGTAGACGTTGTTCTCCGGCTGCTGCTCGGTGAGCCCGAGCGAGTTCACCTGCACGCCGTAGCGGAACAGCCGCTGCTTGGCGTCGGCGACGCCGTAGCGGGTGCGCGTGAGCTCG
>JAFEFG010000168.1 GCA_018240685.1 Pseudomonadota bacterium | reverse complement strand
GCTGACCGCCTCGAGCCGGCCGCCGATCTGCGTGAGCTGGTGGTTGAGCGGCAGCCCGCTCATGTGCGCGCCCACGACCGCGAGCGAAACACGGTCCTCCACCGCGCCCGGACCGGCTTCCTGCGCCGGCAGCCGGCTGCGCGTCCTGCCGAGCGGCAGGGGGACTTCGCGCTGCCACCGGCCTCCGAACTGCAGCAGGGTCCGATCCTGCCCGTGATGGCCGACCAGCGTGATGCCGAACGGCAATCCGTCCGGACGAAAGCCCGCCGGCAATGCCAGCGCCGAGAGGCGGAAGAAGTTCACGAAATTGGTGTAGTGGCCGAGGTTCGAGTTGTAGAGCACGGGCTCCCGCTCGAGATCGGCCTTGGTGTAGATGGTGCCGGCAGTCGGCAGCACGAGGAAGTCGAGCGCCTTCATCTCCGCGGCGGCCCGCCGGCGCAGGTCCGCCAGCTTGTACTGGCCTTCGAAGGCATCGACGGCGGTGTACTTGCGGCCGCCGAGGACGATCTGCCGCGTCACTGGCCAGATGCCGGCCTTGTCGTCGGCCTTCTCGATGAAGTCGCCGACGGCGGCCGTGCGCTCGGCCACCCAGGGGCCGCTGTAGAGAAGGAGCGCGGCCTCCCGGAACGGCGCATAGTCGAACGCGACCGCTGTGCCGCCCATGGCTTCCAGCTTCTTGACCGCCGCGTCGTAGAGCGCGGCGTAGGCTTTGTCGCCGAAGAACTCGATCGGGGTGGGGATGCCAAAACGAAAGGCGCCGCCGACACGGCCTGCGGCGCCGTCATCCTGCGCGACGTTGAACACCGCCGACGCATCGGCACAGCTGAGCGCGAAGACGGAGACGCAGTCCAGCGACTTGCAGGCCGGCACGACGCCGTCGGTACTGAGGACGCCCGGTGTCGGCTTGAGCCCGACGATGTTGTTGAAGCCCGCGGGAACGCGTCCCGATCCGGCCGTGTCCGTGCCGAGCGAGAAGGAAGCCAGTCCCGCCGACACGGCGACGGCCGACCCCGAGCTGGAGCCTCCTGGCACGTAGGCGGCGTCGAAGGGATTGCGCGGCGTGCCGTACGGAGAGCGCACGCCCACCAGGCCGGTCGCGAACTGGTCGAGATTGGTCTTGCCGATCACGATGGCGCCGGCGTCGACGAGGCGCTGCACGACCTCGGCGGACCTGGCCGGCGTATAGGCGAAGCCGGGGCAGGCGGCGGTCGTGGGCAGGCCTTCGACGTCGATATTGTCCTTCACCGCGAAGGGGACGCCATAGAGCGGCAGCGACTCGATCTCGCCGTGCCGTGCGTCCAACGCGTCCGCACGGGCGTGTAGCGCCGTATCCGTCGGCCGGGAGATCCAGACCTTGTTGTCCCCCGCCTCGGCGATGCGCGCGAGGACCTCTTCGATGACCTGGCGAACGGTGAGGCCGCGGGCGCGATAGGCGTCGCGCAAGGCATGGAGACCGAGATCGAGATCGGGATTCATTGTCGCCTTTCTAGACAAGAGCCGGCACGATTGCAGCCGGCATCTGGGGTTTTGCTTGGCATGGTCCTTGCGTTCGCAGGGCGCGAAGCGCCAGGCCGAATGGCTGTGTCGGGAGGGGAAACATGGTGGATCAGAAACCTGACATGGGGCGCTGGGTCGACGAAGAGGCCAGGGCAATCGGCCTGCCGATCGCGCCCGAATACCGTGCCGACGTGATCGTGAACCTGGAGCGGGCGCTGGTGATCGCAGGCCCCCTGCTGGCCGTCGAACTCGAGGACGAGCTGACGCCGCTGCCGGTGTACCGGCCATGAGCGACGTCCTGTCGAAGGCCGCGACGGTGGCCGATATCGCGCGGGCGGTGTCGAGCGGGAAGGCGAAGGCGAGCGCGGTGATCGAGGCCGCGCTGCAGCGCATCGCGGCGGTCGAGCCCACGGTCAACGCCTTCACCGACATCGTCGCCGACCGCGCCCGCAAGCGCGCGATCGAGATCGATGCCGGCCGGCATATGGGACCGCTCGCCGGCGTGCCGTTCGCGGTCAAGAACCTGTTCGACATCGAAGGACTGCCCACGCGCGCCGGATCGAAGATCAATGTCGACGGCCCCAGGGCTGCGCGGGACGGCGCCCTGATCCGCAAGCTGGAAGCGGCGGGTGCGATCCTGGTCGGCGGCCTCAACATGGGTGAGTACGCCTACGACTTTACAGGCGAGAACGCGCATTACGGTCCGTCGCGCAATCCGCACGATCCGACCTGCATGACCGGCGGTTCGTCGGGCGGATCGGGAGCCGCGGTCGCCGCGGGCGAGGTGCCGCTGGCATTGGGCTCCGATACCAACGGATCGATCCGTGTGCCCTCGTCGCTCTGCGGCCTGTTCGGCCTGAAGCCGACCTACGGCCGGCTGAGCCGCGCCGGCTCCTTTCCGTTCGTGGATGCGTTCGATCATCTGGGGCCGATGGCGCGTTCGACGCTGGACCTCGCCCTGTCATTCGATGCGATGCAGGGTTGGGATCCGGACGATCCAGCCTGCACCGACCGGTTGGCCGATCTCACCGTCCTCGGTCTCGACGAGGGTATCGGCGGCCTGCGCGTCGCGATTGCCGGAGACTATTTCGCCACGGGCGGCGAGCCGGAGGCCTTCGAGGCGGTCGCGACGGTCGCCAAGGCGCTGAACGCGACCAGAACGGTCGTGGTGCCGCAGGCCGCCGCGGCCCGATCGGCGGCTTATGTCATCACGGCGATCGAAGGCGCGCAGCTCCACCTGCCGCGGCTCAAGACGCGGCCGCAGGATTTCGATCCCGATACGCGCGAGCGCTTCATGGCGGGCGCGCTGCTGCCCGGCGCCTGGTACGTGAAGGCGCAGCGCTTCCGGCGCCAGTATCGCACCCATGTGCTGAAGCTGTTCGAGGAGGTCGACATCATCCTGGCACCCGCCACGCCGCGTTCGGCGCCGAAGATCGGCCAGAAGATGATGACCGTGGGCGGCGTCGAACTGCCGGTCCGCGCCAATCTCGGCCTCTACACCCAGCCGATTTCCTTCATCGGCCTGCCGGTCGTGGCCGTGCCGACGCGCCGGCCAGGTCGCATGCCGATCGGAGTGCAGGTGATCGCGAAGCCGTACAACGAGATGGCCGCATTGCGCGTCTCGGCCTACCTGGAAAAGCAGGGCGTCTGCGTCTCGGCGCCGGCGTGAGGGGGAGACGCATGGAGATCAACATTCCGTCGGTGGTCGCCGAGGTGACGGCGGCCTTCAATCGCTACGAGAAGGCGCTCAACACCAACGACGTCGCCACCCTAGACGAGCTGTTCTGGAACAGCCCGCACACGCTGCGCTATGGCGTCGGCGAGCAGCTTTACGGATACGACCAGATCGCCGCTTTCAGGGCGGGCCGCGATCCCGGCTTCGTCGTCGACCGCGACCTGCTGAAGCTCTGGATCGTCACCTACGGTCACGATTTCGGCACCGCGAACTGCGAGTTCCGTCGCCATGGCCAGACCCGGATCGGCCGGCAGAGCCACACCTGGATGCGCACGTCGGAAGGCTGGCGCATCGTCGCCGCGCATGTGTCGCTGCTGGGCGAGCCGACGGCGATGAGGGCGCCCTGACCGCAGGCAAAGGCGGGCGTCTCGAGGGGAACCGTCCGACGCGGAGGAACAGGAGGCCGAGCGGCCGATCCCGCCGTATGGGTTGAAAATCCTTTGCGGACCCCCAAGTGCCCTTTGATGCGCCCGCCAAAAGCCATGCCCGGAGATCTCATCGCCGTCCACGTCGCGGACGAGGATATCGGCGATTATCGCGTGCGTGAGGCGGGCTGGTATGCCGTCGACGAGACTGACGCGCCGATCCTCGGGCCGTTCACGACGCTCGCCGAGTGCGAGCGTGCGATCCGTGACCGCCTCAATCCGCCGAGCTAGTTTCCGGGGCCGCGCTCCATGGAATAGGGCTGCCAGCGCAGCAGCTTGGATTTCTCCAGCACGGCGGGATTGACGCAGGCACGCGGCCACTTGCCCGACAGTACCAGCGCGAGCTCTGCACCGACCCGGCGCTTGCGGGCCTTGTCGAAGCGGTCCGAAGCCGAGGCGACATGCGCGGTCAGGATCACGTTGTCCATGCCGAGCAGGGGATTGTTGTGTCCGACCGGCTCGGTCTCCAGCACGTCGAGGCCGGCGCCGGCGATCCAGCCCTCCTGTAACGCCTTGATCAGGGCGGGCTCGTCGACCGTCGAGCCTCGGCCTGTGTTCACGAACAGCGCCGTCTTCTTCATCATTCGGAGGTGCGCTTCCTGCAGCAGGTGGTGCGCTTCCCTGGTTCCGGGCGCGTGCATCGAGATGATATCCGACCGCTCCAGCAGCTCGTCGAGTCCCACCGGCTGCACGCCGTAGTCGGACATCACCAGCTCCTCGATGAAGGGATCGTAGGCCAGCATCTGGAAGCCGAACGGCGCGGCCCGCCGGGCCGTCGCGCGGGCGACATGGCCGAAGGAGATGAAGCCCAGCGTCTGGCCCATCAGACGGGGGAACTGGTAGAGCATCGGCCGCGCCTTGCTCCATTCGCCGGTGCGCACCATGCGGTCCTGCACCACCAGCCTGCGCCAGGTGGCGAGGATCAGGGTCATCGCGTGGTCGGCGACCTCCTCGATGAAGGTGTCGGGCACGTTGGTGACGGGGATGCCGAGCTTTGTCGCCGCGTCGACATCGACGGAATCGACGCCCACGCTGCCCAGGGACACGACCTTGAGCTTCTTGCCGGCCTCGATGACCTTGGCCGTGACGCGAGGCCGGCCCTTGCCATAGATGGCATCGGCGTCGGCCACGGCCTTGGCAAGCGCGTCATCGCCGCCCGAAATCTCCACGATTTCGGCGCCCAGGCCGGCCAAGGCCTCCATTTCCAGAGAATGATCGCTGCCGCCGGGGCCGGTTGTCACGATTTTGAAGCGTGCCACGTGTTCTTTCCTCCTCTTCTTTTTTGTCACTCTAACGCAAACTGGCCGACGGCCAACCATGGTGAGATTGAATGTCCGCTCGTAAGAATGTCCTGTTGATCGTTGTCGACCAGTGGCGCGGGGCCATGCTGCCGAAGCTCGGCGCAGGCTACCTCAAGCTCCCCAATCTCGACCGGCTGTGCGCCGAGGGCGTGACCTTCCGCAATCATTTCACACAGGCTGTTCCCTGTGGGCCGGCGCGCGCCAGCCTGCTCACCGGCCTGTACATGATGAACCACCGTGCGGTGCAAAACACCATCCCGCTCGATTCGCGCTTCACCAACCTAGCCAAGGAATTGCGGTCCGGCGGCTACGATCCGGCCCTGGTCGGCTACACCACGACCACCCCCGATCCGCGCAAGACCGCGCCGAGCGATCCGCGCTTCTTCGTGCTGGGTGACATCATGGACGGCTTCAACCCGGTCGGCGCCTTCGAGAACCGCGACGCCTATTTCGGCTGGGTGGCGCGCCAGGGCTTCGAGTTGCCCAAGGTCCGCGAGGAGATCTGGCTGCCGCAGGGCGGCGCCGGCACGGGCGCGACGGCGCGGCCGGCGGTGATCCCGAAGGAGCTGTCGGATACGGCGTGGTTCACCGAGCGCGGCCTCGCCTACCTGCAGGGCCATGGCGGCAAGCCGTGGTTCCTGCATCTCGGCTACTACCGGCCGCACCCGCCTTTCATCGCCCCGGCACCCTACAATGCGATGTACCGGCCCGAGGACATGCCGAAGCCCGTGCGTGCATCGACGCCGGCCGAGGAGGCGAAGCAGAACCCGCTGCTGGCGCACTACATCAACAACATCAAGCAGGCGAGCTTCTTCCAGGACGGCCAGGGGCTGGGCTCGGAGATGACCGAGGAGGAAGTGGCGCAGATGCGCGCCACCTATTGCGGCCTCATGACCGAGATCGACGACCATCTCGGCCGCGTCTTCGACTACCTCAAGCAGACCGGGCAGTGGGACGACACGCTGATCATCTTCACCTGCGATCACGCCGAGCAGGGCGGCGACCACTACCTGCTGGGCAAGATCGGCTATTTCGACGAGTCCTACCGCATTCCGCTGGTCATCCGCGATCCACGTGCCGAAGCCAACGGCACACGCGGCACGATCGTCGACCGCTTCACCGAGACGATCGACACCATGCCCACCATCCTCGAATGGCTGGGCCTGCCGGTGCCGCGCCAGTGCGATGGCCGTTCGCTGCTGCCGTTCTGCGACGGCCAGCCGCCGGCCGACTGGCGCACCGAGGTGCACTACGAGTTCGACTTCCGCGACCTCTTCTACACCCAGCCTGAATCGGATCTCGGCCTGCCGATGGACAAGTGCTCGCTCGCCGTGGTCCAGGACGATTCCTTCAAGTACGTGCATTTCGCCGCGCTGCCGCCGCTCTTCTTCGACCTCAAGAAGGATCCGGGCCAGTTCGTGAACTGCGCCACCGACCCGGCCTATGCGGCGCGCATGCACGAGTATGCAGCCAGGATGCTGGACTGGCGGCTGGGTTTCGCGGAGCGCACGCTTACCGGATATCGCGCTTCGCCGCAGGGCCTGCAGGTGCGCGCCGCCTGAGGCAGCGCTAAACTCCGTGGCATGGTGAAGGAAATCTATCGCCGTGCCGCGGCCGGGACTCATCCGGCGAATCTGTCCGAAGGCTACAAGTCGACGCCGGGCCGCGCGCCACGCCGGCCCGCCGTCGTCCTGCCGCACACGCTGTCGGAGATCACGGGGCCGCTGCTGGCCAGCGAGCGGCTCGATGCGCTGGAGAACGACCTGACGCGCCAGCGCATGGGGCCGCCGCTTGGCGAGCGCATCATCGTGCACGGCCGCGTCCTCGACGAAGACGGCAAGCCGGTGCCCAGGGCGCTGGTCGAGATCTGGCAGTGCAACGCCGCCGGCCGCTACCACCATCCCGGTGACCAGCACGATGCGCCGCTCGATCCGAACTTCTACGGCGGCGGCCGTGCGCGGGCCGACGAGGAGGGGCGCTACCACTTCATCACCATCAAGCCCGGCGCCTATCCGTGGAAGAACCACTACAACGCCTGGCGGCCGGCCCACATCCACTTCTCGCTGTTCGGGCCGGCCTTCGCCACGCGCCTGATCACGCAGATGTATTTCCCCAACGATCCGCTGCTGCCCTTCGATCCGATCTACAATTCGGTGCCCGAGGGCGCGCGCCATCGCCTGCAGGCGGCGTTCGACCTCGACTCGACGAGACCCGAATGGGCGCTCGCCTATCGCTTCGACATCGTGCTGCGCGGCCGCAACGCCACGCCAATGGAATGAGATCATGACCAAGGGACTGACGCCGTCGCAGACCGTCGGGCCGTTCTATTTCGGCACGCTCGTCACGGCCTATCGCCAGGATCTGGCGCCGCCCAACGTGGCCGGCGAACGCGTCGAGATCGTGTTGAGCCTCCACGACGCCGAGGGCGTCGCGGTGCCCGACGGCGTGTTCGAGATCTGGCAAGCCAACAGCCACGGTCGCTACAACCATCCGGACGATCGCCGCAACCTGCCGCTCGATGCAGGCTTCGAGGGGTTCGGCCGCGTTTCGACCTGGCGCGACGGCAGCAGCCGGTTCAGCACCGTCAAGCCCGGCCGCGTGCCCTGGCCCGGCGGCGGGATGCAGGCGCCGCACGTCAACGTCTCGATCTTCGCTCGCGGCCTGCTCAACCGGCTGGCGACGCGGCTCTATTTCGACGGCGATCCCGCCAATGCCGAGGATCCCGTGCTCCAGATGATCGAGCCGGCGCGGCGCGCCACGCTGCTCGCCAAGCGGGACGGAAAGGGCGCGTGGTTCCTGCCGATTCATCTCGGCGGGCCGAATGAAACCGTCTTCTTCGACTGCTGATCGGATGGCCGGCCGCCTGGTCAATGCGCTCGGCGCGGCAGCCGCCGCCTCGGAAGCCTTCTCCGATACCGCCACGCTGCGCCACATGCTGCGCTTCGAGGCGGCGCTCGCCAGAGCGACAGCCGAAGCCGGGCTGATTCCCGTGAAGGTTGCGCCGATCATCGCGTCGGCCTGCGATCCGGGCCTCTACGATCCGGCGCCGCTTGCGGAGGCGGCGCGGCGCACGGCGACTTTGACCGTTCCGGTGGTCAAGGCGCTGACGGCAGAGGTCTCCCGGCGCGATCCGGAAGCGGCGGCCTACGTGCATTGGGGGGCGACTAGCCAGGACGTGATCGATACGGCGATGGTGCTGCAGCTTGGCGAGGCGATCCCGCCGCTGCTGGCGGCGATCGCTGACATCGTCGGAGCCTTTGCCGCACAGGCGGAAAAGCATCGTGTC
>JAFEFG010000167.1 GCA_018240685.1 Pseudomonadota bacterium | reverse complement strand
CTTCCGCAACCATGCGCTCGCCAATGCCCGCACGGCCCATCGCTGGGGACCGAACTGGCGCAACTGGATCGCCCGCGCGCAGGCGCCGAGGCCGTCGCCCTCCGCCGCGAAGGGCGAGGCGGCGGCCGGCACGGCCGATCGCGACTCCGACGGCCAGTGGCGGGCACGGCTGCGCGGCTACCGGCCGGGCCGCTTCTGGCTCGAAGGCGACTGGGGGCCACGGCCGGAGAGCGGGCAGTCGCGCGTGCCGCCCGAGCTGCTGGGCGAATGGCTGCTGGGACAGGCTTCGGCCGGGAGGGCGCAGTGAATGGCCCGGACCCCGCGCCCGATCCTCGACGCCGCCGCCGGCAACGTGCTGGCGATGATCGCGCTGCACCAGGACAGGCCCTGCCCGACCAATGCGGAGATCATCGACTGGACGGGCGTGCCGCGCCGGCGGCTGAAGGCCTACCTGCAAAGCCTGGTCGAGCGCGGCGTGATCGAGATCGAGTATCGCGATCCCGAACCGAGCCGCCGGCGGATGCGGGCGCCGGGCATGCCATGGACGGGATGGACGCGCCGCGGCAACTCGTGCTGACGGCGGAGAAGGTGATGCGCGACCTCGAGGAGATCCGCCTCGCCGCGCTGGCCTCCGGGGCCTTCGCGCCGGCGCTGCGCTGCGTCGAGCTGCAGGGCAAGCATATCGGCCTGTGGCGCAGCGAGGCGGCGGCCGAGCGCACGCTCGAACAGCTTCTCGCCGCCATCGCCGTCGGCGACGCGAAGGAAGATCCCGAAGGGTGAGTGCGGCGAATGGCGCGGCACGAACACGCAGCGTGCGCGGGATCGTGATGAAACCTTTGACTCAGATCAACGTAGCGCCGTGCCGCGCCGGTCACGGTCGAGCATGCACAATTTCCTCTTCCGCTGTCCGACCACCGGCCTGATGGTGCAGGGCACGGTCGAACGGATCGATCCGGAGACGAGCTTCGTGGCGCAGGAATGCCCGGCCTGCGGCGGCATCCATCTCGTCGATCCGCGCACCGGCGAGCGGCCAGGCGAGGCCAGCAAGGACCAGGCCGACGACGAGATGTGAGCGCGGCGCGCGCTATTCGAAGCCGCAATCCTTGGGCGTGACCAGCACGGCGATCCGGCGCTTGCCGTCGTTGAAGCAGCCGTCGCGCCACACGCCGTCATAGGTCGTGACGCCGCCGGCCGCATTGTGACCCAGGAACACGCCGCGCCCGTTGGGCAGGCCGTTGGCGAACAGGCCATCGTAGTAATCGCCGTTGGCGTAGGTGAAGCGGCCGAGCCCGTTGCGGTCGCCGTTGCGATAGGTGCCGACATAGCGGCCGATCCTGCTGTCGGTCTCGATGACGCGGCCGTTCAGCACGCCGTCCTGGTATTCGCCCTCGATCTTCACGCCGTCGGCGCTCTGCGACAGGCCGCGGCCTTCGCGGCGGCCGGCCTTGAAGTCCGCCTCGCCCTTCCAGGTCATCTTGCCGTGGGAGCGGAACTCGTAGGTGCCGCGGCCCTCGGCATAGCCGTGCTGGCACTCGCCATTCCAGATCACCGAGTCGCCCGGCTCGATGTTGCGCGTCCACACCTTGCAGCCGTTGATCTCGTCCTCGAGCCAGCCGTCGGCGGCGCGGCAGGGCGCGGACAGCATGGCGACGAGGACGACGAAGAGGGAAAGCGCGGGTACCCGGAACATGGCGGCGCATACTAGCGATGCCGTTCCCTGCCGCTACCCCGATGGATAGACAAAGTGCCCAATTTGCACTCGGACCGCGAGTGGTTTCGGCGATGCTCTCTGCTCCAATCTTACGCCACTGGCGATGCGAACTGATTACGCCTTGATGTGCGTGTGATGGTGCGCCAGCCGGCCATGCGCGTGGCGTTCGTGTTCGAGCGCCGCGGGGATCAGATGCAGATGGCCGTGCCGTACGCCGCGCTGGCTGATCGTGGCGTCGGCGAAGGTGCGCACGTCCTGGGCGGGGCCGCGCAGCACCGCCACCTCCAGACAGGAATCGTGGTCGAGGTGGACGTGCAGCGTCGCCACCTGCAGGTCGTGACGATGATGCTGCGCCTCGGTGAGGCGGCGGCTCAGCTCGCGCGTCTCGTGATCGTAGACATAGGCCAGCGCGGCGACGCAGAAGCCGCCGCCGTCGCCGCGCCCCGCCGGGCTCTTCTGCGTCTCGGCGAGACGCTCGCGCGCCTGTGCGTCGCGAAGGATGTCGCGCAGCGCCTCCGAGCGGCTCGCATAGCGATGCTTCTTCATGTGACGGTCCAGCACCTGGGCCAGCTCGTCGTCGATCGAAAGGGTGATGCGCTGCATGTCCATCCTCGCTTTGCACTATGGCCTGCCGTATGCATTATTTGTAAAAAATGCATACGACCCGCCGTCTCGTCCTCGTCCTCGCCGTCCTCATCCTCGCCGTCCTGGCCGGCACCATCTCCGCCGCCCGGGCGCAGACGGCCGATCCGCCCCCGCTGCCGTCTGCTGCGTCGCCGCCGCCCATATCATCGCCGCCCACATCAAAGACGGGCGACGGCGTCATCGGCGCCTCCAACATGCTGCCGGCCGTCACCGTCACCGCGCCCTCGGTGCTGGAGAATGAGCCCACCGACGCGGCATCGGAACGGCGGATCTCCGGCGAGACGCTGAACGCACGGCCGATCAGCCGGCCGGCCGAGGTGCTGGAGGCGACGCCGGGCCTGATCGTCACCCAGCATTCGGGGGAAGGGAAGGCCAACCAGTATTTCCTGCGTGGCTTCAATCTCGACCACGGCACCGACATCGCGATCTGGCTCGACGGCATGCCGGTCAACATGCGCACCCATGCGCACGGGCAGGGCTATGCCGATCTCAACTTCCTGCTGCCCGAGCTGCTGCAGAGCCTGGTGGTGCGCAAGGGGCCGTACTGGGCGCAGGAGGGCGACTTCTCCTCGGCCGGCGCGCTGCATCTTGCCTATGCGACGCGGCTGGAGAAGGACCTGGTGTCGGCGACCGGCGGCAGCTTCGGCTACTGGCGCGGTCTGGCGGCGGGCACGATGCCGGCGGGCGACGGCTATCTCACCGGCGCCGGCGAGATCGTGCGCTACGACGGGCCGTGGACGATCCCCGACGCGATGCGCAAGTACAACGGCATCGTGCGCTACAGCGAGGGCACCGAGGCCAACGGCTTCGCCATCACCGGCATGGCCTACACCAATTCCTGGCACTCGACCGACCAGATCCCGCAGCGTGCCGTCTATGGCGGCCTGATCGGGCTCTACGGCGCCATCGACCCGACCGACGGCGGCGACTCGCAGCGCTATTCGCTGTCGGCGCACTGGAACCGGCGCAACGAGACCACGGACACGCGCATCGAGGGCTACTTCGTCTATTCGACCCTCAACCTCTACAACAACTTCACCTACTGGCTGAACGATCCGGTGAACGGCGACCAGTTCCAGCAGGCCGACAAGCGCCGCCTGATGGGCGTGAACGCGAGCCACATCGTGAAGCACAGCGTGCTCGGCCACGACTCCGAGAGCATGGTCGGGCTGCAGCTCCGCTACGACCAGATCGACCTCGGCCTGTTCAACACCTTCCAGCGCACGCCGCTCTCGACCATCCGCACCGACTACGTGGTCGAGACCAGCGCCGGCCTCTACTACCAGAACAAGACGAAATGGAACGACTGGCTGCGCTCGATCGCGGGCTTCCGCGGCGACGTCTACTGGGCGAGCGACTCCAGCAGCCTGGCGGGCGAGTCGGCGCAGGCGACGGCCTTCATCCCGCAGCCCAAGGCCGGCCTGATCTTCGGCCCGTTCGACCGCACCGAGTTCTATCTCAACGCCGGCATCGGCTTCCATTCCAACGACGTGCGCGGCCTCGGCCAGCAGGTGCCGATGCTGGCCGCCTCGCGCGGCGCCGAGATCGGCACGCGCACGCAGGCGATCCGCGGCCTCGATTCGGCGCTGGCGGTGTTCGTGCTCTCCTTCGATTCGGAACTGGTGTTCGGCGGCGACAGCGGCGACACCTCGCCCACGCGTCCCAGCCAGCGCGTCGGCATCGAATGGACCAACCGCTGGCAGGTCACCTCGTGGGCGCTGCTCGATGCCGACTTCGCCTACACCCATGCGCGCTATACCGGCGCCGCCGGCGACACGCCGGGCGACTTCATTCCGGGCGCGCCGGCGCTGGTGGCCTCGGCCGGCGTCACGCTGGGCGGCGACACCGGTTGGTTCGGCGCGCTGCGCTGGCGCTATTTCGGCGCCCGGCCGCTGACGGAGGACGGCAGCGTCTACTCGACGCCCTCGTCGCTGGTCGATGCGCGCCTGGGCTATGCCTTCGCCAACGGCCTCAAGTTCACGCTCGACGCCTTCAACGTCCTCAACACCCAGGCCGACCAGATCTCCTACTCCTACGCCTCGCGCCTGCCGGGCGAACCGGCCGCCGGCGTCAACGACGTGCATTTCCATCCCGCCGAACCCTTCGCGCTGCGCTTCACCGTGGCCAAGGCCTTTTGAAAAGGCGGCCCGGCGTCACCCCGCGAGCGCCGGCTGCTTGTCCCAGCGGTAGCCGGCCTTGGCGCGGTCGAAGCCGTAGTCGAACAGGGCGCGCATGTAGGCCCGGTCGAACGGCTTGGGCAGCGTCATGGTGAAGTCGGGCCCGATGAAGGCGAGGTTGTAGTCGATGCCGTCGCGCAGCGCGGTCGTGTAGATGCGCAGCGTGTCGTTGTAGCCGTTGGCGAAGATCATGGTCGAGATGGCGCGGCCGGCGATGCCCAGCGTCTGGCGCCGCACCTCGGACCAGTTGGCGTCGAGCCGCCCGTTGCGGATGAGATAGGCGGTCGCGCGCGGCACCGGCTGGCCGGCCGACAGCCGCCGGCGCCGCTCGATCGAGATCCGCGCGGGATAGAGGAAGGACTGCACGAAGGCGCCGCCGTCGACATGCATCTCCTGGTAATGCTTTCCGTCCAGCGTCGCGTCGAACATGGTGGGCGGGAAGGCGCCGGGAATCGCGGCCGAGGCGAGCAGGATGCGCCGCACCGTGTCGAGCGCGCGCGGATGGCCGCTCTTGGCGATGGCGCCGATGTTCCAGATCACCGGCTGCTGGGCGTCGAGATCGGTGGTGCCGATCAGCAGCAGCCGGCCGTCGTCGTAGCCGCGCGCGATGGCCGCCAGCATGCGCTCGTCGAGGATGGACGCGATGGTGCGGTAGAGCGGCGCGTTGTCGGCCATCGCGTCGTCGAACAGCGCCGCCGTGATGTAGCGTTTGCGGAGCACGCTCGCCGCGGTGATGTCGGTATAGACGTAGCGCAGCTGCGGGTCGTAGGCCGAGCCCAGGAAGGCGAGAGGCGCGGTGAGCGCGCCGGTGCTGACGCCGGTGACGAGGTCGAAGGTCGGCCGGTCGCCGTGTTCGGTCCAGCCGCACAGCAGGCCCGCCCCGAAGGCGCCGTCCTCGCCGCCGCCCGAGACGGCAAGCAGCTGGAAGTCGAGATCGCCGGGCGACGCCACGCCGCGGCGGCGGGCCTGGCGCACGGAGGCGTCGGCGAATTCCTTGTCCAGCCCGTCCGCGCCCAGCAGCGGGAAGAAGCGCTCGTTCGGCACGCCGAGGATCGTCGCCTGCCGGATCTGGCCGTTCGGCACCGGCTGGCCGCGCCCGAGCCCGTCGCAGCCGGCCAGCAGGGTCGACCCGGCGATGGCGAGGGTGGCGCTTCCGCCGAAGCGAAGGAACTGGCGTCGGGATGTCATCGCAGGCTCTCTCCGGTGCGTCTGTCTATCGGGCCAGTTTGGCGGCCAGTTTAGCGGGCCAGTTTAGCAGGTCGGTCTAGCGCGGCGGCAGGCGGCGCAGGCGCTCGATCTCCTGCGCGATGGTGCGGTCGTCGGGCCTGAGCGCGCGCAGCGTCATCAGGTGGTTGAGCGCCGTGCGCGTGTCGCCGCGCTGGATCGCCCAGATGGCGGCGGCCGACAGCGCGTCGATGTCGTAGGGATGGCGCGCCAGCACGCCGTCGAGCAGGCGCTCCGCCTCCGCGCCGCGGCCCGACTGCTGGAGCGCCACCGCATAGACGTAGCCGTAGCGCGCGGAGTCGGGTTCGAGCGTGCTCGCCTGGCGCAGCTCCTCGAGCGCGGCCGGCATCTGGCGCTGGCGCACCAGCGACAGGCCGAGCTCGAAATGCGCCGGGCCCGAGTTCGGGTTGCGCGCCAGCGCCTGGCGCAGGATCGCCTCGGCGCGGCTCTCCTCGCGGCGACGGCGATAGAGATCGGCGAGCTGGATGTAGGCCGGCACGAAGGTGGGATCGACGGCGATGGCGCGCAGGAGATGGTCGTCGGCCAGCAGGCTGTTGCCGCGCCGCAGCTCCAGCAGGGCGAGGTTCATGTGCGACTCGCCGCGGTCGGCGTTGTAGCGCTGCACGGCGATGTAGTCGTCGAGCGCCTGCTTGAAGGCGGCGCGGTCGGCCTCGGGAAGCTGCCGCTCGGCCGGCCCCGCCAGGGCGCGCGCGGCGGCGATGCGCACGGCGCGGATCGGATCGCGCAGCAGCGGTACGAGCTGCGCCACCCAGGGCGCGGTGTCGGCCGAGGAGAGCGCCTCGGCGGCGGCGGCACGCACCAGCGGATCGGGATCGCCGAGCGCGCGGCCGGGATCGACGCCGGTCAGCGCCGGATCGAGCCCGCCCAGGCGCTCGATCGCCGAGGCGCGCACGATCGCGGGCTGGGCGGGATCGTTGGCGATCTTCGCCAGCCGGTCGGAAGCGCCGGGCGCGCCCTGGTCGGCGGCGAAGAAGGCCGGGCCGAAGGTCTGGAAGCCCGACGGCGGATGGCCCAGACGCTGCTCGAGCTGCTGCGCGGTCCAGCCGGCCGGCTTGTCGGCATGACAGGTGGCGCAGACATCGGGCACGCCCAGCGTCCGGGCGAGATCGGGGCGCGGCACGCGGATGCTGTGGTCGTGGCGCGGATCGACGATCATGTAGGTCACGGTCGGCATGTGGCAGGTCGCGCACTGGCCGGCCTTCGAGGCGGGATCGTGGAAGTGATGCTCGCGCGTGGCGTACTTCTTCGCCTCGTGGCACTGCTCGCACACCGCGTTGCCGTCGGCGCGCAGCTTCTGGGTGTGCGGGTCGTGGCAGTCCGAGCAGCTCACGCCCTTGGAGAACATGCGGCTCTGCAGGAACGAGCCGTGGTTGAACACCTCGTCCTGCATCTGGCCGTCGACGTGATAGAGGCCGCGGTCCAGCAGCGAGAGGCGGAAGCCGTCGCCGAAGGGCTGCCCGGCATGGATGGCGTCGGTGAGCTGGGTGCGCCGCGCGTGGCAGCGCGCGCAGGTCTCGACCTCGGCGGTGCGGCCTTCGGCGGGCACGACCGGCCGCTTGGCGGGATCGGTGCCCCAGAGGTTGCGTGCCCGCGCCGGGAACTGCGCCGGCAGCTTCACCTTCGGATCGGCGGCATGGGCGGCGCCCGGACCGTGGCAGGCCTCGCAGCCCACGCCCGGCTCGCTCCAGGTCGAATGATAGGTGTTGGCCGCCGCGTCGTAGCCCTTGCGCAGGTCGGTGACGTGGCAGTCCACGCACATGAAGTTCGCGGTCTGCTGGATGCCGGTCCAGTGGAGCGGATCGCCGGGCGCGAGCTTCTGGCCCGGATAGAGATCGAACCAGCGCTGGCCGCCGGCCGAGGCGGGGCGCGTGTCCCAGGCGATGCCGAAGGCCTGCAGCCGGCCGTCGGGCAGGGCGATCAGATATTGCTGCAGCGGCGCCACGCCCAGCGTGTACTTGATCTCGAACGTGCCCGGCTTGCCGTCGGGCCCCGCGGTCTCGACCAGATAGCGGCCGTCACGGCGGAAGAAGCGGGCGCGCGTGCCGTCCTTATCGAAGGTCGCATCCTTGAAGTCGCCGAGGACCGTCGCCTCGGTCGCGGGCTGCAGGGCGTGTGCGTGCTGGGTGCCGCGCCACGCCGCATGCTCCTTGGTGTGACAGGCCGCGCAGCGCTCGCTGCCGACGAAACCGTCTGCCGCCGGTGACGGCGCGGGTGTCGCTTTGGGCGTCGTCCCGCCCATCGTCCCGGGCGTCGCCTCGGGCCGCGACTGGGCGTGCAACTGGGCGTGCAGATGGAGCGTCGCGAGGCTGATCAGAAAAGCCAGCGCCACCCACCCCAAGGGACGCCACCCAAATGGACGCCACCGAGTCACGAAGCTGCAGTCATCCTTGCGGGCCATCCTCTTCACATCCGCCCATCGCACATTTGCCCCCGGCCGTCATCCGGCGCCGAGGCTCACCTTCTCGGGCCCCTCTCCCCCGTCATCGGGGAAGAGGCGGGCTGAGGGGGGGAGCCCCACGCGCTCACCGCACCGGGGTCGCCTTCAGGACGTCGCGGAAGACGTTGAACAGGAGCTGGAACGCCTCGGGGCTGTAGTCCTG
>JAFEFG010000166.1 GCA_018240685.1 Pseudomonadota bacterium | reverse complement strand
ATCGAGGATTGGCGGGAAGAGTCGCTCGCCTGATCGAACCGACAACCGGTAACGACCGGAATCGTCGATCCGGTGGCCATGGCCTTAAGCTGGGGCCATGGCGGTGTGCGAAAAAAACGGGCGGGAAAAGGCGGTTACGGAAAGTAACGTTTTTATTTCCCTTTTTAAAAGGGGACCGGACTTTTTCGGCGCCGGTCAAGCCGATTCCCGCCGGCGCGTGCGCCGCGTCGGGCGCTCTCTTCTCCGGCAGGCGGGAGCGCTATTCGACCAGCTCGCCGAGGCGCTTGATGATGCGCGTGGGCCGGTCCGAGGCATGGGCCGGGATGCCGGCGCCGAAAGGGTCGTACCAGATGCCGCTCAGGCCGAGCTTCTGCGGCGCCACGACTTCCCACTCGTAGTTGTCGCCCACCATCCACGCGTCGCCGGCGTCGACGCCGAGGCGTTCGAGGGCGTGGCGATAGACGGCCGGCTCGGGCTTGCCCTGGCCGAACTCGCCTTCGATCTGGATGTGGTCGAAGCGGTGGCCGAGGTCGAAGCGCTCGATCTTGGCGCGCTGCGTCTCGCCGGCGCCGTTGGTGACCAGCGCCAGCTTCACGCCGGCGGCGCGCAGCGTGTCGACCGTGGCGTGGGCGTCGGGATAGAGGCGGTACTCGCGGCGGCGCATCTCGGTGAAGGCGTCGGCGATGCGGTCGGCGAGGTCTTCGTCGGTCCGGCCGAGCCGCGCGAACCCACGTCGCACCGAAAGCCGGCGCGCGCCGGGAATGTCGAGGCGCCATTTGGCAGCCTCCGCCTCGTCGGACCAGAAAGCGCGGGCCTCCGTCGCGATCGCCTCTCTCACACGCTCGATGGCGGCTGCGTCATGGGCGTCGAGATGCGCCGAGAAGATATGGAGAAGGCGCGTCCACGCCTCCTCCGGCTGCGCATAGGCGCGGATCAGCGTGTCGTCGAGATCGAACAGGATGGCGCGGGGCAGAATAGCGCGGGGCGGGGCTGTCATCGCGGGGCCGGCATCGCTCCGTCAGTTCGTGGCCATCTGGCCGAACGAGGTCGGCGAGCGGCTCACGACCGAGCTGCGGTCGCCCTGGATCTCGATGACCGCCAGCCCGCGTTCGGAGCGGCCGTCGGGCAGGAAGCGGAAGATGCCGTCGATGCCGGACCAGCCGGCCGGATTGGTGATGGCCTCGGCCGAGAAGTCGCCGCCCGGCTTCAGCCGCGCGAGCTGGGCCGCCAGCGCCACGGCATCGTAGGCGAGGGTGGCGAGGCGATGCGGCGGGCGGCCGTAGGTGGCGACGAACCGCCGCTCGAAGTCGGCGCGCTTGGCCGGGTCGGGCGCGGCGTACCAGGCGCCGCGCAGCATCGGCTCGGAGCCGAGGCCGGCGACGTCCCACACGCCGGTGCCGATGAGCTGCACCTTGCTGGTGTCGATCTCGGCGGCCGACAGCGAGGCGAGCACCGCCGAGAGCTGCGGCGGCGCGACCGGCACCAGGATCGCGACCTTGCCGTCGCCGGCCGCGGCAGCGGCGGCCAGCCGCTTGGCGGCAGCAGTCATGTCGAGGCTCTGGGGCGAGAATTCCTCGACCGCGACCACGGTGGCGCCGCGGGCCGTCGCCGCCTCGCGCAGCACCTGGGCCATCTGATCGCCGTAGGTCGTCTGCGGCGCGAAGGCGGCGAAGCGCTTGATGCCGGTCGAGATCGCGTAGTCGACGACGCGGCGCACCTGCGGCGGCGCGGCGATGCCCATGATCCAGACACCGGGCTGGGCCGCCTTCTCGTCGTTGGAGAACGAGATCGCCTTGGCGCCGCCCTGCTGGACCAGCGGCGCGAGGGCGGTGGCGGAAGTGCCGAACAGCGGGCCGAGCACGAGCGCACAGCCGTCGGTGCGGGCCTTGGTGTAGGCCTGGACGGCGGCATCGGGAGTCTCGCCGCTGTCATACGTGGACAGCGCAAGATCCTTGGCGCCGGAATCGAACAGCGACATCTCGGCCGCCTGCTGCATCGACCGGCCGATCGGGGCGGTGCGGCCCGACAGCGGCAGCAGGAGCGCGATGCGCGCCTTGCCCGAGGCGGTCACGGGCGATCCCATCTGTGGACCGGCGGGCTTGGGCGGCGGCGCCAGCGTGGTAGTCTGCGAGGATTCGCTGCAGGCGGCCAGCAGGAGGACAGCAGTGGCGAGCGCAAAGAAGGGTAAACGCATCGGCGCGAGACTCCGGCGGGCAAATGCAGATGGACGAACACAGTCAGTCACAAGCTAACGGCGCGCACGCCGGCCGTAAACCGCCGCTCGCGCCCGGCCTCCATATTGTCGCCACGCCGATCGGCAACCTGCGCGACATCACGCTGCGTGCACTCGACGTGCTGCGCGAAGCCGATCTCGTCGCCTGCGAGGATACGCGCGTGTTCGCCAAGCTCGCCAGCCACTACGGGATCGCCGCGCCCACCATCGCCTACAGCGACGCCACGCAGGAGGCGGCCGAACCGCGCATCCTGCGTGCCCTCGCCGAGGGCAAGCGCGTGGCGCTGGTCTCCGATGCCGGCACGCCGCTGGTCTCCGATCCGGGCTTCCGGCTGGTGCGCGCGGCGCTCGCCGGCGGCCACCCGGTGACGGCGGTGCCGGGCGCGTCCGCCGTTCCCATGGCGCTCGCGCTGTCCGGCCTGCCGACCGACCGCTTCTTCTTCGGCGGCTTCCTGCCGGCCAAGGCCGTCGAGCGCCGCCGCGCCATCGCCGAAGCGGGCGCGGTGCCGGCGACGCTGGTCTTCTTCGAGGCGCCGCACCGGCTGGCGGCATCGCTCGCCGATCTGGCGGAGCTCCTGGGCGACCGGCCTGCCGCGGTGGCGCGCGAGCTCACCAAGCTGTTCGAGGAGGTGCGCCGCGCGCCGCTTCCGGACCTTGCAGCCCACTATGCGGGCCAGGACGAGGTGAGGGGCGAGATCGCGATCGTGATCGGCCCGCCGGGCGAGGCCGCCGCGCCGGCCGCCGATGCGCTTGATACTGCGTTGCGGACGGCGATGGCCGGGGCGTCGGTGAAGGATGCCGCCGCCGAGGTCGCGGCGCGGTTTGGCCTCAAGCGCCGCGAGGTCTATGCTCGGGCTCTGGCGCTCAAGCGGGAAGGGGCATCATGACCACGGAGGCCCGCCAGAAGGCTCATCGACTAGGCCATGCCGCGGAATGGCGCGCGGTGTGGCGCCTGCGCCTGGCTGGCTACTCGATCCTCGCCCGCCGCTACAAGACCAGGCTGGGCGAGATCGACATCGTCGCGCGCCGCGGCGGCGTGCTGGCCTTTGTCGAGGTGAAGGCGCGCGCCGATCTCGAGACGGCGGCGTTCGCGCTGCATGGCCGGCAGTTCGGCCGGGTCGCCCGCGCCGCCAGCCTGTTCGTGGCGCGCCACCCGCAATACGCCGCCCATTCCCTGCGCTTCGATGCCGTGCTGGTGGTGGGGCTGTGGCCGCGCCATCTGCCGGACGTGTGGCGGGCGCCGGAGTGAGGCGTGGCGTCTGAACAGCCCTTGCGGCGCCAGGATCTGGAACGCCTGCGTGCGCTGTGTGCCGGCGACGGCGCGCGGCTCGACGTGCTGGAGGCTGCGTTCGAGATGGCGGCGCTGCAGCGCGATGCGCCGATCGATCGCGCGCCCTATCGCCAGCATGTGGCGGCGATGGCCGCCGATCTCGCCGACCTGGTCCACCGGCGGGGCGCGGTGCCCGAGCGGCTGGGCGAGGTGATCGCCCAGGCCTATGGCTATCGCGGCGACAGCGAGACCTACGACGACCTGCAGAACACCGACCTGCCGCGGGTGATCGAACGGCGCAAGGGCCTGCCCGTCGCCCTGTCGCTCCTCTACCTGCACGTCGCGCGGGCGCAGGGATGGGACGCGGAAGGGCTGGCGTTTCCGGGCCATTTCCTGATCCGGGTCGCGATCGACGGCGCCCGGTACGTGCTCGATCCCTTCCATGGCGGCACTGTGCGGGATGCGGCCGACCTGCGCGGCCTGCTGCGCCAGGTGCTGGGCCCGGAGTCCGAGCTCCTGCCCGAGCATTTCGACGCCGTGGCGGATCGCGACGTGCTGCTGCGGCTGGAGAACAACATCCGCCTGCGGCTGGCCAAGCGCGAGGACTGGATCGGCGCGGCGCGCTCGCTCGATCGCATGCTCGCCATCGCGCCGGACCGGCCGGACCTGCTGTTCGAGGCCGGCGAGATCAACGCCCGGCTCGACAACCGCCGCGCCGCCATCGCCGCGTTCGAACGCTTCCTCGGCCTCGCGGGCGTTCCCGCCGAACCGGCGCTGCGGCAGCGGGCATCGGCCCTGTTGCAGGAATTGCGCCGCGGGCTTAACTGACGCTCCCTTTTGCCGCCGACAGGATGTACCCATGAAGCTCAAGGTCGCCATTCAGATGGACCATGTGTCCACCATCGACATCGACGGCGATTCGACCTTCGTGCTGGGGCTCGAGGCGCAGCGTCGCGGCTACGAGGTGTGGCACTACACGCCGCCGGAGCTGATCTTCCGCGACCGCAAGGTTATGGCGCGCGCCCAGCCGCTGCAGCTCAGGCGCGAGAAGGGCAACCACTTCACGCTGGGCGCCGCCGAGATGTGCGACCTCGCCGGCTTCGACGTGGTGCTGCTGCGCCAGGATCCGCCGTTCGACATGTCGTACATCACCACGACGCATCTCCTGGAGCACGTGCATCCGAAGACGCTGGTGGTGAACGATCCGGCCAGCGTGCGCAACGCGCCGGAGAAGCTGTTCGTCACCCACTTCGACAACGTGATGCCGCCCACGCTCATCACCGCCGATGCGCGCGCGCTGCGCGAGTTCCGCGACGAGCATCAGGACATCATCCTGAAGCCGCTGTTCGGCAACGGCGGCTCCGGCGTGTTCCGGCTGCGGCCGGGCGACGAGAACTTCGCCTCGCTGCTGGAGATGTTCTCCCAGCGCAGCCGCGAGCCGGTGATCGCGCAGCGCTACCTGCCGGAGGTGCGTCTGGGCGACAAGCGCATCATCCTGATCGACGGCAAGCCGGCCGGCGTCGTGAACCGCGTGCCGGCCGAGGGCGAGGCGCGCTCCAACATGCATGTCGGCGGCAAGGCGGTGAAGGCCGCGCTCAGCAAGCGCGACATCGAGATCTGCGAGATCATCGGGGCCGAGCTGTCGCGCCTCGGCCTGATCTTCGTCGGCATCGACGTGATCGGCGACTATCTCACCGAGATCAACGTCACCTCGCCGACCGGCCTGCAGCAGATCGACCGCTTCGACGGCGTGTCGCTCGAGGCGCAGATCTGGGACAGCATCGAGGCCCGCTACCAGGCGACCCGCATGGGCCTGCGCGAATGATGGGCTCGGCCAAAGCTGCGCCGATCCGCGTCAACGGCACGCTTTGGCTCGATCCGGGCGAGATCGAGGAGAGCTTCGTGCGCGCCGCCGGTCCCGGCGGCCAGCATGTCAACAAGAGCTCGACCGCGGTGCAGCTGCGCTTCGACGTGCGCCGCTCGCCGTCGCTGCCCGACGACGTGCGCCGCCGGCTCGAACGGCTGGCCGGCCAGCGGCTCACGCGCGAAGGCGTGCTGGTGCTGACGGCGCAGAGCGAGCGCAGCCAGAAGCGCAACCGCGAGGAGGCGCTGGCGCGCCTCGTGGCGATGATCCGTGCCGCCGCGCGGCCGCCGGTCCCGCGCAAGCCGACCAAGCCGACGAAGGGCAGCAAGCGCCGGCGGCTGGACGAGAAGAAGCGGCATGGCGCGCTGAAGTCGTTGCGCGGCGGGCGGGTCGATCTGTCCTGAGCGCCGGCCGCGCCGTCACTGGGCGGCGGCGGAGACCGACTGCACGGCCGGCATCACCTCGCGGGCGAAGGCGCGCAGGTTGGCGACGGAGGCGTTCGGATCGACCAGCAGGATGTTGGTCGCGCCGCCGGCCTCGAGCTGCCTCAGCCGGGCGATCACCTCGTCCGGCGTGCCGAGCAGCGGTGCCGTGTCCTCCTCGACGCGGTCGGCGAGCCGGTCGCGGGCCAGCGCGCCGATCGTGCTGACGACGCGGCGGCGGGTCTCGTAGGCTTCGGCACGCTCGTCTTCGGAATGGACGAGCTGCAGCGCCCGCGCGGTCGCGACCATGTCGGAGCGATAGGGCCGGCCGACGCGCGCGCACTCCTCGCGGAAGAGCGCGATGCGCTGCACGATCTGGTCGGTCTGCGCGAGCTGGTCGAGCAGCAGGTTGTAGCCTTCGCGCGCGGCGCGGCGGATGCTGTCCTGGCTGCCGGCGGCGAGCCACAGCGGCGGATGCGGCCGCTGCAGCGGCTCGGGCTCGACCAGGATGTCGTCGTAGTGCCAGCGCTTGCCGTGGTGGCTGAACCGTCCCGTGCTGGTCCATGCCTTGCGGATGATCTCCATCGCCTCGTCGAAGCGCTCGGTCGCCTCGGCCATGGGGATGCAGAAGCCATCGAATTCGGCCTGGCGGTAGCCCTTGCCGACGCCGAAGTCGAACCGGCCGCCGCTCAGCAGGTCGAGCGTCGCCGCCTGCTCGGCGATCAGCACCGGATTGTGCCACGGCAGCACCACGACCGCGGTGCCGAGCCGGATGGTGCGGGTCCTGGCGGCGAGATAGGCCAGCAGCGTCATCGAGGCCGAGACCTGGCCGTGGCCGGTGAAGTGGTGCTCGACCATGAACACGTGCCGGAAGCCCAGCCGGTCGGCTTCCATCACGTACTCGATGAAGCTGTCGTAGCCGAGGCTGTCCTCCATGCCGACGCTGGCCCTGGTCCTGGCGCCGCCGAACAGTCCGAACTGCATGGTCCGCTCCCTGCCGAGTCTTGCTCTCTGTCCTGTCCTGACGCCTGACGCGCAGGCCTGAAACGCAACGGAACGCGAACCTGCGCGATCACACCCGCGCGGCGGGCGGAAATCAAGGGGCGGAGGCCCGCTCCGCCCGGTCCGGGGGACGGGTGCGAAAGTCCTGACAGTCGAGGCGTTTTTTGCTAGTGGTCCGCCCACGTCCCCGTAGCTCAGCCGGATAGAGCAGCGGTTTCCTAAACCGGAGGTCGGAGGTTCGAATCCTCTCGGGGACGCCATTCCTGTGCATGGGAGAAGCGCCGGCGGTCACGGTCGCTGCGCCGCGCGCCACCGGGCGGGCGTTTCGCGGAATTCGCGCCGGAAGGCGCGGATGAACGCCGCGGTGGAATTGTAGCCGGCGAGGTCGGCCGCTGCGTCCAGGGGAAGATTGTCCGCCGTCAGCTTGCGGGCGATGAGTGCCAGACGGATGCGGCTGATGCTTTTCTTCGGCGTCATTCCGGTGACGAGCCGGAAGCTCTCGCAATAGGCGGTGCGCGACATGCCGGCGCTCCGCGCGAGGCGGGCGACGCTCCAATCGTCGAAGGGCCGCAGCAGAAACTGCGCCAGGGAACGCCAGATCCCTCGCATGTTGCGGTGATAGGCCTTCGATCGGCGGGCCGTGAAGTTGCGGACGCCGCGGTCACCGCGATGGCTGATCGCCCGGTTGATGTTGATGGACATGATTTCCGCCATGCGGCGTACGATCTGATCGCGGTCGAAATGCATCTCCCGTTCGCGGAACTCGTCCTCGAGAAATTCGAAGGCCTTCCAGATGTGGCGGGAATATTCCGCGTCGCGTGCCTTCAGGATCGGCAGCGGCCCGTTGATCATGTTGGCGAGCGCCATCGCTTCGTGCGGCGCGACGCCGATCATGAGGTCGACATCGGCATCGCGGCTGCGGCCGACCGCGAAGTCCAGCAGCTCAAAGCGTCCGGTGGGTTCCGCCGTCCCGGGTCTGCCGGCCTCGAACAGGTGCTGGGACATGCCGCTGAGAGAGACCGCGTCGCCCGGGCCGAGATGAATGACTTCTTGCTCGGGAAACTGTACGCGCAACGTCAGGCGGCCCGAGATGACGGCGAGAAAATAGACGAAGGCGCCGGGGTCCAGGCGTTTGCGCCACGGGACGGACTCATGCACGCGCCAGAAGGCCACGCCGTCCATCCGCACGTCGTGGCTGAGTTTCTCCAGATCGTCCTTTAGTGGCCGTTCCGCACGACCGGCCGTCGCATCGAAGTCTGGCTGGGTCACATCCCTCGGATTGCTACCTTGGCATTGCAGCGTCTAAGCGGACAAGAAATTCGCGGCGACGCGATTGAACTCGCCCGCATGCTCCCATTGCGCCCAGTGGCCACAACGCGGCACCACGTAGAGGCGCGCCCTGGGGATCTGCTTCAGCAGGGTGAAAACGCCGTCGATCGGCATCACCCGGTCTTCGCGGCCCCAGATGAAGAGCACGTCGTGGGGCAGGGCCGCGAGACGGGAATCGCGCCAGATCTCGAAGCGCGGCTTCCCGGGCACCGGACGCATCGGCGGATTGTCGACGATTTCCGGGCGCATGGCCGCGGCCATGC
>JAFEFG010000165.1 GCA_018240685.1 Pseudomonadota bacterium | reverse complement strand
AGCGCGACGCCGAGGCGGCGGCTGCGGCCCGCGCCGCCGGGGTTCCGGTCAATGTCGTCGACCGGCCGGCAATCAGCGACTTCATCATGCCGGCCATCGTCGATCGCGGTGACGTGGTGGTCGCCATCTCGACCGGCGGCAGTTCACCGACCCTGGCGACGACGCTGCGGGCCCGCATCGAGGCCCTGGTGCCCGAACGGATCGCCGTCGTGGCCTCGCTCGCGAAGGCGTTCCGACGGCAGGTGAACGACCTGATGGCCGAGCCGGCGCGGCGCCGTGCCTTCTGGTGCCGGATCGTCGAAGGTCCGGCGGGGAGGCTGGCGCTCGCCGGCGACGAGGCCGGCGCCCGCCGTGTCGTCGTTAGCGAACTCAATGGCACCAACCGCCCGGGCGCATCCGTCGGCATCGCGCACATCGTCGGTGCCGGGCCAGGCGATCCGGATCTCCTGACGCTGCTGGCGGCCCGGCTCCTGCAGGAGGCGGACGCCATCCTGCATGACGACCTCGTGCCAGCCGCCATCCTGAACCGGGCGCGTCGCGACGCCGAGTTCGTGCCCGTCGGCAAGCGCAAGGGACGGGCAAAATGGGCGCAGCGGGACATCGAGGCGGAGCTGATCCGCCGTGTCCGCGCGGGCCAGACGGTCGTGCGGCTCAAGGCCGGCGATCCCTTCATCTTCGGACGCGGCGGCGAAGAGGTCGAGGCCTTGCGGGCGGCAGGGCTGCCGGTCGCAGTCGTGCCCGGCATCACGGCCGCCCTGGGATCGGCGGCGTCGGCCGGCATTCCGCTCACGCATCGACGCCTGGCGTCGGCCGTGACGTTCGTGACGGGCCATGGCGCCGCGACCGGCCGCGACCCGGACTGGCCGACGCTGGCCGCGCAAGGCCACACCGTGGCGATCTACATGGGCGCGAGCGAAGCGCCGACCGTACGCGACCGGCTCCTGGGCGCAGGCGCTTCGCCCGACACGCCCGTCGCCATCATCGAAAACGGCACGCGTCCCGATGAACGGGTGTCGGTCGGCCGCCTGTCTGAACTGGCGCGGCTTGCGGTGGTCCATACGTCCCGCGGCGACACCGGTCCCAGCCTCATCGTCGTCGGCGCCGTGGCCGCGCTCGCCGAAACCCGCGAACAACCCCTGGCACAGGTGTCCTGATGGCAAAGAATCTCTCCGGCGACCTGCAGGTCGTCTCCGCCAATCGTCTGGTCGACGGTGCAGTCGTGTTCTTCGATGAAGCCGGGTACTGGACCGAACGGCTGGAGCGCGCGGTGGTGGCGCGAAACCGGTCCGATGCAGAAGCGCTTCTGGAGCACGCCAGAAGGCGGTCCTTCGACGCCGTCGACCCGTTCCTGGTCGCCGTCAGCGAGGACGAGGAAGGGCGGATCGAACCCCTGTCGTTGCGGGAGAAGATCCGGGCCTCGGGTCTTACCTTCGCGGCCATTGCCGCCGAGGCGGTGCGCTATGCCTGATACGCATTTCTATCGCTACGACGACTTCGACCGCGCGCTGATCGCGGAACGCATCGACCAGTTCCGCGACCAGGTGCACCGTCGCCTTGCCGGCGAGCTCACGGAGGAGCAGTTCAAGCCGCTGCGCCTCACCAACGGCCTCTACCTGCAGCTCCACGCCTACATGCTGCGGATCGCCATTCCCTACGGCACGCTGTCGGCGCGCCAGCTGCGCAAGCTCGCCGACATCTCGCGCAAGTTCGACCGCGGCTACGGTCATTTCACGACGCGCCAGAACCTGCAGCTCAACTGGATCAGGCTCGAGGATGCGCCCGATGCGCTGGCGGCGTTGGCCGAGGTCGACATGCATGCCATCCAGACCTCCGGCAACCTGATCCGCAACGTCACCGCCGATCATTTCGCGGGCGCGGCGGTCGACGAGATCGAGGATCCGCGCATCTGGTGCGAGATCGTGCGCCAGTGGTCGACGCTGCATCCGGAATTCAGCTTCCTGCCGCGCAAGTTCAAGATCGCCATCACCGGCTCGCCCAACGACCGCGCGGCGGTGCGGGTCCACGATGTCGGCCTGCGCCTGTGGCGGAACGATCAGGACGAGGTCGGCTTCGAGGTGATCGTCGGCGGCGGGCTGGGCCGCACGCCGCTGATCGGCAAGACGCTGCGGGACTTCCTGCCCAGGGACGAGTTGCTCGCCTATCTCGAGGCGACGCTGCGCGTCTACAACCGCTACGGCCGGCGCGACAACCTCTACAAGGCACGCATCAAGATACTGGTCCACGAGCTGGGAGTGGAGAAGGTGCGCGAGGAGGTCGAGGCCGAGTTCGCCGCCATCAAGGACAGTGCCCTCAGGCTGGCGCCCGAGACGATCGAGGCCATTGCGCGCCAGTTCGCGCCGCCGCCGCTCCGGGCCAAGCGGACGCGCGTGCCGGAGGTCGAGGCGCTCAGGCTCGAGGATCGCGACTTCGCGCTCTGGCTCAAGTCGAACATCGCACCGCATCGCGTGCCGGGCCACGTCATCGTGACCGTGTCGCTGAAGCCCGCCGGTGCGCCGCCGGGCGATGCCAGCGCCGCGCAGATGGAGGGCGTGGCGGACATCGCCGATGCCTACAGCCAGGGCGAGGTGAGGGTGAGCCATGAGCAGAACCTCGTCCTGCCGCATGTCGCCATCGAGGATCTGCCGGCCGTCTATCGCGCCCTGCAGCGCCTGGGCTTCGCCGAGGCCAATGTCGGCAAGATCACCGACATCATCGCCTGCCCGGGGCTCGACTACTGCGCGCTCGCCAATGCCCGCTCCATCCCCGTGGCGCAGCGCATTTCGGCCCACTTCGCCGATCTCGCGCGCCAGCACGACATCGGCGACCTGAAGATCAAGATCTCGGGCTGCATCAATGCCTGCGGCCACCATCACGTCGGCCACATCGGCATCCTCGGCGTCGACAGGAACGGCGTCGAGCTCTACCAGATCACGCTGGGCGGCGATGTCGACTTCGGCCGGACCGCCATCGGCACCATCATCGGTCCCGCGGTGACGGCCGACCGTGTCGTCGAGGCGATCGATGCCCTTGTCGCCACCTACCTCGAATCGCGTCGCGACGGCGAGCGCTTCGTCGACACCTATCGGCGCATCGGCGCCCAACCGTTCAAGGATCGCGTCTATGCCGCTGTATAAGGAAGGCTCGACGGCGCCCGTCGTCGATACGGGGCTGGTGCCGCTCGCCTTTGCCGATTGGCTCAAGGAGCCGGAACACCCTGCCGTGTCGCTCGCGAACACCGACCCGGTCGAGGCGCTGGAGCCGCATCTCGGGACGCTCAGGCTGATCGTGCTGCACTTCCCGAAGTTCAGCGATGGCCGCGCCTACAGCCAGGCGCGATTGCTGCGGGATCGGTTCGGCTATCGCGGCGCCCTGCGCGCGACCGGCGGCGTGCTGCAGGACCAGCTTCCGTTCCTGCTGCGCTGCGGCTTCGATTCCTTCGAGAGCGAGCAGAAGGGATTCGGCGACGCATTGGCACGGGCCCGCACGCTGTTCAGCGTGGTCTACCAGCCGGTCGGCGACGGTCGGGCGACCGCATCGCAGCTGCGGCTGCAGCGCCGGAACGTCGGGATGGCTGCGGACTGACGCGGCTCCCCAGCGGGAACAGGCCGATGCGCGGCGTCGGTTCGCGCTGCTTCCGTCACAACGACAGTGCGACGACAGCGACGACCGGATCCGCCTATTGTGGAGGTTCCTCTGGTTGGCTCCGGAGCCAACTGCGGGCCTCGGCTTCGCTCTGGAAGACCTTGGTGGGGCGCCTGGCGCCGCCGAGATTGGCGTAGCGCAAGGAGGCGTCGATGGCCTCGGGTGTAATCGCCACGATCGCGATCGGACCGCGCGAGCCCAGGCTGCCGTAGGCGGAGATGCGCGCTCCGATGGCCATCATGTCGCCGTCGTCATACTGATAGAGGACGTTCCTGCAATCCCAGAGCTTGCGATAGGGAAGAGCGCCCTGGACGACGACCTGATCCAGATAGTCCTCCATGTCCCTCAACGTGACGACGCCGTCGGCAACCGCGTGGACGAAGCGGCTGGCGTGATCGATGGTGAAACGGATGGGCATGGTCTGCGCTTCGATCAGGTCGTGTCGTTGACTTCCGGTCGCTCGGTCGGCGTCCGCCATCGTGATCGCCGAATATTCGATAAGCGTACCCGCTGCGCATCCGCGGCGAAAGGTGGTCGCGCGGCGGACAGGAAAAGCCTCAGTTTCGCTGCGATTTTGTCGCTCGGCCTTCTTCCGTGACCGACCGCATCTGCGCGCCTTCATGCTCGAGCAGCCATCGCTTGCGCGGAAGGCCGCCGCCATAGCCGGTCAGGCTGCCATCGGAGCCGATGACACGATGGCAGGGCACGACGATGCTGACGGGATTCTGTCCGTTGGCAAGGCCCGCGGCGCGGACTGCCTTCGGCTTGCCGATGCGACGGGCAAGCTCCGCATAGCTGATCGTCGTTCCGTCGGGAATCCGGCGCAGCGCCTGCCAGATGCTGCTCTGGAATGCAGTGCCCGGCGCGGCGACCGGCAGGGTCGCGAGGACGGCGATATCGCCCTTGAAGTAGCGGCGCAGCGCGGAGGAGAGGCCGCCCGGATCGCGCTTCGCCTGCAGCGCGTAGCCATTCCGGCCGTAGGCGCGATCGAGCAGGCGCTTCATGCGCGCATCGTAGTCCGTCCAGTCGACGGCGCGCAGCTTGCCCTCTGCGTCGGCGATTACGACCAAGTCGCCGATCGGCGTCGGCAGATGGTCGCGAAACAGGGTGAGGCGTTCAGCCATGGGACGCCATCCGCAGATGCTGCGCGGCATAGGCATGCCAGGGCCGCCATGCCGGTGGCGCTTCCGCATCGAGCGAGGTGCCGACCGTGTCGCGATCCCAGTCGCCGGGCGCGCGCAGCCCGGGGCGGCGCGCGACCAGCGGCGCAAGCTTCGGATCGCGGGAGAGATGGCTGCCGATCGTGGCGATGTCCGCACCGAGGTCGAACACACGTTTCACGCGCGCGACGATTGCCGGCAGCGCGCGCACCTCGGGGAAGCGGATGGTCACGGCAACGGCGTTGCGCTGGGGCAGATGCGCCACAGAGACGCCGCCCTTGCGGCCGTCGAGTTCGATGGCGCGGTGCCATACATCGCCCTCGACCCGTTCCACGCGCGGGTCGGCGCGCGTCGCCAGGGCATCCAGCATGCCGGCCCAGTCATAGGGCGGCCGATAGGAGAGGCGCAGCGTGACGCCCTGCTCGGCCGAGTGGTTCGCCGTCGCTGCGGCTCCCTTCTGGGCGCGCCGCAGTGCCGAGGGCGGCCGGCCGAACATCTTGCGGAACGTCTCGTTGAAGCGCCGCACGCTGCCGAAGCCGGCTGACAGAGCCACCTCCGTCATCGGCAGGCGCGTGTCATGGATCAGGTGCTTGGCGAACAGCACGCGTCGTGTCTGAGCGACAGCGATGGGCGAGGCACCGATATGTTGCTGGAACAGGCGGCGCAGCTGGCGGCCGCCCACACCCAGACGCGCAGCCAGCGCCTCGACGCCCGCCTCGCTCTCGTCGAGCGCGCCTTCGGCGATCAGCTTCAGTGCGCGGCTCACGGTATTCGAGGTGCCGCGCCAGAAGGCGAGTTCCGGAGCGATCTCGGGCCGGCAGCGCAGGCAGGGCCGGAAGCCTGCCTCCTGGGCGCCGGCCGCCGAGGCGAAGAAGCGGCAGTTCTCGAACTTGGGCACGCGAGCAGGACAGATCGGCCGGCAATAGATACCGGTCGACGTGACGCCGACGAAGATGCGTCCGTCGAACCGGGCATCGTGAGTCTGGAAGGCACGGTAGCAGGCCTCCCGATCGAGCAGTTCCTGCGAGAGTTCCATGCCGTCGATCATTCCACCGGCACGGGCGCGTCGCTGGCGGTTTTCGGACATCATTGCCTATGCCTGGAGGTCGAGAGACAGGGGCGTGATCTCGTCGCCTGTCCGGCCGCGATAGTCGGTGCGCCCCGTGTCACGGATCATGCGGGCCTGGGACTCGGCCAGCCTTTCCGCTGCGGCGGCGATGTCGAGGTGAAGCGGCGCGCCGTCCTGCAGCACGATCGCGCCGTCGACCAGGACCGTACGCACGGCACGATCGGCGGCATGGAAGACGAACGATCGCAGCGGGTCACGCGCGGGCTGCATCAAAGGATGGGCGAGATCGACCAGAACGATGTCGGCGGCCATGCCGGGCGCGAGTGCGCCGAGGTCGTCGCGTCCCAGCGCCCGGGCGCCGCCCAGCGTCGCGGCCTCGAAGGCGCCGCCGGTATCGAGGCTCGCGATATGCGCCGCCATCAGCCGGCCGGCGACGATCGCCAGCCGCATCTCCTCGATCAGGTTGTGCGGGGCGCAATCCGTGCCCATTCCGACATTGACGCCGCGGGCCCGGTAGCGGCCGACATGGTCCATCGCCAACCCGTAGCGGGCGAAGGGCTGCGGACAGTGCGCGACCGACGCACCGCTCTCGGCGATCAGGTCGAGATCCCTGGCCGTGTGCCAGCCCACCTGCGGATGCTCGTCGAGCAGGATGCAATGGGCGAGGACGGTGTCGTGCTTCAGCAGGCCCTGGGCCGCGGCCCACTGCACCGGCGTCGCATTGTGGCGGCGGATCATCTCGCGCACCTCGGGCATGGATTGGCCGATGTGGGTCGAGAAGGGGCGGCCCGTTTCGTCGGCGTGACGACGCGCCTCGGCGAACAGCTCGGGCGTCACCGTGTCGATCTGCGCCGGGAACACCATCGCGCTGAGGCGCCGCGAGTTGTGCGCCTCGGCCTCGGCCATCACCGTCTTGGCACGTCCGAACTGGGCGAGGCCGGCGGCCTCGTCCCATTTCCAGGTGACGATCTGCGGCGCGCTCATGCCCCAGCGCGCCGATGCGAAGGTCGGCGCCGCATAGAAGCGCAAGCCGCTGCCGGCCATCGTCTCCAGCCAGCCGTCGAAGGGCGAAGTGACATCGCAAACGGTCGTCGTGCCGGCGCGCAGCATCTCGGCATAGGCGAGCGTTGCGGCCGGGCCGCGTCCGTCATCGCCGAGACGGAAGGCCTGCAGGCGCTCGATCAGTCCCGTCATCTGCTGCTCGGGCACGCCGTGATCCTCGCGCACGCCGCGGAAGGCCGGCTCGGTGGTGGGGTGGCTGTGAATGTTCACCAGGCCCGGAAGAGCCAGCATGCCGCGGCCGTCGAGAACGGGTTCGTGCGCCTCCCGTGGCCTTGCCCCGGCCGGCGCGATATCGACGATCCTGCCGTCCTTCAGGAAGAGATCCACGTTGCGTCGATAGACATGACGCCGTGCCGTGGCGTCCCGCACCACGGCCCAGGGGATGTCGCGGATGGAGTGGGGACGCTCAGCCATGCCAAGGCTCCTGGGGTTCGGTTCCCATTAAATAAACGGGAAAAAATGGGACGCACAGCCTAAGTCCTTGAAATCGCTCGATTGGCGATCTGGAAAAATGGAAACGCTGGAAAAGGCGAACGATTGCAACGCGCTAGGCTGAAGGATCGGAGACATGCACCGATCCTAGGCCGAGGTGCCGGCCGGCGCCGATTCCGGTCGCCAACGCCGGATGCCTCCTTCGGACTTCGGGGTCCGCCGAAACGATGGCGGCCGTCGCAGGCCTAGACCTCCTTCATCAACCGTTGAGAAGGAGACGGACATGACCGGCAACGAACTGTGCAAGAACGATCTGGTATTCACGGTGACCTGGGAGGCCAAGCCGTCCGAGGTCGAGGCGCTCGAGGAAATCGTCGGCCGCTTCCGGCCCCTGGCTGAACGCGAACCCGGCCTCAAGCTGGTCTGCACGCACCAGTCGACGAGCGATCCGACGAAGTTCTTCTTCTACGAGGTCTTCGCCGACGCGGCGGCTTTCGCCGCACACCAGGAGACCGACCACTTCAAGACGCTGATCCTGGAGCAGGCCGTGCCGAGGCTCATGAAACGCGAACGCGTGCAGCACCGCTTCGTCTGACGCGCGCCCCTCCCGGGCGGACTACTCTGCTGCGACCTGACGCGCGGCCTTCCAGGGACCGACATCGAGCCAGGTGCTCTGGTAGGTCGCGCCTTCGCCCATGTCGGTATAGCGGTCCGAGCACAGCATGTTGATCGTGCCGGCGACCGCCTCGCCGGTCGGCCGCTGGCCGGGCACCAGCACGACACCCGGCTGCACCTCGTCGCTCACGCGCAGGGTGAGTCCGATCTCGCCGCGATCGTTGAACAGGCGGACGGCCGCGCCGTCCACGAGGCCGCGCGCCTCGGCGTCCCTGGGATGCAGGACGCAGCAGGGCTTGCCCTCGCGGATGCGCAGGAAGTCGACGCCGGAGAAGGCGGTATGCGCCTGGAAATAGCCCGGCGCCGTGAGCAGACGCAGCGGCCACTTCGCAGCTTCCGCCGCATCGATCGGATCCTCGTTCCAGTCGGGCA
>JAFEFG010000164.1 GCA_018240685.1 Pseudomonadota bacterium | reverse complement strand
ATCGACGATGGCGGCTGGATGCATACCGGCGACCTCGCCACCATGGACGGCGAGGGCTACGTCAATATCGTCGGCCGGCTCAAGGACATGGTGATCCGCGGCGGCGAGAACGTCTATCCGCGCGAGATCGAGGAGTTCCTCTACCGGCATCCGAAGATCCAGGACGTGCAGGTGATCGGCGTGCCGGATCAGAAATACGGCGAGGAGATCTGCGCCTGGATCAAGCTGCGCGAGGGTCACAGCGCCACGCCCGACGAGATCAGGGAGTTCTGCAAGGGCCAGATCGCGCACTACAAGATCCCGCGCTACATCGAGTTCGTCGAGGCTTTCCCGATGACGATCACGGGCAAGATCCAGAAGTTCGTCATGCGCGAGGAGACGATCGGCAAGCTCGGGCTCAAGGTGCAGAAGACGGCCTGATCGCACCGGACGGGCGCGCGTCCGGCGGGCGTCGCGGCGTCAGCGTGCGCGGCGCAGGCGTACGCTCCAGGTTTCTCGACCGGTCGCGGTCTCGGCCGTGGCGACGCACGTCGCTGTCGCGTCGACGCCGCGGCTGCAATCGAGATCGGCGGGATAGGCCGTGCTGCCGTCGCTGCAGGTCATGTCCGAGCTGTGGAAGCGAAGCTGCGGTCCCCTGTAGCTTGCTTGCGCCGTCGCTGCGCAGGAATAGTCGAGCTGGGTGAGCCGCTTGTAGAGAAAGCGGCCACTGCCATTCGCGCCGAAGCAATAGGTCGTCACGCCTGTCTGGTGCGCGTACCGGAACGGTTCGGTGCGCCAGCAGCCGGCGAGGAACGAGACGTCGCCGGTGGGCGATTCCGGAAGCACGAGCAGCGGGGCTGACGCGGCCGCGCCCGACGGGCCGGACACCGGCGGGCCGAACGGGGCGGTAGGCTGCGGGTAGGAGGGTGGCTTGACCGTCGACAGGCGCGGCGTAGGCGTCAGCGGCGGGTCGTTGCCGCCGGGCGGGGGAGGTGGCGGAAGCACCGGCTGCGTCGTGCCGTTGGGATAATGCGGTCCTGTCCCGCGCGGATCGCCGAGCCCGCTGCCGATGCCGGTGGTGTTGGCGATGCTGCCGCCCGGGGCGATGGTCTGTGCGGACGCCATCGCGCCGGCGAGCATCGCAGCCAGCGCCAGGGCGATCAGGGGAGCCAGGGCCTTCATTTCGGACATTGTTGGCATATGGCAGTTCGGCTCCGGTCATCAAGCCATCCCGCTGCGGGAACGGATAAGGCGCCGCCCCCGGGGGGGCGACGTCGACGCGAAGGTCCCAGTTTGGTCACGGCCGCTGCTTCGATTCCGCCTCTATCGCCGCCGAGCATTCCGTTCCCGGGAAACAGGTGGGTGTGATGGTGGTTGATCAAGGGATGGGCGTGCGTGCCGACGAGCGATCAGGCCGGGCCGCGGTTCGGGACGGTAGCGACACGCCGGCGAGGGGCTTCGAAGCCGCGATCGTCGCGCTGCTGCATCGACTTCGGGCGTGCGGACGACGCGCGATGGCCGGCGATCCTGGCGCGAGGGTGGTCGCGGGACTTGCTGCCGCCCGAACCTGGTGCAGGCTCTGGTACCTGCCGAGAGCGTCGCGGGTGAACATGGTTGCCGGCACCGCGGCCGCATCGATTGCGGCGGCTGCCATGGCGTGGCTGATTGTGATGGCCGCGGCGCCTTCGAGGCCCCCGCCGCCTTCGGCCGCCGCGAGGGTGACGTCCGATGCACTGCCGACCGGTGACCCGACTCCGGTGGGGCCCCCCGTCCTCAAGCGGGATCCGACTCCCTTGCCAGCCCGGCCGCCGCTGCCGCCGGCCCGTGTGTCCGCCGAGCCGGCGCCGGCAGGCAACGCCTCGGCACGGACCTCGCCTCCCCTGAATGCCGCGGAAGTGCTGGAGGTACAGGGGCGTCTTTACGCCTTCGGCTTCGATCCTGGTCCGGTCGACGGCACGCCCGGGCCGATGACCCATGCTGCGGCGGCGCTCTATCAGCGATATCGGGGTTTGCCGCAGAACGGCGAGATCGACCGTATCCTGCTCGAGCGTCTGCGCCGTGATCCCGCGCGCCAGGTCGCGGCCCGCCCCGACCTCGATGCCCGTCGCAATCGGTCCGATGATCCGTTCGCACCGTTGCAACGGGCGGGAGACAGCATCATGCAGTGGTTCCGCTCGATCGGCCGATGAGCGGCGCCTGCCCGGCGAAGCGTCCTGCGCCGGGACAGGATCCGTACGATGGCGATGGCACTAGGGTCGCGGCGGGACGGCGATCTTCTCGTCCTCCATGGCCCGCATCAGCGTCGCGGTCGATCCTTCCGGATCGGACTGGCAGTCGTTGATCGCACTGGCGATGCTGGCGTTGGCGCCCTCCATGATGGGATGCTGCGCCGAGTAGCGCTGCGCCAGCGTCTCGCAATACTTGGTGCTGGCGGCCGGTGAGGGTGCCCCGGTCTGCTGCGCGTCGGCGAGCACGGGCATCAGCAGTGCCGCGCCGGCGATCGAAGCTGCGATCGAGGCCACGTAAACATAACGGGGTGTCATGGTGTTTCCTCCTTCGGTCGAAGAACGACCGCCTGAGGAACGCTTCCGCAAGCTTTGCGTTGCCGCCTTAATGCTTTCGCCAGCCTTACAACGGGACTTCGCTCCCTGTGCAGCGAGCAGCCCTCATATGCGAGCGATCACACTCACGCGGCACTGAGCACGAGCGGACGGAAATTGCTCTTGTCCGTTCCGCAATCGGGACAGCGCCAGGTGTCCGGAATGTCCGCGAACGCGGTCCCGGGCGGCAGGCCCTGCTGCGGCAGGCCACGATGCTCCTCGTAGATGAAGTAGCAGCCGCGGCACATGAAGCGCCGCTCGGGTGTGGGCGGCGGAGGCGGAGGGAGCGGCCGGTGCGCTGTCTGCGCGGACCGTTGCGGCACCGTGACCGTTGCGCCGATCGCGATGGCGCCGGACTTGCGCGTCATCAGGTATACGCCGAGATCCTTGTGGCCGAAGGCGGCGCGCAGCGAGCCCGGAATGTCGAGGTCGCGCCGGCCCGTCACCGGGTTGACGTTGGTGGCGCCGCAGCGGCCGTTGCGACGGTCGACGCGCATCACGGCATCGCCGATGACGATGTCGCGCCCGATCCAGTCGAACTCCTCCCACGGTTCGGCGCCGTCGATGTAGAGATTGGCGCGGAACCGCAGCGGATCGACCTCGAAGCCCCATTGCGCTTCGAGCGCGCGCACCGTGGCGAGGTTGATGAGCGACACCACGTTGTCGGGCTTGTCCATGAAGTGGCCGCCGGTCTCTGCCCGCACCAGCCGCGGCGTGCCGTTCAAGGTCGGCACCAGGCGCTGGAAGAAGGCCTCGACCTCGAAGCGTCCCTTTTCGCTGGCGAGATTCACGGCGAGCAGCTGCCGGTTGCCCTGCTGGATGGTGAAGTCGAGCGTCTCGACATCGAGATGGGTGCGGACTTCGGCCAGCGCCTCGTCGAGCATCAGCATGACGAACAGGCCCTTCTTGGCCCATTTCGCGATGTGTGCATCGATCGGGCTGCGCGGCCGCGCCAGCGCGAACAGGCGGTCTTGCGGGAATGTCTGGCCGGCCTGGAGGACGACATGGTCCAGCCGCTGCGGGCTCAGGCCCTTGATCGGGTAGCGATAGATGCTGCTGACAATGGGCATGGGCAACCGGCTCTCCGCTGGCTCGTCGGGACGAGAGCTTGCCCGAGGCAGCGATGACGGGCGTAGAGCCGGCTGGTGTGCAAAGCGGAGGGCCAGATGGTGGCTCGTCGCTGTCGGTGCGGCAGGGAGGTGCTGGCTGGGCAGCTCAAGCGCCTCGTCGATGGCCTCGGAAAGCCGGGCGATGCCCTGCTCGATCTGACGCGGCAGCAGCGCCGCATACCCCAGGATCACGCCGCGCCGTGCCGTTTCGGAGTCGGTCACGTCGCAGGCGCCGCCGCTCGGCAGGGAATAGATGCCGACGCGCGCCCGGCGTGCGATCTCTTCCAGCACACGGGCATCGGGCACGCCGGGCGGCGGCTTCCAGAACAGGTGCAGCCCGGTCGCCGCACCGCTCACCTCGCCGCTGCCGAACTGGCGGCGCAGGGCCAGCAGCAGGCTGTCGCGGCTTTCCTTGTAGCGGACGCGGATGCGGGCGAGATGGGCCGCATAGCTGCCGCTGCGGATCATCTCGGCGAGCGCCGCCTGGTCGAGCCACGAATTGCCGTTGTTGAGGAGGGCCTTGGCGCTGCGTGCCGCGGCGGTGAGAGGCTCCGGCACGACGACGTACCCCAGGCGCAGGCCGGCTCCGAGCGACTTGGAGAAAGTGCCGAGATGGAGGGTGCAGTCCGGCGCCAGCGCGGCAAGCGAGGGCAGGGGCGAGCCCTCGTAGCAGAAGTCGCTGTCGTAATCGTCTTCGAGGATGTAGCAGCCGTGCTCACGCGCCCAGGCGATCAGGGCATGGCGCCGGTCCAGGCTCATGACATGACCGGTCGGATACTGATGCGACGGCGTCACGTAGATCAGTGCCGCGGGCGCCCGCGGCAGGGCGTCGGTCACGATGCCGTCGCCGTCCACCGGCACGGCCGCGAGCTGCGCGCCGCAGGCCTCGAAGGCGTAGCGCGCGCCCTGGTAGCAGGGGTTCTCGATCGCCGCGATCGTGCCGGGGCCGAGAAACAGGCGTGCGGCGAGGTTGATGCCTTCCTGCACGCCGCCGGTGACGACGATGCGGCTGACATCGGCGACGATGCCGCGGGCGGTGGCGACATGGCTGGCAATTGCGGTCCGCAGCACCGCGAGCCCGGCCGGGTCGGAATACTGGGACAGGCCGGCGGCGCCGCCATGGGAAAGGCTGGCCTGGATCAGCCGTCGCCAGGTCTTGAGCGGGAACAGGGCGGCACTCGGCCGGCCGGGAAAGAAGTCGTGAACGAGGCGGTTGCGTGCCTTGGCCACCAGATCCTGCGCGCGGATCGGTGCCTGGGGCAGCGGCATGGGAACCCGCGCCGCCTCGGGCGACGGAACAGGCGGCGGCGGCCGCCGCAGCTGCGACTCCGGCAGACGGGTAGCGGCGAAGATGCCGGAAGCGGGCCGGGCTTCGACATAGCTCTCGATCGTCAGCACTTCGTAGGCGCGGACGACCGTGTTGCGCGAGACGTCGAGCTGATGCGCGAGCCGGCGCGACGACGGCATGCGTGCGCCCGGCGCGATGCGCCCCTGCACGATGGCGTCGCGCAGCTGCTCGACGATCTGGAGCGCCAGTGTCGCCGGCCTGGAGCGGTCGAGGAGCAGGGGAATCTGCATCGCCTGTCGTCTTGCAGGACAGGTGCCAAGGTTCGAGTGGCGATCAGTCCAGTTGGTTGAAACTCCAGGCGTCCAGATGCCGGACTGGACCCCCCGTCGCGACACCGACTGGAACCCTTCCTGCCCTCGTGAGGGGCGATATGCCCATTCGGTCGGCGGAGTGCCGTTCAGAGGCAGGGCGAACGGTCAATTTGCGACCAGATCCGCGCGCGGGCGCGCCGTCGCGGGGGCGCCGACTGGTACCAAGGCATTTTCCCATCGCGGCTCTCGGGGCTTTTCCGCGCCGCGCGCAAGCTGGTGCCACTCATGGACGATCGGAGAGGCAGGGGACCTCTCTTCCGGCAACCGCAAATTCTAGGAGAGAGCCTATGATGTGGACGAAGCGACAGTCGTTGTGGGGGGCGGTAGGCGCTCTCCTGATGGCAATGGGCGGCGCGGCGCCAGCCGCGCAGGCGCAGGCACAGGGGCAGGACACGATCAAGGTCGGCATCCTGCACTCGCTGTCGGGCACGATGGCGATCAGCGAGACGATCCTGAAGGACCTGATGCTGATGCAGATCGCCGATCTCAACGCCAAGGGCGGCCTGCTCGGCAAGAAGGTCGAGGCGGTGGTGGTCGATCCGGCCTCCAACTGGCCGCTGTTCGCCGAGAAGGCGCGCGAGCTGCTGGTGCGCGACAAGGTGGCCGCCGTGTTCGGCTGCTGGACCTCGGTCAGCCGCAAGTCGGTGCTGCCCGTCTTCGAGGAGCTGAACGGCCTCCTGTTCTATCCGCTCGAATACGAGGGCGAGGAAGCGTCCTACAACATCTTCTATGGCAGCTCGGTTCCCGACAACAAGGCGATCCCGGCGGTCGAGTATCTGATGAGCAAGGACGGCGGCGAGGTGAAGCGCTTCGTCCTCGAGGGCACGGACTACGTCTATCCGCGCACTTCGAACAAGATCATCCGCGCCTTCCTGAAGAAGAAGGGTGTGGCGGACGAGGACATCATGGAGAACTACACGCCGTTCGGCTTCGCCGACTGGCAGAACGAGGTTGCGGCGATCAAGAAGTTCGGCTCGGCGGGCAAGAAGACCGCCGTCATCTCGACCATCAACGGCGACGCCAACGTTCCCTTCTACAAGGAGCTCGGCAACCAGGGCATCAAGGCGAAGGACATTCCCGTCATCGCCTTCTCGGTCGGCGAGGAGGAGCTGGCCGGCGTCGACACCAGGCCGCTGGTCGGCCATCTCGCTGCCTGGAGTTACTTCCAGTCGGTCGACAATCCCGCCAACAAGGCCTTCATCGCCAAATGGCGCGCCTACACGAAGAACCCCAAGCGCGTGACCAACGACCCCATGGAGTCGGCCTACATCCTGTTCCACATGTGGACGCAGGCGGTGCAGCAGGCCGGTACGACCAATGTCGATGCGGTGCGCCAGGCGATGATCGGGCAGAAGGTCAAGTCGCCGTCGGGCTTCGAGGTGACGATGGGCTCGAACCATCACATGGCCAAGCCGGTGATGATCGGCGAGATCCAGGCCGACGGTCAGTTCTCGATCGTCTACCAGAGCAAGGCGATCCCGCCCAAGCCGTGGAGTCCTTATGTGGAGGCCAACGCCGGCAAGGTCGCCGACTGGGCCTGGCCGTGGGTATGCGGCGGCTGCACCACGCCGAAGTACGGCTCGCAATGATCTGACGCCGGCGTTTCATTTCGCGCCTTTGGAGGACGGCTCACGCGGCCGTCCTTTTTTTGACGAAACAATCCTTTCCGGAAAGCCGGTCGGAAGCGGTAAGGACCGGAATCGCGGCCGGCGTCGTCACCGGCCTAAAATCGGGTGACGATGGCGCATGATGACGACCGACAATTCACCCGGTTACAAAAAGTAACGTTTTTATTTCCCTTTTTAAAAGGGAAACCGGAGCTTTTCCACGTCCGTCAAGGGCTGCTCTGCCGTCCCGCGGTCGGGACGGAGACCGCGCTACGACAGCGCCATCTCCTTGTAGCCGCCGGCTGCCACTTCCTCGCAGCGCGCGCGATAGGCAGGGGCGGAGCCGGTGTAGCGGGCGACGGAGCGGGTGTCCTTGCCCTCGACGTTGCGGTTGATGCCCGTCATCCAGGAATCGATCTCCATGGAAAGGAGGCCGTCGGCCAGCGCCAGCACGTGGTCGGTCCAGTCGCTGGCGGCCTCGGGTCGGCATTCGGCGCGCGTCAGGCCGTGCTCCTTCATGAAGCGCAGCACGCCTGTCACCCATTCGACGTTGTATTCGATGCTGCGCGGGATGTTGCCCAGTGCGGTATGCGGGCCCACCAGCATGAACATGTTGGGGAAGTCCGGCACCTGCACGCCGAGGAAGGTCTGCAGCCCGTCCCGCTTCCACTTGTCCTTCAGGCTGAGCCCGTCCGCGCCGCGGATGTCGATGCGGTCGAGGCTGCCGGTGATGGCGTCGAAGCCGGTGGCGTAGATGATGATGTCGAACTCGTATTCGGCGTTGCTGGTCTTGATGCCCTTTTCCGTGATGCGCTCGATCGGCGTTTCCTTGATGTCGACCAGGGTCACGTTGGGCTGGTTGTAGACCTCGTAGTACTTGGTCTCGAGCGGCACGCGGCGGGTGCCGAAGCCGTGGTTCCTCGGGATCAGCTTCTCCGCCACCGCCTGGTTCTTCACGCGCTGCCGGATCTTGCGCGCCACGAAGTCGCTGAGCAGCGCGTTGGCTTCGCGATTGGTGAGGATGTCGCGGAAGTTGCCCTGCCAGATGCCGAAGCCCGGCTCGGCATAGAGCTTCTCCCAGAAGGCCTCGCGCTCCTCCGGCGTCACCTCGAACGTGCCGCGCGGGTCGGGCGTGTGCAGGAAGCAGGCGAAGGTTTCCTGGCAGCGCGCGAAGATCTCCGGATATTGCGCCCGGATGCGCTGCATCTCGGCCTCGTCGATCCTGGCGTTGAGCAGCGGCGCGCACCAGTTGGGCGTGCGCTGGAACACCGTCAGCGTGCCTGCGGTCTTGGCCACTTCCTGGATCGTCTGCACGCCGGTGGCGCCGGTGCCGATCACGGCCACGCGCTTGCCCTCGAAGCGCACCGGCTCATGCGGCCAGCGTGCCGTGTGATAGGACTCGCCCTTGAAGCTCTCGATGCCGGGGATCTTCGGCAGGGTGGGGGCGGAGAGCGGGCCGACGGCGGTGATCAGGAACCGCGCCGTGTGGCGGCTGCCGTCCTCGAGCGTGACGTCCCAGCTGCGCGTCGCCTCGCTGTAGTGGGCGGCCGCGACCTTCGACCTGAACTGGATGTCGCGGCGCAGGTCGAACTTGTCGGCGACGTGGTTGAGATAGCGCAGCGTCTCGGGCTGCGGCGAGAAGTGCTCGGTCCAGTGCCACTCGTCGAGCAGTTCCTTGGAGAACGAGTAGCCGTAGGAATAGCT